>NZ_JACOOO010000031.1:0-167502 GCF_014287825.1 Clostridium hominis
GGAAGGGATAAACGCTGAAAGCATCTAAGCGTGAAGCCTACCTCAAGATGAGATTTCCCATAGCATAAGCTAGTAAGACCCCTTGAAGAACACAAGGTTGATAGGTCAGAGGTGTAAGTGTGGTAACATATTTAGCTGACTGATACTAATAGGTCGAGGGCTTGACCAATAAAAAATATAAAATTCATGTGCAATTTTCAGAGAACACTCTGAAAAGTAAATAACCAAAAATAATTGGACTATTACTTATATCTGGTAGTGATGGCGTAGAGGAAACACTCCTTCCCATTCCGAACAGGAAAGTTAAGCTCTACAGCGCCAATGGTACTGCACGGGAGACTGTGTGGGAGAGTAGGACGTTGCCAGGTAATAAGGATCTTTAGCTCAGTTGGTTAGAGCAACCGGCTCATAACCGGTAGGTCCGGGGTTCGAGTCCCTGAAGGTCCACCATTTTTGGGGGTATAGCTCAGTTGGGAGAGCACTTGCCTTGCACGCAAGGGGTCAAGGGTTCGACTCCCTTTACCTCCACCAAAGCTACGAAGTATTTCGTAGCTTTTTTATTTTATTTAAAATAATTGGTATTCATAAATTTTATTAATAGTGTTATTATAAATATACAGTAAATGTTAAAGTAAAGGTGAAAATGTATGGCGTTATATAGAGTTAAACAATTCGTATGGGCAGCAGGATCATATTTTAAGAAGATAGATACAGAGTTTATAAATAAATATTTAGATGAAGATGAAAAGAAATTATTTAGTAGATTAAATCATAATGAGAAACATCATTCTATACGTGTTTGCAAAGAGGCTTTAGATATATGTAAAAATAAAAAAACTTCTTTAGATACTAATAGAATTGCAAAGGCAGCTTTATTACATGATGTAGGAAAAGGTGAGTTTGGATTAAATATAGTAGAGAAATCCACATTAGTATTACTAAATAGTTTAACTAAAGGAAAAATTAAAAAATATGATAATATAAAGCAAATAGATATATATTATAATCATGCACAAAAAGGTGCTGATATATTAAAAGAATTTAAGAGTTATGATCAAGAATTCTTAGATAGTATTAGATATCATCATAGTAATAAAAAAATAAGTAATGAATTATTAGATGTAATAAGAGAAAGTGATAATAAGAATTAACTTATGAGGTGAAGTATGATTGCAAATAAGAGAAGGGAAGCAATAGTTGAATTATTACTTAAAGAGAAAGCTCCTATAAAGGGAGTTGATTTAGCAACAAAGTTTAATGTAACTCGTCAGATAATAGTTAAGGATATAGCTATTCTAAGGGCAAAGGGGAATAATATAATAGCAACTCCAGATGGATATATGTTTAATGATGATAGTGGCAGCAGAGTAAAATCAATAATAGCTGTAAATCATAGTAAAGCTGAAATGATAAAAGAGCTAGAGATCGTTATTAAATATGGTGGAATTATAGAAGATGTTATAGTAGAACATCCTATATATGGAGAAATTAAGGGGTTACTAATGATTAAAAATCTGAATGATTTAAATAGATTCAGAGAGTCTTTTGAGTTATCAGAAAGCACTCCATTATCTTCATTAACTAATGGAGTTCACCTCCATACAGTATCAGTGGATACTAAAGAGAATATGGAGTTAATAAAGAAAGAATTAAAAGAAAAAGGGCTTACTTTATAATTAGGGAGAGTTTATATGGATTATGATGTTTTAGTTTTAGGTGGAGGCATAATTGGCTGTGCAGTTGCTTATGAATTATCAAAATATAATTTAAATATAGCTGTAATTGAAAAAGAATATGATATAGCAGATGATATATCTTTTGTTAATAGTGCAATAGTTTATGATGGTTCAGAGACATCTAATAATGTTATGGCTGGTTTAGAATACATAGGTAATATATTATTAGAAGACTTATGTGAGAAGTTTAATGTGCCATTTAAGCGTATTGGTGGATTAAGAGTAGTAAATGATGATAATGGTGTAATTAAGCTACAAGAAATGCATGAGAGGGCTATTAAAAGAGGAATAGATGGTGTTCATCTTATTGATAGTGACGAAGT
This sequence comes from Clostridium hominis, assembly GCF_014287825.1. Classification (NCBI taxonomy): domain Bacteria; kingdom Bacillati; phylum Bacillota; class Clostridia; order Eubacteriales; family Clostridiaceae; genus Clostridium; species Clostridium hominis. Next base: position 2,060 of record NZ_JACOOO010000031.1, read on the forward strand.
ATATAAAATTGAGCCTAATATAAATAAAGGAATAAAAAAGGGGCTATATTCTCAAAATGTAGCGTTGGTGGCACCATATGATTTAGCATTATCTTATGCAGAGGTAGCTTCAGATAATGGAGTTATATTTAGGTTAGAAGAAGAAGTGCTAAATATTATGAATATAGCAAAAGGCTTTAAAGTTATAACTAATAAAAATAAATTTACTTGTAGAGTAGTTATAAATACTATTGCTAATGAAATGTTTATAAATGAAAGTGGAGTAGTTCAAGAAAAGGATGAATTAGAAAGAGAAAATACATTTAAAAATATGAGTTATATATTAGTGGATGATAGTTATAAGAATAAATTGTCTAGGATAATAACTCAAACTTTTGATAAAGATACTTTTGTTGTATCCACACCAGTATTAAATGGTGGTTCATTAATTGGAATAAAGAGTATAGAAAAAACAAGCTTAGATGATAACATATCTTATGCTGTTAGACTTCTTAAAGATTTAGATAAAGATAGTATAAACAATTTATTTAGAGAAAGTTATGATAAGGATTCTATTATTGTAGATGATAGTAGAATAGATAAAGGCTTTATAAGTGTTACAGGAACTCATTACGGTAAAATAACATTAGCGCCTGCTATAGCTAAGATGTTATGTGATACACTAACTAATACCTTAAAGTGTAGTCAAAAGAAACACTTTATAGATAAAAGAAGAGAATCTTATAAATTTAGAGAAATGAATAAAGATGAGAGAAATGAAGTAATCAAGGTAGATAATAGATATGGTAAAATGATATGTCTTTGTAACAGTGTTACTGAAGGAGAAATTGTTGATTCTATAAGAAGACCACTTGGTGCAAGAACAGTTAAAGGTGTAAAGAGAAGAACTGGAGCTGGTTTTGGTAGCTGTCATGGTGCATATTGTAATGAAAAGATAGTTAGTATTTTAGCTAGAGAACTAGGCAAAAATGTAACAGATATAGTAGATGATTCAAAGGATTCTAGGATAATATCAGGAAGAATAAAGGAATTTGAAGATATTTAATGGAGGATATTATGGAGAATAAAGCTATATTTACTTCAGTAGTAAGGGTAAAAGGAAATAATAAATATAAGGTAGTTCCTGTTAGAAGCAGTGAAGAAGTAGATAAGAGTTTATGGATAGAAATATCTAAAGTATTAAGCAGGATTTATGTAAGTGTTCCTATTAAGTTAGGAAGTATAATATGTAAAAATGTTTTAAATACTGGAATAGATATAATTTCTAGCAGAAATATTGATAAAGCATAAATTCAGAAAAATATGGTATAATAATAGATAGCGTATATCTATTGACAAAATATAGGATGTTATAATATATTTAATATAAAATAGATTAATAAACCGTTGAAAAGGCTAGTAATAAGATAGATGTTTTAAGAGAGTCAGTGGTTGGTGTGAACTGATAACTATATTTTATGAATCCACCTTGGAGGGACTGTGATGAGCAGTACGGTATAATTCCGTTAAATTATTTAAGTGGGTAGAAGTGTATATTTATATCACTACTATCAATTAGGGTGGCAACACGGAGTCTTTCGTCCCTTTTATGGGGGATGATAAGGCTCTTTTTTTATAAATGAATAATTGCTAGTTAATATATTGATATAAGAATCTTTATTTATTAACTATTCACTATTAATTAAGTAAGTTGGAGGATACTATGTTAGATTTAAAATTTTTAAGAGAAAATCCAGAAATAGTTAAACAAAATATCAAAAATAAGTTCCAAGATAAGAAGCTTCCTCTAGTTGATGAAGTAATTGCTTTAGATGCTGAAAGTAGAGCAACACAACAAGAAGCAGATTCATTAAGATCTAATAGAAAGACAATATCTAAGCAAATAGGTGCATTAATGGGTCAAGGTAAGAGAGAAGAAGCTGAAGCGTTAAAAGCTAAGGTTAGTGAACAAGCAACTCGTCTTGCTGAATTAGAAGCTAAAGAAGTAGAATTAGAAGAAAAGATTAGAGAAATAATGTTAGTTATACCTAATATTATTGATCCAACAGTTCCAGTAGGAAAAGATGATAGCGAAAATGTAGAGGTAGAAAAATTCGGTGAACCTGTAGTTCCAGATTTTGAAATACCTTACCATACAGAAATAATGGAAAAATTAAATGGTATAGATTTAGATAGTGCTAGAAAAGTTGCTGGTAATGGATTCTATTACTTAATGGGTAATATAGCAAGATTACAATCAGGGATACTTTCTTACGCTAGAGACTTTATGATCAATAAAGGATTTACTTATTGTATACCACCTTTCATGATTCGTAGTGACGTTGTTACAGGTGTTATGAGCTTTGCTGAAATGGAATCTATGATGTATAAAATCGAAGGTGAGGATTTATATCTTATAGGAACTAGTGAACACTCAATGATAGGTAAGTTCATAGATACTATATTAAAAGAAGAATCTCTTCCTCAAACATTAACTAGTTATTCACCATGTTTCAGAAAAGAAAAAGGTGCTCACGGTATTGAAGAAAGAGGAGTATATAGAATACACCAATTTGAAAAGCAAGAAATGATAGTTGTTTGTAAGCCAGAAGAAAGTAAAGAATGGTTTGAAAAACTATGGACATATACAGTAGAATTATTCCGTACTTTAGATATTCCAGTTAGAACACTAGAGTGCTGTTCAGGAGATTTAGCAGATCTTAAGGTTAAGTCTATAGACGTTGAAGCGTGGTCTCCAAGACAAAAGAAATACTTCGAAGTAGGAAGCTGCTCAAACTTAGGAGATGCTCAAGCTAGAAGATTAAAGATCCGTGTAAATGGAGAAAATGGAAAGTATTTTGCACATACTTTAAATAATACAGTTGTTGCTCCTCCTAGAATGTTAATTGCATTCTTAGAAAACAACTTAAATGAAGACGGATCTATTAACATACCAGAGGCTTTAAGACCTTACATGGGTGGAATGGAAGTTATCAGATAAAAAACTTAAAAATAAATGTAAAAAGTAGCTGTATTATAATATAGCTACTTTTTTAAAATAAAAATTAAATATTTTTATAATGTAGGAATATTGATTAAGAAGATTAACATGGAAAGGAAAAGAATAACTAAGATATATGATAAATATGAAGTATATGGATTACCCACAATAACATGTATTTGTAATAAAATAAAAAAATATAAAAAAGTGTTGACATAATTATTAATAGTTGATAAAATAATAAATGTTCCGAGGAGAGATGGTCGAGTTGGTTTAAGGCACCGGTCTTGAAAACCGGCGTGCGTGTGAGCGTACCGTGGGTTCGAATCCCACTCTCTCCGCCAAGAAGTTATTCGCAAGAATAACTTCTTTTTTTTTATATAAAAAAGTATAAAGGTTTTAAATACCTAAATATAGATTTTATATGGTTATCAGATTTTTTAAAAATAAAAAGAAAACAGTAAATAAAAGCCATCTACTATTTTCTTTAATTAAATATTATTTTAAACAAATATTATCTGTGCAATTAATACAAGGTTCAACGTGAATAGTTATTCCTTTTATGAATCTCATACTTTCAATTAAACATTTTTCTAAATTACTAGCTATTTCATGCCCCTCGAAGACAGTTAAGTTTTTATTAACACAAATAGTTAAATCAAGATATGCCATAGCACCATGCTTTCTTGACTTTAGCTCATCTAAATGAATTACTCCAGCAGTATTTTTTGCTATTTCGATTATTTTAGATTCTTCGTCTTCACTAATAGAAGAATCCATAAGTTCATTAGCAGAGTCTTTTAATATATCAAAACCTACTTTAGCTACAAAAAGTGCAACTACTATAGCTGCTAGCGGATCTAAAGCTTTAAATCCTAACATTGATCCACCAATTCCTATAAAAGCAGCAATTGAAGATAAAGCATCGGATCTATGATGCCAAGCATCTGCCTTTAATGATGGTGAGTTAATTTTATTAGCTACTTTAATAGTGATTCTATATTGATATTCTTTTATTACTATAGAAATAACAGATACTACTAGAGGTAATATAGTTGGAATTTTAACTTGATCTAAATGAAAAAGGGATTTAACTCCATCATATCCTATTTTAAGTGAAACAAATATTAATAAAAGTGAAAGTAAGAATGAAACTAGTGTTTCAGCTTTTTCGTGACCGTAATTATGATCCTTATCATTTGGAGTTTTTGCTATTTTATTTCCTATTAATACCCCTATGGAGCTTATTATATCCGATGCAGAATGCATAGCATCTGCAATCATAGAGCTAGATCTACCTAGAATACCAGCTAATAGCTTTATAATAGTTAGTATTACATTCCATAAAATAGAGAGTAAGGTAACTTTATTTGCTTCATCAAATCGATTATCCATATAAACCTCCAAAAATAATTTCAATTGATATTTAAATGATAATATATAAGCTTTGTAAAATCAAGGTATTATTCTCAATTATAATTATCAATTGAGAATAATATTTGTTATACAAAATTTTTGTTTTCTGTAAAATTGTCAAAATTAACATTATAATTATTAATCTTGGCAGTATAATAAAAATTATGTGAAATAAAACTAAAAAAAGTTCAAAAAATATGTTGACAGGATAAAAAAGCGTTGATATAATAACTATTGTAACAAGGAGAGATGGTCGAGTTGGTTTAAGGCACCGGTCTTGAAAACCGGCGTGCGTGTGAGCGTACCGTGGGTTCGAATCCCACTCTCTCCGCCAAAAGTGGAGAATTACTCAAGTGGCTAAAGAGGCTCCCCTGCTAAGGGAGTAGGCTGGGTTAAACCGGTGCGAGAGTTCGAATCTCTTGTTCTCCGCCAAGCAGCATCTAATAAGATGCTGCTTTTTTTATGTTCAGAAAAGGTTATTATAAATTTTGATAAAGGATTATACTAACAATTGTAAACGTAATATTAAAATGGTATACTTAAAATTACTAAAGTGTTTATTAAGTGGAGGGTATATTATATGGAAAAAAAATATGTTGTAGGTGTAGATTTAGGCGGGACTAAAATATACACTGCTCTAGTAGATTTAGAAGGAAATATAGTAAATGAAAAAGTAGTTGAAACTCTTGCTGAAGAAGGACAAGAAGCTGTTTCAGAAAGAATATTAGATACTATAGCTAATGTTATAGCTGGAGTAGATAATGAGTTAATAAAAGCTATCGGAGTAGGTTCTCCAGGACCTTTAGATGCAAAGAAGGGAATTATCTTTGAACCATCTAACTTACCATTTAAGAATTATGAAATAGTTAAGACTATAAAAGATAGATTTAATCTACCAACTTATTTAGATAATGATGCAAATGTTGCAACATTAGCAGAATTTATGTTTGGAGCTGGTAAAGGCACAGAAAATATGGTTTATATAACAGTAAGCACTGGAATTGGTGGTGGAGCAATCATCAATGGAAAATTATACAGAGGCCATACTGCTAATGCTTTAGAGGTAGGTCATATGACTGTAAGTAAAGAAGGACCAAGATGTGGCTGTGGTAATGTTGGATGTGCTGAAAGTTTTGCATCAGGTACTGCAATAGGAAAAAGAGCAAAAGAAGCTGTTGCGAGTAAGGTAGTTACTTCTTTAAAGAAATATGATAATGTTACAGCTAAAGAAGTATTTATGGAAGCTGCTGCAGGTGATGCTGAAGCTAAGAGAATATTAGATAATGCTTTATATTACTTAGGAATTACAGTTGGTAATGTAATGAGTCACTTAGACCCAGAAAAAGTTGTTATGGGTGGTGGAGTAATTAATGGTGGAGATGTAGTAATTGAAACTGTTAAAAAAGTAGTTGGAGAAAGATGCTTAAGTGTATTTGCAGAAAACTGTTCAATAGAAAAAGCTAAGCTTGGAGGACAAGCTGGAGTATTAGGAGCAGCAGCGTTAGCAATAACAGAAAAATAACATTATATATAATTTAAGAGTAAGGTTTTATGCCTTGCTCTTTTTTTATAGTATTTGGTAAAATTATTGATTAGGTAAGCTTAATTATTAAAGAGATATACTTTAGTCTATTAAAAGCTTATAGTAAAATGAATGTAAGTACGCTGTATAAGAGATAAAAACAAGAGATTTAGGGAAGTATTAAAATATAAAGTCCAAAGGAGTTATTTATGGGTATTAGATTTATATTTGGTAGAGCTGGTACTGGGAAAAGTAAGTTTTGCTTAGATCAAATAAGAAAAAAGATTGATAATGATAACAATAATAAATTGATTCTTCTTGTACCAGAACAATACACTTTTCAAAGTGAAAAGAAGTTACTGAGTGAAATAGGTGAGAGAGCGTTACTTAGAGCTGAGGTTTTAAGCTTTAAGAGAATGGCTAATAGAGTATTTGATGAATGTGGTGGAAGAACAAATAAGATAGTAAGTGATTCGGGAAAAAATATGCTTATTTATAAGCTTTTAATAGAGAAAGGTGATGACCTTAAATATTTTAATAGAATAAGTAAGCAACAAGGTTTTGTAAGTACAGTATCAAAAACTATTACAGAGTTTAAAAAGTACAATATTTCCGAGGAAATCTTACAGGAAAAACAAGAGGATATAGAAGATAAAGATTTAAAAGAAAAAGTCAGCGATTTAGTAGATATTTATACTAATTTTAATGAGACTTTACATAAAAAGTATATCGATGGAGAAGATGTGCTAACACTTCTTGGTGATAAATTAAAGGAATGTACTCTTTATGATAATGCTGAAATATGGATTGATGAATTCACAACATTTACACCACAACAATTAGAAGTAATATTATTGTTAGCCCGAAAGTGTAAGACAGTTAATATAACATTATGTACTGATAATCTAGAATTATCTAGTGAGGATGATACTGATATTTTTGATGTTATAAAGAATACTGAAAATAGAATTCTTAAAGGTATGGAAGAAAATAATATAGCCTATATGGAGCCTATAAATTTAAATAAAAAATATCCTTATAGATTTAAGGATAGTGAAGAATTAAAGCATCTCGAAAGACATTTCTTTTCTTATCCATTTAGAACCTTTACAGGTAAGTGCAACGATATAAGAATATATAAAGCTAATAATAACTATAGTGAAGTTGAATATGTAGCTCAAGATATACTTAAGCTTGTCAGAGATAAGGGATATAGATATAGAGATATAGCTGTTGTTTGTAGAGATATAGATAGTTATGAAAAAATAGGTACAGTTATTTTTAATGAATATGATATTCCATTTTTCTTAGATAAGAAAAGAGAGATACTAGATAATCCCTTAGTTGTACTAATAATATCGGCTTTAGAAGTTATAATATCAAATTGGTCTTACGAAAGTGTATTTAAGTATGTTAAAAGTGGTCTTATAAAATTAGATCAATATCTTATTGATAAGTTAGAAAATTATATATTAGCTAATGGGATAAAAGGCTTTAAGTGGACTAGAGATTTGTATCAATCTAATGAAGAGGAAATATCTGATGAAGATAAGCAAATGGCTGACATTATGGAGGAAATAAGAGAGCCAATAATGGTTTTATCCCAAAAAATAAAGAATGATGTTACAGTAAGAAAATATTGTGAAGCAATATATGAGTTTCTATTAGATATTAAAGCTTTAGAGACTATGGAAGAATGGCTTGAAAACTTTAATGATATAGGATTACAAGATAAGATAAAAGAATATGAGCAAGTACCATCTATAGTTATGGAGATATTAGACCAAGCTGTTGAAGTATTAGGGGATGAAGTAATAGATATTAATACTTTTACACGAATACTTAGAACTGGTTTTGAAGAACAAGAAGTTGGTGTAATTCCAATGGCATTAGACCAGGTTAATATAGGTGATATAGCAAGAATAAAAGGCAGGGATGTAAAAGCTTTATATATTGTAGGGGTAAATGATGGTGTGCTACCTTCTACAAATAAAGATGAAGGAATATTATCTGATAGAGATAGAATTGAGCTAAGAGAACTTGGAATAGAACTAGCTTCTGATACAAGAAGTAGGGTTTTTGAAGAACAGTTTATGGTATATACAGCATTAACTATAGCCTCAGAGTATTTAATGATAACTTATCCTATGGCTGATTTTGAAGGAAAATCATTAAGACCGTCTATAGTTATTCCTAGAATAAAGAAAATCTTTAAATCTCTAAAGGAAGAAAGCGAGCTTTATAATGAAGGTTTAAAGAATGATGACTACTATAAGATAACAGCACCTACGCCAACTTTTAATGAGCTTGTTGGAGCCTTGAGAAGAGAGTGTGAAAAAGAAAAAATTGAAGAGTATTGGTTACAAGCTTATAAGTGGTTTGAAAAGAATAACGATTTTGCAAAAAGAGCAGATACTATCTTTAAAGGATTAAGATATTCAAATCTAGCAGAAAAGATTCCAAGAGAAAAAATCAAAAAGTTATATAGTAATGACAATGGAAGGCTTATATTCAGTGTTTCTAGGTTAGAAAAATATGCTCAATGCCCATTTAGCTATTATGTTCAGTATGGATTAAAGGCTAAGGATAGAAAGGTTTATGAGTTTTCTGCACCAGACTTAGGTTCATTTATGCATGAGATTTTAGATCAGTTTACAAATAAGATAAAGAAAGAGCATATGTTATGGTCAGAGTTGTCTAAAGATAAGTGTAGAGATATAGTAAATGAATTAGTAGATACAAAGCTTAAAAATAAATCAAATTCAATTTTAAATAGTAATAAAAAGTATATGTATTTCTCAGAAAGATTTAAAAAGACAATAACTAAATCAGTCACTGTTATATCTGAACAAATGAGAAGAGGAGAATTTGAAATATTCAAAAATGAATTTGATTTTGGAGATTTTAAAGACTCTGATCCTATAGAATTAAAGCTACAATCTAATGAGAGTGTTTATTTAAAAGGTAGGGTAGATAGAATTGATAAGGTTGAACTTGATGGCGAAACTTATATAAGAATTGTTGATTATAAAACTGGTTCAAAGAGTTTTGATTTAAGTGAATTATATTATGGACTTCAAATACAGCTTTTAGTTTATTTAGATGCAATATTGAGAAACTCTAACAAGATTCTTAGTAAGCAATGTATGCCAGGAGCAATTCTCTATTTTAGAATAGATGACCCTATAATAAAGTCTAAAAAATCATTATCAGAAGATGAGATAAAAGATGAAGTTCTTAAGAAGTTAAAGATGAATGGATTAATCTTGAAAGACGCTGATTTAGTTAGAGCTATGGATAATACAATGGAGACTTATTCATTAATAATTCCTGCCAAATTTAATAAAGATGGAAGTTTTTCAAATAGTAGTTCCGTAATATCTGAAGAGCAGTTTGAGATATTAAGAAAATATGTTAATGATAAAATGGTAGAACTGTGTGAAGATATGTTAAGTGGAGACGTTAAAATAGAGCCTTGTAAATCATCAAAGGTTACATATTGTGACTATTGTGATTATTCATCTATCTGTCAGTTTGATACTTCAATAAAGGATAATAAGTACAGAATAATAGTTAAGAAGAATAAAGAAGAAGTTTGGGAAGCTATAGAAGAAAAGGTTCAGGAGGAGGAATAGTAGAGGTATGGGAGAGACTAAATGGACTAAGGAGCAGTCTGAAGCAATATATACAAGAAGATGTAACTTGTTAGTAGCAGCGGCTGCAGGCTCAGGGAAAACTGCTGTATTAGTAGAAAGAATAATTCAGATAATCACAAATGAAGATAATCCAGTAGATATAGATAAGTTATTAGTAGTTACATTTACAAGTGCAGCAGCTGCAGAAATGAGAGAGAGAATAGCAAATGCTATATCTAAAAAATTAGAAGATAGACCAGACTCTAAAAGTCTTCAAAAACAATTAACGCTTCTAAGTAGAGCTAATATTACTACTATGCATTCCTTTTGTTTAGATGTAATTAAAAACTATTTCTATACTATAGATTTAGATCCAAGCTTTAGAATTGCAGATGATACAGAATGTACCCTTATGAAAAATGAAATTATTGAAGAACTTTTTGAAGAATTATATGAAAATGATGATGATAACTTTAAAACTTTAGTTGAATCATATAGTGGGTCAAGAGATGATGAGAAGTTAAAAGATATGGTTTTAAGATTATATAGTTTTTCTATGAGTGGACCATGGCCAGGGGTATGGCTTAATGAAAAAGCCGAGGAATTTAATATAAATACAGTTGATGAATTAGATAAAACTGAGTGGATTAATGTATTAAGAAGCAATTTAGGCGTAGAGTTAAATGGCTTTATAAATATGATGAATAAGGCTATTGAAATAATAAAAGAAACAGATGGCTTAGAGCCATATTTAGAGACATTTACAACAGAGCTATCTTATTTAGATAATGCATATGCTTCTTTAAGCGGTGGATTAGAGGAAATGTATAAAGCATTTAAGCTAATAAGCTTTGGTAGAATTCCAGTAGTAAGAAAGAATAAGGTATCAGATGAAAATGCTCAAGCTACAGTGAAAGGAATAAGAGATTCTATAAAAAAGAAAATTGCAAAGCTTATAGAGGATAGCTTTACTTTTACGCCAGAAGAGGCTGTTGAAGGGATAAAGAGAGTTTATCCATGTATGAAAACTTTAGCTAATATCACATTAGAATTTGGTGATAGGTTTACGAAAAAGAAGAGGGATAAGAATCTTTTAGACTTTAATGATTTAGAGCATTTATGTTTAAAAATATTAATAACAAAAGATGATGATGACAATATAGTTCCTTCACAAGTTGCAGAACATTTTAGAGAATATTTTGATGAGGTTTTAGTAGATGAATATCAAGATTCAAATAATGTTCAGGAAACAATAATAGATTTGGTTTCTAGAAAAAGCTTAGATCAGCCTAACGTATTTATGGTTGGAGACGTAAAGCAAAGTATATATAGATTTAGGCAAGCTAAGCCAGAGTTATTCTTAGATAAATACAATAGATATCCTCTTGAAGCTGGTGGAAGAGACAGAAAGATTCAGCTATATAAAAACTTCCGTAGTAGAGAAGAAGTAATTAGCGGCTCAAATTATATATTTAAGATGGTTATGTCTACTATAGTTGGTGAACTTGAATATACAGATGAAGAAGCGTTAAATTTAGGTGCTAGCTATAAGGAAAATACTGATTCAAATACTGTAGTAGGTGGAGAAATAGAGCTTCATATACTAGATAAATCAGGAATAGCTAAAGTGGAAGAGGTAGATGTAATAGAAGAAAAGGAAGATGGCGAAAAAGTTGAAGAGGAAGAAGATGTTGATGCTATAGCCTTAGAAGCTAAGATTATAAGTAAAAGAATAAAAAAATTATTTTCTGAGAAGGATGGAAAGACGTTTAAAGTCTTTGATAAGGATACTAATGAATATAGAAATATAAAATATAAAGATATTGTTATATTACTTAGAGCTACAAAAAATTGGTCAGAGATATTTTTAGAAGAGCTAGGAAATGAAGGCGTGCCAGTATATGCAGATACAGGTAGTGGATATTTTGAGTCTATAGAAATAAGAACAATAATGTCTTTGTTGAAGATAATAGATAACCCACTTCAAGATGTTCCTATGATAGCAGTGTTAAGATCACCAATAGTAGGCTTCACAGCTGAAGAATTAAGCGATTTAAGGTTATTAAATAAAGAGCTATATTTCTATGAGATAATAAAAGAAGTGTCAGAAGGCAATCTAGAAGCTAGTGAAGAGCTAAAGGAAAAATGTATATCTATTATAGATAACATAAATATATGGAGGGAAAAATCAGTATATACTCCAATTGATGAATTTATATGGTATTTATACATGGATACAGCCTACTTTGGATATGTTGGAGCAATGCCTAATGGTAAGTTAAGACAGGCAAACTTAAAGATTTTATTCCAAAGAGCTAAACAGTTTGAAAGCACAAGCTTTAAAGGATTATTTAACTTTATAAACTTTATAAATAAGCTTAGGAAATCCTCAGGAGATATGGGGAGTGCAAAGGTTCTTGGAGAAAATGAAGATGTAGTTAGAATTATGAGTATTCATAAAAGTAAAGGTCTTGAGTTCCCAGTAGTATTTTGTGCAGGTACAGGAAAGCAATTTAATTTAATGGATTTAAATTCATCTATACTTTATCATGAAGAGCTAGGCTTTGGACCGGATTATGTAGATTTAGAAAAGAGAAATGCTTATACTACATTAGCAAAGGAAGCTATAAAAAAGAGAATTAGGCTTGAAACATTATCTGAAGAAATGAGAATTCTTTATGTAGCATTTACTAGAGCTAAGGAAAAATTAATAATAACAGGAGCTACTAGAGATTTAGAAAAAGCTATTAATAACTGGGTTTCTTCAGCATCTTTAGACGAAAATATAATATTACCTTCAGAAGTATTAAAAGGAAAGTCATATTTAGATTGGATAGCATTAGCTATGTGTAAACATGCTGATGGAGAAATATTAAGAGATGTAGCAGGCGTAACAAGAGACCTTATTAAAGTTGACTACTCTAAGTGGAAGATTAAATTTTGGAATAAAGATTTATTAATTACTAGCAAGGAAGTTGAAGTGGTAGAGGAAGAGAATGAAAAAAACTTAATTGAAGAGGCTGAAAATATTAAGTATATAGATAAAGAAATAGAAAGAAGACTTGGATATAAGTATAAATATAAAGAAGGAGCTATGCTCCCTAGTAATGTTTCTGTATCAGACTTAAAGATGAGCGATTATGAATATGATGGAATAGCAACTTTAGAAATATTTAAAGAGAAGCCTCTAATTAAGCCAAAGTTTTTACAAGAAGAAAAAGGATTAAGTGCTGCTGAAAGAGGAACTATAATGCATTATGTCATGCAAAAGTTGAATTTAAGTAGAGTTAATTCTATAAGTGAAATAAAAGCACAAATTGAAGAGATGGTGTTAGATAAATCTCTTACAGAACAAGAAGCATCAACGATTTGGTTTAAAAAGATATATAAGTTCTATACTAGCGATTTAGGGAAAAGAGTATTAAAAGCCTTTAACAATAATGATTTAGTACGTAGGGAGTTTCCATTCTTTACAGAGATAAGTAGTTTGCAGCTAGGGGAAAACTTAGAAAAAGAAATTTATGAAGATGAGAAAGTAAGACTTCAAGGTATCATAGATCTTTTCTTCCAAGAAGATGAAGATATAGTTCTTGTAGATTATAAAACTGACTATGTAGAAGAAGGAAACGAAGAAGAAATTATAGATAGATACAGAACTCAACTTACTTACTATAAAGAAGCTCTAGAAAAAGTAACAGGGAAAAAAGTTAAAGAAAGTTATCTTTATTTATTCTATATTGATAAAATAGTTAAAATGTAAATTAAATTATATGACTTACATTAACTAAAAGTTAATGTAAGTCAACGTTATTTTGTAAGTCATTTAAGTAAGCTTTTGATAAAGTTATAAGTATATCTTTAGAATTTAAAGTTTTATCATCTAAAACTTTTTCTAATAAATAATTTAAAATATAACCTAATATTTTTCCAGGCTTTAGGCCTAAATCTTTTATCAAAATTGAACCGTTTATAGCTAGGGCTTTAATAGTTAATGGTTCTTTATTTTCAAGTATTTCTCTAGTTTTATTTTCTATATAATCCACTTTATTTAAGAAGGGAATAGGATCCCATAAAGAGTTAATATCAGCTCTTTGTAGATTGTATAATGTATAAATATTATTAATACCTACTCTGTTAATTAGTCTTTTAATTTCACCATCAGTGGGCATATAATCAGGTCTTAAAACTAAATGATCATAAATTATTGCACATACATTATCTATTGTGCCATTATCAAATTTTAATCTGCGTAATATTTCCTTAGTCATAATTGCACTTTCTATGTTATGTCCAGGAAAATAATGATGACCATTTGGTAATGATGTTAGAGTGTTAAGTTTACCTACATCATGAAATAATGCTGAAAGTCTAAGTTTTAAATCAGATTCAGTATTATCAATTACCTTCAAGGTATGTTCAAATACGTCTCTATTATGATTGTTGCATAATGGAGTATATTCAACTAAAGAATTTATTTCAGGTAAAATGATTTCTAAAATTCCTGTATCTCTTAAAAGTATAAGACCTTTTGTTGGATTATTACTTATGAGCATTTTACATAATTCATCTCTAATTCTTTCAATACTTATATTTTTTATTAAAACACAATTAGTTTTAATTGCATTAAGAGTATTTTCTTCTATGGTAAAATCTAATTGAGCACTAAATCTAATAGCTCTAAGCATTCTAAGGGCATCTTCTTGAAATCTTTTATTTGGATCTCCAACGGCTTTAATGATTTTATTATTAAGGTCAGTTAAACCATCAAAGTAATCGACTAAACCATCTCTATCATTATAAGCAAAAGCATTTATAGTAAAATCTCTCCTAGATAAGTCCTCCTTTATATTGGATACAAATAATACAGATTCTGGACGTCTATTATCAAGATAATTTCCTTCAGTTCTATAGGTAGTTACTTCAAAATTTTCATTTTCGATAAGTACAGTTATAGTTCCATGTTCTATACCTGTAGGAACTGTTTTTGTAAAAAGACTTTGTGTAATATTAGGTTTAGCTGAAGTAGTAATATCATAGTCTTTAGGAGAAAGTCCTAATATACAATCTCTAACACAACCACCTACCATATAAGCTTCATAATTATTTTTATAAAATTTATCTATAATATATTGAACATTTTTAGGTATATTAATATTCATCAAATTCATCCTTACTATTAAAATATACTTTTATTTTAGCACAACAAAAATAAAAGTACCTAATAATGAAGTGTTAATCTCATTAGCATTAACATATTTCATTTAATAAATCCTTGATATATAGTAATTTGAAATTAATAATAAATAATTTAGTAGTATTTTATATACTATAAATTTTAAAAAGTGATTAATATAGAAACTATTTAAAGTATTTCTATATTAATCACTAATTATTTTTTCTTAATTATTAATTTATTATTACCTTTGTATCATCTGGCATATTATCAAATAACCATTTAGAATCCTCAACAGCTAATCTGATACAACCATGAGATGCTGGTACACCCAAAGTATAGTCTACTATTGTACTTTGACTTTCATCATAAGGGAGTGAGTGAAACAAATAATCACCCCAGAATTGAACCCAGTACTTTCCACCTTGTTCATATTGGTCAGAGTAGAACCAATCACCACGTCCTGTTACTGTATATACCCCCTTAGGAGTTGCTTCACTTTCTATTCCTGTAGAACAATCGAACTCTTTCTCTAAAGTCCAGTTGTTGCTAGAACCTCCATATACATAAGTTTTTTGAGCGTTTAAATTAACATATACAAAATAAGGTGTATTACTCTCAATATTTAATGTATTTATTGTTTCAGTATTTAGATTTTGTAATAATGAAGTTGATGTAGTCTGAGCATTGTCTATATAGTAATCTGTTGCTAAATATTCATCACGAGCTATTTCTATAGAAGATATTTTATTTTCTATATCTTTATCATTAGAGGATAAAATAGATGTATCAGCACTTGATAATAAATCTATAGCTTTTGTATAGTAATCTTCAGAAGCTAATTTATCTGCTTCTTCAAATAAAGCTTGCTTATAAGAAGATTTACATATTTCTATATAGTCTTGAGCCGTATTATAATATTCAAGCTGAGAGTACGGTATTTTAGAAAACATATTTATAGCTTCAGAAAATTCACCAGCATTATATTTTTCTAATGCTAAATCTAGATAAGATTTATAAAGTGAAGAGTCCTCTGAAATATAATTTTGGTCTAAAGTTAAAATTAATTTATCTAAAGACTCGTCAAGAATATCATAACTCTTTATCTCTTTAAATACAGCAACAGCTTGATCTGAAGCAATATTATTATTTTTTAATTCGTTACATAATGTAGTTATAATTGAAGTGAAGTATTTGGATACTTCTGTGGTCATTACTTTCTTTTTTAATTTTAAAATAAAGCTATTATCCGATAAAGTTTCCTTTGCATCATCAAAATTACATTGATTAAATTCAGAATAAAAAGTGTTTAAGGTTTTAGAATAATTATAGTTAATATAATAATTCACTGGTAAAGTTAATAAAAATAAGAATACAACAGATATTAATATTTTTAATATAGTAATTCTAGATTTTTTAAAATCCAATAATAATCCCTCCTAAAATGGCTATATAATAATTTTTGACCAATATACAAAAAACTAAACAATTACTTTTAAATTTACAGAAATTATACATATAGCTTATGGAGAATTATGGTATACTAAAGAGTGAATAAATTCTTACATTGTGGAGGAAATATGAAGAAAAAAATAAATATGATAGATAGATTTAAATGGAGTTTAAATCCTAAAAAGTATATATACTTAGCAAAAGATAAATTAGGAAAGGCCTTTTTGTATCTTTTTGTTTTAGCTACTATTTTTGGATTGTTTCAAGGAATAACAGTTGTTAGTACAATAGGGGTCATAGAAGATGTTATTTCAAAAGCATACCAAGATGGAAAGCTAAATTTTGAAATGAAGAATGGATTATTAGATTTTGAAATATCACCATATAAAGAAGAACAGGGAAGTACTGTATTATTAGTAGATACAGATAAGACTGTAGATGAAATAGATAGTTTAAGAAATATTACAGTACATAAAGATTTATCTACAGTGATTTTAAAAGATGGTATTGTAATAAAAAATGGTAGTGAAGAAATTGTTTATAAATATGCTGATTTTGGTCTAGATAAAGTAAATTTCAATAATGAAGTAATAGATATATTTATAAAAGAATTGAGTGTAATAAAATACTTTATGATTCCAGTAATAATTATAATTAAGTTTATAGATATGCTTTTCTATTCATTTATGATGTCTTTAGCAGGTATGTTAAGTATGCTATTTAATAAGCAAAGATTATCTTATGGAAATATATTTAAACTTGCAATGTATTCAATAACTGCTCCAACATTATTAGGATTAATTTTACCTTTAGGAAAATATACTATGTTTATTGGTGGATTGATATTAATCTTTGGAATAAATTTTGTTGTCTATGATGATATTATAAAAGTAAATAAAGATAATATGTAAAATAAAAAATCCAGCATAGTCTGGATTTTTTTATTTATAAATAAATCTGAAAATTCATAAAAATTACACAATAATGTAAAAATAATGATTTAATTTAATATAAAGTTTATTTAAAAGTTGTACTAAAAAGAAAAATATGGTAAAATTTAGAATGTAAGATATTTTTTGGGGTATACGATGGGGTATTACGGTAGGAGGCATAATGGGTAATAGCATAGGTGAAAATAAATTGGTTACTATAGATGAATTAGAAGAGCTACTTTGCAATTTAAGAAACGAAAGTGAAAATAAAGAAAATTTTACTTTGAACATAACTCATGATATGAGAAGTCATCTAAATGTTATTATTTCTGCATTACAGTTTATTGAACATAATAGTTTAAATATAACAACTGAAAAGAAATACATGAATATAATAAAACGAAACAGCTACAAGATATTAAAGTTAATAAATAATTTAATTGATACTAGTAGGTTAGAAAATAACTTTTATAAATTAGAAAAGAGAAATATTGATATTGTATCAATGATTGAAGGAACTGTAGAATGTATAGAAAAATATTCTTTAGAAAAAAATATCCAATTAATATTTGATACAAATAAAGAAGAGTGTATAGTTTCAGCAGACCCTGAAGCCATAGACAGAATTGTTATGAACTTATTATCAAATGCAATAAAATTTTCACCAATGGATTCAGAAATATTTGTATATCTAAATATAGATAATGAAAATATTAATATTTCTGTAATAGATAATGGAAAAGGAATATCACAAGAAGAACAGGATAAAATATTTAATAGATTTTATCAATGTTCAAATAGATCTGATAAAGAATATATAGGAAGCGGAATAGGATTAGATTTAACTAACTATTTAGTAAAAGCTCATGGTGGAAATATAAGTATAAATAGTGTAGAAAATGAAGGCTCAGAGTTTATAGTTACTATTCCAAGAGTTTTAGAAGAACATATAGAAACTGTTGATAACAGTATTTCTAGTAAGATACAAATGCTAGAAATAGAATTTTCAGATATTTATCTAAGTGAATAAATAATCATTTATTCTTGATAAATGTTAACCTTTGTGATATTATAGGAATTGTTAATGTGGAGCGTTAGTTAAACGGATATAACACGCCGCTACGGACGGCGCATTAAGGGTTCGATTCCTTTACGCTCTGCCAAGCACTTATTTATTTTTATAAATAAGTGCTTTTTCTTTTGGGTAAATTAATAGTATTAATTTATATAAAGAGAGTAGGTAGTATAAGTGGGATTATTAATTAATCAATTAGATGAACATAATGAAGGTAACATATTGGCTACAATTAGATATAAGGTTAGTGAAGTCATATTTATTAGACAAAAGGAACAGATAGATTTAATAGATAATATAAAAAGCTATTATGAAAAGAATTTTCCGATGGTAAAAATGTATGATGTAATTATTGAAGAAGGAGAAATTGATAAACTATCTGATTTAATCAATAAAAATAAAGGCGATGAATTAATAGTTAATCTTACAGGAGGAAAAAGGATAAATTCATTAACTTTGTTAGAGCTTAGTATAAAAAATAATATAAAAGCTATATATACAGATATAAAAAATAAAAAGATATATACATTTAATAATGGGATAGATCTAACATATGAAGAGTTTGATGATTTGGATATAAATGATATTATTAACGCAGCTGGAGGTGCTTTAGTAGAAGATTCCTCAGATTTGTGTAAGAAAAAAGATTTAATATATTTATCTAAACAGATATATAAGAATTTAGATATATGGAATAAATATAAGCAAAGGTTATACGATACAAACATATTTAAACATATAGAAGAATCTCCAGACAAAATACAAATTAATATAAAATCTTTAACTGAAGAAGAAAAGTTAATATTAAAGAATATATTGAAAAAGCTAAAGGAGATGGATGAATTACAATATGATGAAAAAAATGATGATATAGAAGTAACATTTTTAAATAAATATATAAAAGGTTTTATATTTAAAAGTGGTACATGGTTAGAGATTGCTACTAATAATTTAATAAATAAAATAAAAGAAATAGATGAATCAAGAAATGGTGTAGTATTTCTTTGGAGTAATGAAAATAGAACTGTAAGGAATGAAGTTGATGTTGTAGCAGTTAAAGATTCTGTACCTATAATAATATCTTGTAAAGATAGTGAAAAATATAATGAAATGGCTTTAAATGAGCTAAATGTATATGCCAATAAATTAGGTGGAAAAAATGCATATAAGATTCTTGTTGCTACAAGAGAACCATCTAAAGGACCAGTTTCAATAAGAGCAAAGGAGATGGGCATACATATAGTAATATTTGATGGTAATGAAAATAAGTTTATAAGTAATATAAAAGCAATAATAGACAAATAGTCATTTTTGTATCATATTATGGTTTCGTTTTCAAAAAATGAAAATAATATTACAAATATTATTTTATAATAGAGACATAAGATACGAAAGGGAGATGAAGTACCATGAGTAAAAAAGGCTTAAAGATAGTTACAATTGGCGGAGGGTCAAGCTATACACCAGAACTAGTAGAAGGATTAATTAAGAGATATAGTGAATTACCAGTAGCAGAATACTGGCTTGTAGATATAGAAGAAGGAAAAGAAAAATTAGAAATAGTTGGAGCTTTAGCTAAGAGAATGGTAGAAAAAGCTGGAGTACCAATGGAAATACATTTAACTTTAGATAGAAAAGAAGCTTTAAAAGATGCTGATTTCGTTACAACTCAATTAAGAGTAGGATTATTAAAGGCTAGAGCTAAGGACGAAAGAATCCCTCTAAGTCATGGATTCTTAGGTCAAGAAACAAATGGAGCAGGTGGACTTTTCAAAGCTTTAAGAACAGTTCCAGTTATCTTAGACATAGCTAAAGAAATGCAAGAATTATGTCCAAATGCTTGGTTAATTAACTTTACAAACCCAGCTGGAGTAGTTACAGAAGCTTTATTAAGATACAGCAATCATAAGAAAGTTATAGGGGTATGTAATGTTCCAATAGGAATGGAATTTGGAGCTGCAGATTTACTAGGAGTAGATAAATCAAGAATAACTATGGACCAAGTTGGATTAAACCACATGGTATATGGTCAAAGAGTATACCTTGACGGAAATGATGTTACTGCTGAAGTAATGGAAAAAATGTTAAATAGCGATAACTCTCAATCAATGGCTAATATTGCTGCAATGGGATGGGATCCAGCATTCATAAAAGCAACAGGATTAATGCCATGTCCATACCATAGATATTACTATAAAAAGAGAGATATGCTTGAGCATGAATTAGAAGAATACAAAAAAGGTCAAACAAGAGCTGAAGTTGTTATGGCTGTTGAAAAGAGCTTATTTGAATTATATAAAAATGTTGAGTTACAAGAAAAACCTGAAGAATTATCTAAGAGAGGTGGAGCTCACTACTCAGATGTTGCTTGTGAAGTTATTTCAAGCATCTACAATGATAAGGGAACAGTTTTAGCTGTAAATACTAAGAACAACGGAAGATTAAAGATGTTCGAAGATGAATCAGCTATAGAAATAAGCTGTAAGATAACTAAGGATGGTCCAGTACCAGTTGATACAGTTACTGATCTTCCAATATTCGCTCAAGGTTTAGTTTCTCAAATAAAGGCATTCGAAAGATTAGCTGCAGAAGCTGCATATACAGGAGATTACAACACTGCATTATTAGCAATGACAACTAACCCATTAGTATCTGATGATGCTGAAGGAAGAAAATTATTAAACGAAATGTTATTAGCTCACAAAAAATACTTACCACAATTCAAGAATGTTATAGAACAAATTGAAAAGGTAGAAAGAGCTGAATTTTAATTAAGAATTTAAAGTGAAAAGTTAATGAATAAAGCCAGCATAAGCTGGCTTTATCTAATTAAAAATTTTTAATTTTAAATTGTAAATTATTAATAGTGGTTATATAAATCTGCATATCTTATAAATAGGTATTCAACTAGCATCATAAGGGAATGTTGATTTTCAGGAGAGTATTCATTATTATACTCTGATGGTGCTAGATAAATTATGTAATCAGATCCGTCTTTATAAGCATTTTCTCTATTTTCTGTTATAGTAACTATTTTGCAGTCAGTAGATAGAAGGTTATTCCATACACGTTCATGATAAGCTATAAATCTACCCGTTGGAGAAATAAGTATAGCTAAGGAATTAGGTGTTAATGAGCTTGCAAGCTTTTCTTGAGCTTGGATATCAGTAGCTATATTTATTAGTTTTCCTACTCTTGCAAAGTTAGTTTGTAATTGCTGACACATTAACTGAGAAAATAAAGTACCAAATATACAAATATGATCACTTCTATAAATTAAATCTATAACTCTATCTATAAGTTTTAAATCTAAAGAATTTTTAGTAAGTGTAAGTTCACTACAAATCTCGTCATGCATTATGCTTAAAATCTCTTCTCTACTTCTTTTATTTTTAAAGCCCCTTGGTTTAGAAAAGCTATTATCAAAGTTGGTATTGATTGAAATAGATAAAGCTTTTTTAAATTCTGATAGACTAGAGTAGCCTAGTTTACGACAAAAACGACTTATAGCAGCTGGTGATGTATAGCACATATCTGCTAGTTTATTTATTGTCATATTAGGTATTTCTCTAATATTACGAATCATAGTTAGAGCTATAGTATAGTTTAATGTTTCCTCACGACTATCATTTAAAAATAAAAGTAGTCTATAAATTAAATCCCCCATAAACAATCCTCCATTCCATATACTGAAAGTTATCTATATTTTTTGCCTATAGTTTCACCCATATTTACTTTCGTTTCAAATCCTAAAGATGATTGAGTCAGGATATCCTCATCTACTATTATAGTGTTAGGTTTAAAGAAAAGTATAGTAGTTGAACCACCAAATTTAAAATAACCTTTTTCATCACCTTTAGAAATAGGTTTATTTTCTTTATAATTCTGTATTATTGAGCCTACACAAGTAGCTCCAACTTCTACATGAATAATATCTCCGAAGTTTTCAGAATGAAATACACACCATTCTCTCTTATTTTGGCAATATAGTTTAGCAACTCTTTCTAAAGCTGTTGGATTAACTGAATAATAATTTCCAGGTATAAAGTTAGTTTTTTCACATGTACCATAATCTACAAAGTGAAATCTATGATAATCAGTAGGACACAATCTTAATATTAAGCATACTCCACCTTCATATTCATTAGCAATATCATTATCCTGAATAAGTTCTGCTAAGCTATAAGTTATATCTTTTACTTGGACCAAATCATTTACAGATATATCGGTATAAGCAAATAAACGGCCGTCTCCAGGGGAGATAAGTTTATCCGTATCCATGTCTATAGGTCTAGCATCATCATTTAATTCTCTAATGAAGAAATCATTAAAGTTTCTAAAGTCATTTAAATTATTTTTACAAATAGACATATCTATATCAAAATCATTAATAAAGCTAGAAATTTTATTTTTACTAAGATTATTATCACAATATTTACCATAAACCTTAGAAAAAAGTTTTTTCTTTATTAATAGTTCTGTAAAGCTTTTACCAATAGGAGATTCATAACACCATTTTATGTAGTTTCCACCTGCAACATTTTCAGTATCATATTTTTTTGAGTTTCTATTATATATTTTTATCATAGTAAATTCTCCTAGAAAAAAATTAAAATTTTATAAGTTTATTATATATTAACATATTTATGTCAAGTTTATATAGATTTAATGATATATATAGATTATAATAATAAAGGAATTTTACATAATATAGGGGGATATGGAATGTTAGAACATTTGATGGAACAATTAATACCTTTAGTAATTCATTTATTAGAGGCAATGGGTGTAATAGTAATATTAGTTGCTGGTATAAAAGCTTTTGCTCAATATGTTGCTAATATGATAGGAAAAAGAAACTATCCTATAAAGATTGAATTAGGACAAGCACTATCATTAGCATTAGAATTCAAGATGGGAGCAGAGATATTAAAGACTGTTCTTGTTAGAACTCTTGATGAAATGTGGATATTAGCTGCAATAATCGTTGTAAGAACTGTACTTGCAATTGTAATTCACTGGGAAGTTAATGCTGAAAAAGAGCATCATAAAGAAGAACATAAAAAAGTAGAAGAAGCAGTTTAATTAATAATTATAAAAGATGATGTTAAAAAATTGCCTATAAATTATTTAATATAATCTGTGAAAAAGAAAAGTTTACATATAAATTATTAGTGAATAAAAAAGTGGCCATAGTGGCCACTTTTTTATTCACCGAATTTTTCTAAGAATTCATCATATGTCATAGATCTATCTAAGATTGATCCATTATCATCAATTTTGATTATTCTATTGGCTACAGTTTGCACGAATTGGTGGTCGTGAGAAGCAAATAGTATATTGCTGTTGTAGTCTTTTAATCCGTTATTTACAGCTGTAATAGATTCAAGGTCAAGGTGGTTAGTAGGACCATCTAAAATTAATACATTAGCATTAGAAAGCATCATTTTAGAAAGCATACATCTAACCTTTTCTCCTCCAGATAATACGTTAGCTTCTTTTAAAGCTTCTTCTCCAGAGAATAACATTCTTCCTAAGAATCCTCTAATATAACTTTCAGATTTTTCTTCAGAGAATTGTCTTAACCAATCAACTAAGCTTAATGAGCAATCGTTGAAGAACTCTGAGTTGTCTTTAGGGAAGTAAGCTGTAGTTATAGTTATTCCCCACTTATATGTACCAGCATCTGGTTCCATTTCTCCGTTGATTATCTTAAATAAAGTTGTTATTGCAATTTCGTTTCCGATAAAAGCAATCTTATCTTCCTTATTTACTCTGAAGCTTACGTTATCTAAAACTTTAACTCCATCAATAGTCTTAGATAATCCTTCAACTACTAATATATCATTACCAACTTCTCTTTCAGGCTTAAATCCAACGAATGGATATCTTCTGCTTGATGGTTGGATATCATCTAATGTAATTTTATCTAATAACTTTTTACGAGAAGTTGCTTGTTTAGACTTAGAAGCATTAGCACTAAATCTAGCAATGAAGTCTTGTAATTCTTTAATTTTCTCTTCTTTTTTCTTATTTTGATCTTTAGCCATAGCAGTAGCTAATTGGCTTGACTCGTACCAGAAGTCATAGTTACCAACGTATAGCTTAATTTTACCGAAGTCAACATCAGCCATATGAGTACATACTTCGTTTAAGAAGTGTCTATCATGTGATACAACTATAACTGTACCTTCAAAGTCACCTAAGAAGTCTTGAAGCCACTTGATTGATTTTATATCTAAGTGGTTAGTAGGCTCATCTAGAATTAGTATTCCAGGGTTACCGAATAAAGCTTGAGCAAGTAATACTTTAACCTTTTCTCCACCTGTTAATTCTGAAATTGTTTTATAATGAGCATCTGTTCCGATTCCTAATCCTTGTAATAATAATGATGCTTCTGATTCAGCTTCCCAACCGTTTAATTCAGCAAATTCACCTTCAAGTTCTGCTGCTTTAATTCCATCTTCATCAGAAAAGTCTGGCTTTGCATATAAAGCATCCTTTTCTTTCATTATGTCATATAATCTTTTGTTACCCATTATAACTGTTTCTAAAACTTGAAACTCGTCATATTGATAGTGGTCTTGTTTTAATACAGACATTCTAGTGTTTGGAGCAATTATTACTTCACCTGTATTTGGTTCAACTTCTCCAGATAATATCTTTAAAAATGTACTCTTTCCAGCACCGTTAGCACCAATAACACCGTAACAGTTACCAGGAGTAAATTTTATATTTACATCTTCAAATAATTTACGAGACCCGTATCTTAAACTTACGTTTATTACATTTATCACTAAACATACCCCATTTCATTTATTATTCTCCCGATATTATAACATAAAGTTTTTAACTTTACATAGAAATATACATTATTCGGCAAGTGAATTAGTGAGAAAATTACAAAAAATATCTTTGTAAAAATTTTCTTGACCAAAATAAAGAAAAAATGATAAAATAAAGAAAATTGATTATTAGGAGCTAGACTTATGAATGAGATTATTAACTTAGATTTGACTAAAAAAGTTAATACTACTTATTACTTTAGCTATTATAGATAGAGCTTGTGTTTAACTTATAGATGCAAGCTGAAAAGAGTTTGTATCTATATTGGTTAAAGTTAATTGTCGTGCTTTAAAACGAACTTAAGTAGCCATATAGATAAATTAAAAATCTATGTGGCTTTTTTGTATTATATAAATTGATTTATAGTAAAAAGCCTCATAGCAAAAGCTATGGGGCTTTTATCATTTAAATTTAGGATACTAGTAATAAAGCACAAAGCAAAAAGTATTTTTAGCAATTAATATTAATTATTTTAGTTAAGATATAGGGGGATATAAAAATGAGTAAAAAGAAAAGAGAAACTTTTACTAACAGTTCGGGATTTATTTTATCTTGTATAGGGGCAGCGGTAGGATTAGGTAATATATGGATGTTTCCGTATAAGATGGGACAGAATGGAGGCGCAGTATTTTTAATACCATACTTTTTATGTGTAATTTTACTTGGAACTACAGGCTTAATAGCTGAATTTGCTTTTGGAAGAGCCAATCAAGGTGGAGCATTCAAATCTATAAAAGATTCCTTCACAGAGAGAAAACTAAAATTCGGAAGTTTATTTGGTATTACACCGGCCATTGGATTAGTTGGAATTTTTGTGTTTTATAACATTGTAGTAGGATGGATAATGAAATATTTTACTATGAGTTTGACAGGGAAAATTAATAAAATTAATATACCGACATTCTTTGATGGATTTGCAGGAAGTAGTGAAACTGTAGTGTGGACGTTCTTAGCAATGTTAATGGCTGCTCTTATAATTGGCTTTGGAGCAGTTAAAGGAATTGAGAAGGTAAATAATATAATTATGCCAGGTTTATTTTTAATATTTATAGCATTAGCAGTAAGATCATTAACATTACCAGGTGCTATTGATGGAGTTAAATACTTATTAACACCAAAGTGGGAATACCTCTTTAAAGCAAATACTTGGGTAATGGCTATGGGGCAAGCGTTCTTTTCTGTAAGCTTAAATGGGTGTGGAATGATGGTATATGGAAGCTATATGAAAAAGGAATTTGATATACCTAAAATAGCATTTACTACAGCTATATTAGATTCCGCAGCAGCATTATTGGCAGCTTTTGTAATAATGCCAGCGGCATTTGCTTTTGGATTAGATCCAGCAGCAGGACCACAATTATTATTTGTAACAGTTCCAACTATTTTTGAAAAAATGCCTGCAGGAAGGATATTAGCTATCTTCTTCTTTTTAAGCATGATCTTTGCGGCTTTTAGTTCAGCTGTAAATATGTTAGAAGGATCAGTTGAATCTTTTATGACACAATTAAAAAGCAAACGAAAAAATACTGCTTTAATTATAGCTTTTATAAGCTTTATAATTGCTATACCATTGAGTTTAAGCATGAACCTATTTGATAACTTTACTAATTTTGTAACAATAGTTTTATCACCATTAGGAGCTCTAATTACCTTTAGTGTATTTTTCTATATTTTTGATAAAGAAAGAGCTATGGATGAAATTAATTTAGGATCATCTTTAAAATTAGGAGAAGGATTTAGGCTGTTTGGAAAGTATGGATTTGTATTTATTACTATACTTATAATAATTTTAGGCGTTATGTATGGAGGAATAGGATAGAATTAATATAAAAAGAGTGGTTGTTTTTATTCAACCACTCTTTTCTATTTAACTAAAAGAAATACATCTAAATCTTCTAAAGTTTCTAATTCGAAGATTCTTAATGCAATAGAGATAATAGTATCATTTTCTAAATCAGTTAATGAATCTATATATTTTTCAGGTATGTGTTTAAATTTTTTCCTTAGTAGTTTAATTAATAAGCTAAAATGACCTTCTTTTATTCCGTCAGTCATTCCTTCTTCATAAGCTTTAAGTGAATAGGATAAATTCATAATTTTACCTGCCTTATTTCAGTTTGTTTTTATAATAAGTAAGTAAACACACAAGTAAAGTGAGTTAAACTACCTAATAATATGAATACATGAAAGATTTCATGGAATCCAAAGGTACCTATTTTTATTTTTTTAGATTTAGTAGCGTATATTACACCACCGATTGTATAAAATATTCCACCAAGTACTAATAAGAAGATACTTACAGGTGGTAAAGCAGCAGATAGAGGTTTAATAACAAATATTGCACTCCAACCCATTGCTATATAAAGAGCTGTTTGTAACCATCTTGGAGCATTAAACCAACAAAGCTTAAATACTATACCTGCAATGGCTATTGAAATCATAACTATGAACATATTTTTACCTAATGTTCCACCTAAACCTATTAAGCAGAATGGAGCATATGAACCAGCTATTAATATAAAAATCATTGAATGATCTAATTTTTGAAAAAATTTAATTATTTTATCAGTTGAAATTATACCGTGATAAGTTCCTGATACTGTATATAAAAGTATTAAGCTAATTCCGAAAATAGTTACTGAGATAATAGCTATGTTAGAAGCATTAGTCATAACGCCTTTAGCTACCATTGCAAATAAAGCAATGAATGATAATATGGCACCTAATAAATGAGTAATAGAGTTTATAGGTTCTCTTAATTTTTTATACATAAATACACCCCACGATACAATCTAGTTTTTAAAACTATGTGATATTATATTTATATTATTTAGTATTTGTTACTAAGAGTCAAAGTTCATTTTAGCAGATTTTTCTTACTTATTATTAAATATTTAGCTTTTCCTTGAAATATCTCAAAAATACTATTATTATTAAATATGAATAACTATTACAAGTAGTTTGAAAAACTACTAGGAGGAAATATGGATATAAAAGAATTAGTAGACAATATTGACTTTATAAATGGAATACCTATGGATGATATACCAGAGATTGATTTATATATGGATCAAGTAATTCAACTATTTGAGGGAAAGCTATCATCATTAAAGAGAACGGAAGATGATAAAATTCTCACTAAGACGATGATAAATAATTATGCTAAAGGAAAGTTATTATTGCCTATTAAAAATAAAAAATATACAAAAGAGCATATAATAATTATGTCATTAATCTATAATTTAAAGGGAGCATTATCTATTAATGATATAAAACTAAGTTTGAATAAAATAATAGACAGCTTTTCAGAAGATGAGTCTTATCCTTTAAGAGAATTATATAGTACATTTTTAGACGAATCAGAAAATGATGTATTAGAGTTTAAAAAAGGTGTAGATAATAAGGAAGAAGAAATAGAAAAATTAATAGAAAATAATGCAGAGCTTAAAGGAGATTTCGAAAAGAAGTTTTTACTCCTTTGTTCATTTATAAATATGAGTAATATGTATAGAAGAGCTAGCGAAAAGTTAATAGATGAATTTTTTTCAGAAATAAAAGGTGAATAGTATGAAAAATCAAAATGACTTAAAAAAAGACCTACAAAGAATAGATGGTAAAGGATATAGATCATATAAAGATTTAGAAGGTCAATATGATTTTGGAACCTTTATATTAAGTATAGATCATGTCCAAGGAGATCCTTTTGCAGCACCATCAAGAGTAAGAATAATAGTAGATAACAATGTAGCTAAATTTCCTAATAACTTACTAGATTTAAAATATAAAAATATAGCTGTATGTGATTTTTTAACTAGATTATTTAGCAAAAATATAAGAAGATGCGGAGAAAAGATATTTGGGTCTGGAAAAAGTGGATTAATTGAAATTAGTAGATGTCCTCAAGAAATATTAGATAGAACTTCAGTTGTTTTTAATAATGATAAAATAGAAGTTAGATTTTATGTAGGATTTCCTGCAAAAGGTAGAAGCGTATTAGCTAAAGAGTTAGAAAAGATATTATTTAACGTGGTGCCTATATTAGTAGAAAAGACACTTATATATAAGAATATAGATAGTAAGATGTTAATAAATAGAGTGAAATTAGTAGAAGATCAAACCTATATTAGAGATAATCTTAACAATAGAGGGTTAGTAGCCTTTGTAGCTAATAACTCAATACTTCCTAGAGAAAGTGGAGTATCGTCAAAGCCATTAAGAGATGGAAAAAGATTTGTATCACCTAAGGAGCTTGAAGTTGAATTTAATACACCTAATAGAGGTGTTATAAAGGGAATGGGTATACCTAAAGGCATAACACTTATTGTTGGTGGTGGTTATCATGGAAAGTCTACCTTATTAAGAGCTTTAGAACTAGGTGTATATAATCATATAGAAGGTGATGGAAGAGATTTTGTAATAACAGAGGATACTGCCTTAAAAGTTAGAGCAGAAGATGGAAGAGCTATAACTAACACAGATATAAGTCTTTTTATAAATAATCTTCCTAATGGGAAAGATACAAAGAGTTTTAATACTGAAAATGCTAGTGGAAGTACGTCTCAAGCAGCTAATATTGTTGAAGGAATAGAATCAGGAGCTAATACTTTACTAATAGATGAAGATACTTCAGCAACAAACTTTATGATTAGAGATAGTATTATGCAGCAATTAGTTGCTAAAGAGAAGGAGCCTATAACACCTTATATAGATGTAGCTAAAAGCCTTTATAAAAAATTAGGAATTTCAACTATACTTGTAGCAGGAAGTTGTGGAGACTTTTTTGATATAGCTGATTTAGTAGTTCAAATGGACAATTATGAACCTTTTGAAGTTACAGAAAAAGCAAAAGCATTAAGCAGAGGAATAATTGATCATAACAAAGAAATAGAGGTTAAGATTAATACTAAGAGAGTTCTACAAAAAGGAACTATAGAATCTGGACCAAGGGGCGTAAAAATTAAATCATTAGGAATAGATGGAATTTCTATAAATAAAGAAAATATAGATTTAAGAGGTGTAGAACAAATTGTGGATTCAGAGCAATTAAATACTATTGGTTCATTTATGAAATATGTAGAAATGAATTTAATGAATAAGAATTTAACGCTAAAAGAATCAGTAGATAAAGCGTACGAAATTTTACAAAGCAATCTAATAGATATAGATAAGATAAAAGGTGGTTACGGAAGCTTAGCAATGCCAAGAAAGCAAGAAATAATGGCAGCGTATAATAGGTTTAGAAAGTTAAGAGTTAGAAGTTAAAAGTAACAAATTAATGTGGAAACTGCTTAGGCAGTTTCTTTTTTTGATATAAAAAAAATCAGCACAAAGGCTGATTTCTATCATTAATTTATAATTTAGCATTTTCAAATTTTAACTAATAAAGGAAGTTCGCTATCAGTACAATAACTGGTAGTGTTACTAAGGTTCTTTCTAGGAAGATGATTAACATTTCTTTTAAGTTTACTGGAACTTTTGATCCCAATAAAACTCCTCCTACTTCTGACATATAAATAAGTTGCGTTACAGAAGTACAAGCTATTATGAACTTAGTCATTTCATTAGTTATTGTAGTAGAAGCTATAACTGATGGTAATAACATATCAGCAAATCCAACTACTAAAGTTTGAGAAGCTGCTACTGCTTCTGGAACTTGTAATAAATGTAGAACTGGTATAAATGGTAAACCTAATATTTTAAACACTGGAGTAAATTCAGCAATTATAAGTGCTAATGTAGCAAAGCACATAACGATTGGAAGAACACCCATCCACATATCTAATATATTTTTAAATCCATCTATGAAAAATCCTTTTATATCAGAGTTTTCATCAGCTTTCTCTAAAGCACATTTATATCCCCAGCTTAAAGAAGTGTATCCATTAGGGATATCTTCAGATGAATTTTCAGCTTTTTTACCTTTATAATAAGTATCCTTTTTTCTTGAAAGTGGTGGTATTCTTGGAACTACTACAGCAGCCACGATACCAGCTAAAGTTACTGTTAAGTAAAAAGGAATAAACATTCCATCAAGACCTATAGTTTGAACTACTATTAAACTAAAAGTAATTGAAACAGCAGAGAAAGTTGTACTAACTACAGCAGCTTCTCTTTCTGTATAAAAACCATCTTCATATTGTTTACTTGTTAATATTATTCCTAGAGTACCATCTCCAAGCCAAGATGTAATACAGTCGATTGAAGAACGTCCAGGTAATTTAAATAAAGGTCTCATAACTTTAGTTAAAAGCGAACCAACAAATTCTAATAATCCGAAGTTTAATAAAAGTGGTAATAATAAACCTGCAAAAAGGAATATTGAGAAAAGGATAGTTAGTAAGTCATTAAAAACAAATCCTCCAGTTACATCACTAATTATAAATTCAGGACCAACTTGTAATAAAACTAATATACCAAATATACTACCTAAAATTCTAGAGATAGACCAAAGCGGTGTAGTTTTAAATAAAGTGCTTAAAAATTTGTTATCCAAAATAAACTTAGGTTTAAAAACAAAAGTTATTAATGTCATAATACCTGATATAGCTAAAGTAACAGCAATTATATAAGGTAGTGATGAGCCTAATATATCTGTTAACTTACTAGAAAGAATAGCTACAGGAATTGTGATTTCTCCGTTATAATTTATAGGAATCATGAATAATAATACACCTAATAATGAAGGTATAATGAATTTTATATTATTTTTAAAATTAAATTTATTTCCACTAAATGACTTAGAATTTGATAAATCCATTTTGCATCCCCCTTTGTATAAAAATTAATATTTATGCAACAATATTCATTCTATATGCAAAAATATAAAAAATCAATAGTTTTTATGCATATAGATAAGAAAAAACAGAATGTTGATTTTTATGGTAAAAATTCTTAAAAATAATTATAATATAGAGATAACAATTATAATATAGGAGTTGAGAATTTTGGATTATAGAAATGAACTAAAGAATTGCAACAGAATAGTTGTAAAAGTAGGAACATCAACACTTACTTATGAAAATGGAAATATAAACTTAACTAGAATTGAAAAATTAACAAGAGTTATTTCAGATTTAATGAATAGTGGAAAAGAGGTTATTTTAGTAACTTCTGGTGCTGTTGGAGTAGGTGTTAATAAATTAAAACTAAAAGAAAAGCCAAAGACAATAAAAGAAAAGCAAGCTGCAGCTGCTGTAGGACAATGTGAGCTTATGCATATATATAGTAAGTTTTTTGGAGAATATAGCCATATTGTTGGACAAGTACTTTTAACAAGAGATGTAGTAGAAGATAATCATATAAGAGAGAATGTTGTGAATACATTTGAAACATTGATAGAAAATAAAATAATACCTATAGTTAATGAAAATGATACAGTTGCTATAGATGAGATAGAAAATATAGTTAGATTTGGTGATAATGATAATTTATCTGCGATAGTTGCTGGATTAGTTTCAGCAGATCTTTTAATAATTCTTTCGGATATTGATGGATTCTATGATTCAGATCCAAGAAAGAATTTAGATTCAAAACTTATTAGAGTAGTAGAAGAAATCACACCAGAATTAGAAGCATGTGCTGGAGGAGCTGGAAGTAGTTTAGGAACAGGTGGAATGGCTACAAAACTAACAGCAGCTAAGAATGCAACTTCATCTGGTGCACATATGATATTAGCAAATGGTAATGAACCAACTATTCTATTAGACATAATGAATGGTGATGAGATTGGAACATTATTTCTTAAAAAATAATTAGGAGGATGAATTATGAACGAGTTAATTTTAAAAGGACAAAAAGCAAAAGAAGCTTCCAATATATTAGGTAATTTATCTACAGATGAAAAAAATAAAGGCTTATTAGCTATGGCTGATTATCTTGTAAAATATGAAGACTTTATAATTGAAGCAAATAAAATTGATTTACAAGAAGCTGTGAATATAGGAACAGCTAAAACTATGTTAGATAGATTAGCTTTAGATAAAGATAGAGTACAAGGGATGGCTAATGGACTAAGACAAGTAGCTAGTCTTCCAGATCCAGTAGGTGAAGTTGTATCAATGTGGACTAGACCAAATGGACTTCAAATAGGACAAAAAAGAGTTGCTATGGGGGTAATAGGAATAATATATGAAGCTAGACCTAATGTAACTAGTGATGCAGCAGGACTTTGCTTTAAAGCTGGAAGTGCAGTTATATTAAGAGGTGGAAAAGAGGCTATATATTCTAATAAGGCAATAGTAAAGGTATTAATAGAAGCTTTAAAATCTGTAAATTTACCAGAAAACAGTATTCAATTAATAGAAGATACTAGTAGAGAAGTAGCTACAGAAATGATGAGATTAAATGAATACATAGATGTCCTTATTCCGAGAGGAGGAGCAGGACTTATAAAAGCTGTAGTAAATAATGCAACTGTTCCAGTAATAGAGACGGGGACCGGTAACTGCCATATTTATATTGATGAAGATTGTGATTTTGAAATGGCTAAAAATATAATTATTAATGCTAAAACTTCAAGGCCATCAGTTTGTAATGCTGCTGAGAAGCTATTAGTTAACGAAAAGATAGCTGAAGCTTTTATGCCATTTATATTAAAGGAACTAAGAGGAAATGGAGTAGAGGTGAGGGGTGATGAAAGTGCTATAGCTTATGACAAAGACGTAGTACTTGCATCAGAAGAAGAATGGTACAACGAATATCTAGATTATAAAATAGGGATAAAGGTTGTTAAAGATATAGATGAAGCTATAATGCATATAAATAATTATAGTTCAGGACACTCTGAAGCTATTGTTACTAAAAGTTATGAAAGCTCACAAAAGTTCCTACAAAGAGTGAATTCAGCAGCTGTATATGTTAATGCATCAACTAGATTCACCGATGGTGAAGAGTTTGGATTTGGAGCAGAGATAGGAATAAGTACTCAAAAGTTACATGCAAGGGGTCCAATGGGGTTAAAAGAGCTTACTACTATTAAATATATTATTTATGGAAATGGCCAAACGAGATAGTTTGGCTTTGCAAAGATAAATATGCCTTTGGTGAAAATGGGTTATTTAGCGGTACGGTGAAAGGAGTTGAGGAGTTTATGAATTTTGAAATAAAGTCTTTTAATGATTTAACAGTTGATGATATGTATGAAATTGCTAAGTCTAGGTTTGAAGTTTTTGTTTGTGAACAAGAAATTACTTCGGAACAGGACTTTGATGATAAGGATAAGAAATGTCATCATGTTATGTTAAAGGAAAATGGAAGAGTTGTTGCATATTCTAGAATAGTTCCTAAAGGAATTGGATACGATTATACATCTATTGGAAGAGTATTAGTTCTTGAAAGTCATAGAAGGAAAGGCATAGCTCA
This sequence comes from Clostridium hominis, assembly GCF_014287825.1. Taxonomy (NCBI): domain Bacteria; kingdom Bacillati; phylum Bacillota; class Clostridia; order Eubacteriales; family Clostridiaceae; genus Clostridium; species Clostridium hominis. The sequence goes on from NZ_JACOOO010000031.1 coordinate 36,451, forward strand.
AAAAATGATGGAAGCTTGCTTAGAATTTATAAAAAATGATTTAGATCAAAGTATAGTTGTTTTATCAGCACAACTATATGTTAAAGATTTATATGAAAGTGTAGGCTTTAAAGTGATTTCAGATGTGTATGACGAAGTGAGTATACCACATGTAAAAATGAAGGTTGAATTATAAAAAATCTATTTCTGAATGTTTTGTATCATTCAGAAATAGATTTTTTTATTGTTAGAAGATTATTTTTAAAGGAAGGTATTTACAAATAAAGAAACAAAGTGTAATATATATAACATAAAGAGTTATTAAAAACTATATTTAATAGGAAATTATAACTTAATAAGAACGAAATTAGAGTTTAAAGAGTGGGATTGGGATGATTAGATGATTATTTAGAGGAGAAAGGGTATAGAATAGAAAATATTAATTAAACTGATGAAATTATAAGTAATTTAAATAACTGATATTCAATTATATATATGGAGGAGAATTTGTGTGTGGAGAAAATTAGTTTTATATGAAAAAGATTATGAACATTTGGCTAAAGGAATAGCTTCAGGTGTTGGAATAGGAACTATAATCGGAGCTATAATAGGTGATGTAATTTTATTTTTTTCTATTGGTGGAGTTATAGGAATAATAGTTGCAACTATACTTTCGATTTTTGATAGATTTAAACAAAAAACCTAGCACTTTAGTTGGGGGACATTAGTGCTAGGTTAATGTGTAAATTTATAAAAGGGTGGTTTTGGGGGAAAAATTTATTAACTATCTTATGATTTTATAATATACCTGTTTTGTGGCATTTAAGTGTCAAAAATATATTATTTTAATTACAAAAGGGTAAAGTTATGCATAATAAAATAAGTATACAAAATAATTGGAAAACACATATCATATCATATAACAATTTTTGGGAGTATTTATGAGGTATATTTTATTGGTATTGCTAGTATTAATAATTTTAATGATATTGTTTATAGCAACTATATTACTAATAATACAGCATTACGGAAAAAAATATATAATAGATGATTTATCTATATTAGCAAAATTAGATTCTGTAATTGTATTAGGAGCAGGAGTACGGCCAGATGGAAATCCATGTGATCTTTTAGCGGATAGAATTAAAATAGGGGTGGAAGTGTATTTAAATAATAAGTGCGATAATATTTTACTTACAGGTGAAGAAAAAGATGAAACTTATAATGAAGTTTTAGTAATGAAGAGATGGATTAAGAAAAATTATGAGGAAATAGATACTGATGTAATATTGTTAGATGGATTAGGGCTTTGTACATATGACAGTATGTATAGGGCAAGATATATTTTTAATATAAATAGCGCAATAATATCAACTAACAGATATCATTTACCAAGAGCAATCTATATTGCAAGAAGATTAGGAATAAAGGCATATGGAATACCATCAGATTTAAGACCATATGATAGAATGAAAAAATATAGAAGAAGAGAAATGTTAGCACAAATTAAGGATTTTTTATTAGTAAATATAAAAAAATAAAAAACATAAATAAATTGTATAGATTGTAATTACAAGTAATACAAATAATACAAAAATTATAACAGCAACAGATGAGATTCACTCATCTGTTGCTGTTAATGATAATAGCCTGTCTAATTCATCGATTTGAAATTCATCAATTTCTGCTTTAGATTCGATAGAAATATCTTCTATAGAGGGAGTAAAAGTATTTGAAGTCGAGGAATTTACTGGGTTAATAATATTATAACCACGAAGTTTTTCTGCTATAAGAACTGTTATGTAAGCAGAAAAATCTAAACCTAAGCTTTCGGCTTCTTTAGATGCAAATTCTTTAATATGGCTAGACAAGGTGATCGTTGTTTTTATTTTCTTATGCATTCTTAGTTCGTCCTATAATATCATAAGTTTTTACGTTAATCATTTGAGCATCATCAAGAACTTTATAATCAGATAAATAATCCTTTAGTAAAAGTGATCCACCACCAATAAAAAGCCAGCGAGAGTATTTAGATTGTTCAGGAAAAGATTGTTTTATAGAGTTTATAATTTCTTTAGCTTTAAAGCTTAAAATACTACTTATATCCCTAGTAATGTCTATTTCTTTTCCTTCAACATAAACACAATGGTCATCAATTAATTCTTGGGCTTTCATACGATTAGAGTAGTTAATTCCATACTTAGATAGTGTTTGAAGTAACGTATCATACATACTGTTAACTCCAATAGGGTAAGTTTTTGCTTCTTTAAACTGACCTTGACTCATATAAGTAATATCAACAGTACCGCCACCAATGTCCACAACTAAGGTATCCTTTTCTACTAATGATTTATCATACAAAAATAAGCCTGCAGACTGAGGGAAGACTATAACATTAGTTATAGTAAAGCTTTTGAATTTACCATTAATTTTAAGAGCTACTTGTCTATCTTTTAAAGCTCTTATTAAAGGGAGCTTTTGCTCTGCAAAAAATTGAGCAGGTAATCCAGTAATTAACCTAACATTGTTATCTATTGTACTGTGCATAGAAGCAGCAATAGCAGTATATAAGCATAGATGGAAGATAGCATCTTTATCTCTAGATTGTTCAGTGCTGGTAAAACCATCAGTATTTCCTATTAAGTAAGTTTTATTATTATATTCTACTATATATTTAGCTGTTTCTAATTCATGAGTTTGTTCTTTTATGGTTGAAAGGAAAGAGCCTTCCATATCCTCGCCTATGAAGTTAGTAGTATTGTATCCAATATCGGCGCTGATTCTCATTTTTATCACATCCTTTTATATTCTTTTTTATGGTGAATGTATGGTGATTATACATAAGTATATTTTTTGCAATAAAAAAACTATATTTAAATAATAATTAGTAAAATTTTATATGGCGATTATATGTTGATTGTATGATTCTTATATGCTTAGCCATCTTTAGAATTAAGCAAATCTAATGTAACTTCGGAATTTTGGTTAGTTTCGCTATCGCTGATTGCTTTCATAAGGCTTAGAAGTGTAAATTCTGTTATTGTAAGTCCAAGCTTTCTAGCTGTACGTTTTATCGCTAATTTCTGCTCTGCCGTAACACGAAGCATTATTGTTGCATCTTTCATAGAATCCCCCCCTGTATATATTGTATAGATTGTCGGTACAAGATATACAATAACATAACTAATACTGAAAAAAATGTAATAATATGGTATATAATTTGAATAAAATATCGACTATTTTCGTGAATACTACTATGTATTATTAGGTGATATAATAATTTTATAAGGTTTGGAGGAAGAGTATGGATAATAATTATGTTTTAATTACAGGTGCATCCAGTGGAATTGGATTTGAGTTAGCAAAGCTTTTTAAAAGAGATGGACACAATTTAATATTGGTAGCAAGGGATAAAGAGAAGCTGAAGAATGTTACAGATAAATTAAATAATAAAAAAAATAAAATTATTATGTTAGATGTTGATTTATCTAAAGAAGAAGAAATTAATAAACTTATTAATTATATTGATGATAATGAAATTAAGGTTAATATCTTAGTTAATAATGCAGGGATAGGATCATTTGGAAATTTTACAGAAATAGATTGGAATATAGAAGAGAAATTAATAGATATAAACATAAAGGCATTAACTAGATTAACTAAATATTTTTTACCAAAGATGATAGAGAACAAATCAGGAGGAATATTAAATGTTGCATCTACAGCAGCTTTTGCATCAGGACCTAAAATGGCTACTTATTATGCATCTAAAGCTTATGTATTAAACCTTACTGAAGCAATTCATGAAGAGTTAAGATCGTTCGGAGTAAAGATATCTTGTCTTTGTCCAGGACCTGTTAGAACTAGTTTTCAAAGTAAGGCTGGAATAAACAAATCAGAAAAGGCTAAGAAATATCTTATGGATGCTGATATTGTAGCTAAAGTAGGTTATGAAGAATTTAAAAAGGGAAAAGTTATTATAATTCCTGGATTTAAAAATAAAATATTAGTAAAGGCAAATAGGTTATTACCAAGAGCTATAAGTAGAAAGATTATTTTAAAAACTAATAAGAAGTAGGTGATTAAAAATGAAGTTTTATTTCTCGGGTACAGGAAATTCTTTATATGTAGCAAAAGGTATTGGAGAGAAAGATGAAGAAGTGATTCCTATAGCAAAGTTAATGGATACGAAAGATGAGGTATATGAATTTATTTTAAAGGAAAATGAGAGTATTGGATTTATATATCCTATATATGCATGGGGACCACCTAAAATGGTAGTTGAATTTATAAGTAAAATTAAATTTATAAATTTTAACAACAATTATATTTATGCAGTTGCAACTTGTGGAGAAAACATTGGTAACGCTATGAAGATTATTAATAAAGCTTTAACAAAACATGAAATGAGTTTAACCAGTGGCTTTTCAGTAGTGATGCCTAATAATTATGTTATCTTTGGGGATATAGATAGTGACGATGTAGCTAAAGAAGTATTAGTTAAGGCTAACAATAGAATAAAAGAGATAAATAAAATTATAAAAAGTAGAGAAAGTGGTGTTTTTGATGTAATTAAAGGACCTATGCCAGGGATTTTAACTGCAATAGTAAATCCTTTATTTACAAAGCAAGCGACGTCAACAAAATCTTTTTATGCAAATGATAATTGCACTGGATGTGGAATATGCGAGAAGGTTTGTAATTCAAATACAATAAAAGTTAAAGGCAAACCAATATGGGGAAAAGAATGTACAGGATGTTTAGCTTGTTTGCATCTATGTCCTACAAAAGCAATTAATTATGGAAAAGGTACTGAGAAAAAAGGAAGATATATAAATCCACTTATAAAAAGAAGTGAAATGAATTTAAGATAATAAATTTGTAAAAAAATGTTGAAATATATTGACCTAGAACGGGTGTTCTGATAAAATGATATCAGAACAACAGTTCGGAGGTGCGATATGAAAGGTAATAGAGGGATTTTTGTTAAACTAAATTATAAGAATATTGGAGAGGTAAATAGCTTTGTTTACGACATGACAAATGGAGTAAATAAAGATGATGATAAATATGTTATGTGTGCAGGAAAATACGATAAAAATGGATGGACAATTGTATTTAAAGCGAAAAGCATAAACGAAGCACAAGAATTAGTAACTAGAAATTCTCAAAAGAGAAGTAGAAAAATAGGATCAACAATGATTGAAAATGAAAAAGTTACTATTCCATCATGGATGTAAAATAATAATTGAACATATAATAAAAAAGTAAGTAGATTTAGTTTCTATAAAGGTATAAAATATTTAATAGTAAGGTTTATAAATTTGGACTATGTAAATTGGAGTGAGAATACCTTGAATAAGAAAGAGATGCCAATAGGTTTTTTAGATTCTGGATTAGGGGGATTAAGTGTATTAAGAGAAGCACTTAAGATAATGCCTAATGAGAATTATATATATTTTGGAGACTCAAAAAATGCACCATATGGGACAAAGACAAAAAAAGAAATAAGAGATTTAACTTTTAAGACTGTAGAGTTTTTACTAGAAAAAGGAGCAAAGGGAATAGTTGTAGCTTGCAATACTGCGACTAGTGCTGCAGTAGCTGAATTAAGAGTGGTTTATCCAGATATACCACTAGTAGGGATAGAGCCCGCTATAAAGCCAGCAGTAGAACTTAATAAAAAAGGTAATATATTAATGATGGCTACTCCTATGACAGTAAAACAAGATAAGTTTAAATATTTATTGAATAGATATAAAGATGAAGCTGATATAGTTCCTATACCATGCGAAGGTTTAATGGAGTTCGTTGAAAATGGAAAGTTTGAAGGGGAAGAATTAGAAGCTTATTTAAGAGAAAAGCTTGCTGGATATGATAGTAGTAATACTTCTTCTATAGTTTTAGGATGTACCCACTATCCATTTGTTAGCGAAGAAATCAAAAATGTAATAGGAAATGATGTAGATATAATTGATGGTGGATTAGGTACTGCAAGGGAAATTAAAAGAAGATTAGAGGAAAAGGGTCTTTTAAATGATTCTCATGAAAAAGGGAAGATTGAAGTATATAATTCATCAGATGAAGAGCGATTTATAGATTTGAGTTGGAAATTAATAAATTTATAAGTATGAGGAAGCTGAAAGGCTTCTTTTTTTATTTATAAAAATAAAATAAACTTATAAAAAATATCGTTAAAATATTGACAAAGAATATAATGGGGTGTATTATAATAACATAAGAAAGAATTTTCAGAAAATTTAAAAAATACCGAGGGGGGTTAATTATGGGAATGGATATTAAAGTTAAGGAATTATTAGGAAGCAATTATTCATGCGAAGATGCTATAGTTTTAAAGGACAGTATAATAAGTAATATAGAGTCAGGTGTAGCGTTAGATTTTGATGGGTATGATAGAGTTTCATCTACGTTTTTAACTTGCCTTTTCTCAGATTTAATTGAAAAGTTAGGAAGAGATTATGTTTTTAGACATATTGATGTTAAAAATTTGACAAATTATTCTGATTACTCAAGAGTTGTTTTAGGAACGACATTTAAATATAACAATTAATAATAATTATTTATAAAGCTTCGAGAGCATCGAAGCTTATTTTTTTGAAAATAATTCAATAATTTAGCTCTAAATTATTGAATTGCTGTAGATAAATATGATAATAATAAGTTATAGTAAAATGAAAGAGAGGTATTTTTTATGAAAAACCCAATAGTAACATTCGAAATGGAAAATGGAGGAGTTATAAAAGCTGAATTATATCCAGAAGTAGCTCCAAATACAGTAAGAAACTTTGTTGATTTAATAAATAGAGGATTTTATGATGGATTAATATTCCACAGAGTAATACCAGGATTTATGATTCAAGGTGGATGCCCAGAAGGTATGGGAATCGGAGGACCTGGATACTCAATAAAAGGAGAGTTCTCTAGAAATGGATTTAAGAATGATTTAAAACATACAAAAGGAGTTCTTTCAATGGCAAGAGCTATGAGTCCAGACTCAGCAGGAAGCCAATTCTTTATTATGGTTGAAGATGCTCCACATCTTGATGGACAATATGCTTCATTCGGTAAGGTTATAGAAGGAATGGATATAGCTGATAAAATAGTTTCAACTAAAACAGATTACAATGATAAGCCATACGAAGATCAAGTTATGAAGAAAGTAACTGTTGATACATTTGGTGAAAAGTTTGAAGAACCAGCAATAATAGAGTAATCTAAATTGGGGGATTGAGATGTTAGATAATAATAAATGTATTTTAGTTTATGGTCTAACTAAGGATGAGATACAGTGGTTAAATGATCTTAATTATAAGGTTATCAACATATCACCAGATATGTGTGAGATGACTGTAAAAGAGGTACTTGAAGGGTTAAGATTTGAGATTATTAATAATAATCCTATAAAGGAAAAAGCAATAATTTATAATAACTTTCCGGAGAGTGAATTAAGAGAAGCTATAGCATTAACTAGAACTAAAATAAAAGGTGGAGTTTTAGCTATGGTAACGCCAAACTCTATTAATTGGACTTTTAATTATTTAATAAACCATTTAATAGAAGAGCGAGAATGGCATTTAAGAAATAGAAAGGAATAAATCAAATGAGTAGAGTTGGGCAAAGAATTAAGGAAGCAAGATTGAAGTCTGGTATGTCTCAAAAAGTACTAGCTAAAAAGTTAGGAGTTGCTGAAAAATATATAAATGATGTTGAGCTTGGTAGAAAAGTAGTTCAAGAATCATTTATAGGTAAAGCAGCTAAAATATTAAATACAGACTTAAATGATATAAACATGGTAGTTACTGATGAAGCTCTTATGGAAGAAAGAAAGACATTAGAAGTAAATAAGAGGCCTAAAAAGGTTGAAACATCAGAGGTTTGGAATGATGCTTTTGCTTCTGTATTAAAGAGTGTACCTGTTTTTGATTATAGTTTAAATAGTATTAAGGGTAAAAAAGAATTACCAGTTCACTCAAATAAGGTAGAAGGTTTTCCACATGATAAGGTTTTATATATAGAAGTTCAGGACAATGACATGTCTGGGTTTAGAATGGTTAAGGGCGATTTAGCTTTTGCACATGTAGTAAAGGAACCTAGCAATAATGGAATTTTCCTTCTGGATTACAAAGGTGAAAGAATTATAAGACAATTAAAAAGCTTAGGTAATTCCAAGTATCTATTAGTTAGTAATGGGGGAGCCTTACTTACAGAAACTGTTACAGTGAAAGACTTCGAAGTGGTAGCTAAATTAGAGAGAATAGAAATTAATTTATAAAAGATGCTGAAAAGCATCTTTTTTTATTGCAATAAATACAACGTTTTATTAATAAACATATACTAGTACTAGATTATAGAAATTTTTTGGGGTGATAATCATAGTAAATAATGAATATAGACAAGATTTCATAGGAGCATTAAAAAATTTACCAGCACAAGTTCTTAGTAAATTAAACATATCAACTACGTATTTGAATCAAACAAGTAACAATTTAATAGAGGTTGTTATTATTTCTGGGGAAAGTGTGGATAAAATTAGACAAACTGTGGATAACTTGGGAGGTACTTATGAAGATCTAGGGTATAGCTTTGGTTTGGTGAAAATACCTGTGGATAAAGTTGTGGATTTATCTCTTGATCCACAAATTCAATATATTGAATTACCAAAGAGTCTTTATATAACAGATTCTCAAGCAAATAGAGCTTCATGTGTGCAAACAGCACAAGGAGCATATAACTTGTTAGGAGAAGGAACACTAGTTGGCTTTATAGATACTGGAATAGATTATACGCACCCTGCATTTATGAATGACGATGGAACTACAAGGATAGAGTATATATATGATTTAGATGGAGACGGAAAGATATATAATAAGACAATAATAAATGAAGCATTAGCTTCAGACAATCCATTATCTATAGTACCTTCTAATGACATTGTAGGCCATGGAACTCATGTCGCTGGAATAGCTTGTGCAGGAGGAAGAATAGATCAAAAGTATTATGGGGTCGCGCCTAAAAGTTCAATTGCAATGGTAAAGGTAACAAGAACTCGGTTTTCATTAAGTACTCTAATAATGAGAGGATTAAAATTTCTTGTTGATAGATCAAAAGAACTACAGATGCCATTGGTAGTTAATATTAGTTTGAGTACTAATGATGGGGCGCATAATGGAAGTAGTCTTTTAGAGCAGTATATCCAAACTGTATCCAGTCTAGAGAAAATAACTATAGTTATTGCAGGTGGTAATGAGGGGGAGGCGGCTCATCACATTGGAGGAAAGATAACTTCAGAAAATAAAATAGATTTTAATGTAGCTAGAGATGAAACTATAGTTTCTATAAATTTATATAAGTCGGTTTTACCTCAATTGACTTTAGAGGTGATATCTCCAGATGGAAAAACTAGTGGAATAATTGATGTAGTTGAAGGATTTAATAGTGGAGTTGTGGGATCAACTCGGTATGATATATATAATACTGGGCCTAAACCATTTGATATAAGTGGTGAGATAGGGATAGTATTACAGGGATTAAGAGGATTCATTACAAGTGGACAATGGACAATTGTTTTAAGAAGAGTAAATGATTACGAAGGAACTTTTGATATGTGGCTACCTATATCTGAAGGATTAAATATAAGCACAAAGTTTTTAAATCCTACGATATATAATACCTTAGGTATTCCTGCTACAGTTAGAAATGTGATATCAGTAGGAAGCTATAATTTTTTAACAAATACTATTTCACCATTTAGTGGAAGAGGAAGATTATATAATGGGGGAGAGATAAAACCAGATGTTGTAGCACCAGGAGAGAATATAGAATCAGCTATACCAAATAGGAGTTTTGGACCTAAGACTGGAACTTCAATGGCTACACCTAATGTAACAGGAATATGTGCACTGATGACAGAATGGGGAACTGTTAAGAAAAATGATCCATATCTCTATGGAGAAAGGTTAAGATATTATTTACTGTTAGGAGCTAAGAGAAGAAGACGGGATGTACTTTATCCTGACCCATCTTGGGGATATGGCGAAGTATGTGCATATGATAGTTTGAGTTTAGTAACGGAAGTTATTAATAGCTTAGTTAGAAATAAGAGTGATAGAGAAGAGGCCATTAGACAGCAAGAAAATATATCAAATAATTCTAATATTGCTTCGACTCAGAATAGTAATACTGGAAGTAATAATACAAATACAATTAATAATAAAACCAATATAGGAACTGATAGTGTAGCACCTTCGACTACTGGTGGTACAGATGATCATATTTTTATATTGGTTGAGACACCGACAGAAGAAGCTTTTAAAAAAGCGTTACAAATAAGTGGTGTTATAGGGGTATTAATATCAGAAACATTTGGAATATTAATAACACCAGAAAGTGAAATTGATAATATTGAAAGTTTAGGACTGAAAGTAGTTGATGTTGAAACAAATACAATATTGACATTAAGTCAAATAACACCATTATCAGCTGCTAAGATAGATACAATAAGAGAGAATCCATATTTAAGATTAAATGGAAGAGGAGTGCTGGTAGGAATATTAGATACTGGTATTGATTATTTAAATGAAGAGTTTATGAGAGAAGACGATACATCGAGGATATTCAGAATATGGGACCAAACGATACAAGGGGATAAATATATAAATGATTTAAATTATGGAATAGAATACACAGAGGAACAAATAACTGAAGCTATTAAGTTAAAGAAAAACGGAGGAAATCCATATTCACTAGTGGGTACTACAGATACGATTGGTCACGGAACTGCAATGGCTAGTATTATAGGTGCACGTGGAATAAATCCGGATTTGAAAGGTGCGGCTCCTGATTGTGAATTTGTTATAGTAAAATTAGTTACAGCAAATAAATCTGAGTTGGCAAGAGCATATGTAGATTCAAATGTACCTAGCTATACACCGTGGAGTATATTACTTGGAATAAGATATATTGGAGCGATTGCAAAGGCGACAAATAGACCTGTAGTTATATATATACCTTTAGGGACTAATATGGGCTCGCACACAGGTAATGGTGTTATAGAGACTAGTATTAATAATTATACTTCGAGAATTGGAACTGTTATAGTAACTCCAACAGGAAATCAAGGGAATACTGAAACTCATACAGAAGGAAAAATTGAAAAAACTGGGGATTATAAAGATATACAAATAAGAGTCGGTGCAAAGCAGAAAAGGTTACCTATAGAAATCTGGATAAATAAGCCTAATAGAGTTGTATTGTCTATAATATCTCCTTCAGGAGAAATAATTTCAGATTTGACATCAAAAAATACTAATAGGGAGAAAATAAAGTTTACTTACGAAGGAACAGAGATGATTGTTAATTTTACAAATCCAGAACAAACTACAGGTGATGGATTAATATCTATAAAAGCATCAAATTTAAGAGAAGGTATTTGGAGATTTAGACTAACAGGAGAGTATATAGTGAATGGAAATTATTATTCTTGGATTCCACAAAGAGAGCTATTAGATGAAACTACAAGATTTCTAACTCCTGTTGAAGATACTACTTTAACGTTGCCAAGTACGTCTAGAGGTGCTATATCTGTAGCATATTATAATCAAAATAATAATTCAGTAGTTGGTGAGTCAGGAAGAGGATATACAAGAGATGGAATAATAAAGCCAGAGATTGCTGCAGGAGGTATTAATGCACCAGTGACAAAGCCAGGTGGTGGAATGACAAGTATATCAGGTTCATCAGTTGCTGGAGCTGTTGTTTCTGGTGGCTGCACATTAATATTACAATGGGCAATTGTTGACGGAAATGATCCAACATTATATGCGAATCAGATACGAACTTATATAGTAAGTGGAGCTTCTGGTAGGGTAGGAGATGTGTATCCAAATAGAGATTGGGGATATGGTATGTTTGATTTAGAAAAAGTGTTTAATGTTATTAGAGATGTGTATTCTCCAAAGTTTGTTACTACCGAAAATAGATATGATGAATATAATATTGAAGATTTATTTGTAAGAAGACCTAAATAATCTAAATGTAGTAACTAATTAATATAAAAAATCATATTAATATTAATGGAGAAATATATTAAGGAGAATTTATGGCTGACAAGGGAAGATTAAAGATACAATGTTATGTAAACGACACTTATATTCCGGTAGATGGAACTAAAGCAATATTAAAGCCATCAAGTGGGCAAGAAGGGGAAAGTAAAGAGATTAATCTTGTTACAAACTCATCAGGAGAAACAGAAATAATTGAATTAGATGCTCCTCCATTTTCGTATTCTCAAGAGCCATCTAGACCAACGCCTTATAGTTTATATGATTTAAGAATTGAAAGACCAGGATTCCAAGATTTATTGATAAATGGAGTTCAAATTTTTTCTCAATCATTAGCAATTCAACCATGCAATCTAATTAAGAGCAGTAACACAAGAAGTTCAAGAGCAGATGTTATAAATATCGCTCCTAATACCTTAAATGGTAATTACCCAGCTAAGATACCTGAAGAGGTAGATAAGCCATTACCACCACCAACAAGTGGAGTTGTACTACCAAAGCCTGTAGTTCCAGAGTTTATAACAGTACATGCAGGCAGTCCTAATAATGATTCAGCACCTAATTACAAAGTGCCTTATAAAGACTATATTAAAAATGTAGCTTCATGTGAAATTTATTCAACTTGGCCAGAAAGTACAATAAGGGCTAATATTTATGCGATAATATCATTTACTCTTAATAGAATATACACAGAGTGGTATAGAGGAAAAGGAAAAAATTATGACATAACAAATTCAACTGCTTATGATCATGCATTTAATTATGGAAGAAATTTATATGACAGTATAAGTGTAATAGTTGATGACATATTTTCAAGTTATATTAGGAGATTTGGAAGAAAACAACCCTTATTAACTCAATATTGTGATGGTAAGAATGTTCAATGTCCTGGATGGATGACCCAATGGGGAAGCAAATATCTTGGGGATCAAGGAAAGTCACCATACGATATATTAACTCATTTTTATGGAAATGATATAGAGCTTGTAACAGCAGAAGTTGTTGAAGGGTCACCTAAATCATACCCAGGATATGATTTAACAGTAGGATCAAGTGGTCCAGAAGTTCAAACTATACAAGAGCAATTAAATAGAATAGCCCAAAATTATCCACTTATCCCAAAGGTTGCTGTAGATGGAGTTTTTGGTAATTCAACTAGTGAATCAGTAAAAGTATTCCAAAGTGTATTCAATTTACCTCAGACTGGAGTAGTGGATTATGCAACATGGTACAAGATATCAGATGTATATGTTGGAGTAACAAGAATTGCAGAATTAAGAGGATCAGTTAAGAAGACATTTATACCACCAGTATCATTTGATATAATGAACAATAAGAATGTACCTACATTAACTTATTTTGATGATTGAAGTCAATTAAGAATGAAAGATGAAAAATGACAAATTAATGAATAAAATTAGCTTTACTGATTTTATTAAATATATTTTTAGAAACTGCTTATGCAGTTTCTACATTAATTTGTCATTATAAATTTATAGTTTAAAATTTATTAAGTTCTTTTTTATGTTTAATATAAAAATAAATACATTGAGATATAAATATTAAACTTAATATACCAAAAAGAGGATAAAGTGTAGATATTAAATTACTGAACCCTATTTGTGATATAGGTAATGCAAGAGCAAGCACTAAGAAAATTCCATGCTTAAACTTTATATTGAAAGTTTGTTCTAAGCTTTTACTTATAGAGTAAACATCAGAAACTTCTGTAGAGAACATTTCTAACCATATTATTAGTAGTAATACAGCTTGGATTATATGACCGAATCTTTGGGCTACTAATAATAGAGGTATCTCATATTGATATATATATGGCTGATTAATAAATAATAATAAGTTAATTATGCAAGAAAGTAATGTCAAACCTAATGCTCCAAAAATAACTCCATAAACCATAATCTTGGATTTTTTTACTTCATTACTTAAAGGTACTAAAACGCCAGAACAACAAAGGATATTGTAGCCAGCATAAAGAATTGTAGATAAAACAACCCCGTTCTTCTGTGGTTCAATACTGGTTATAAATTGAAAGTTTAATGTGTCTTTAGCAAATAAGAAATAAAGTATAAATATTACTGTAATTGTAGTTATTAATGCTGGAACTATAAAAGAGTTTACTTCAATTAAGCCATTTGTATCTCTTAATAAAAAGATAGAAGCTATTGCGAGCATAATTAAAGTTCCGACAATTTTAGGTATACCAAAAAATTGATTAATTAAAGCACCACTGCCCGCTAAGATTATAGAGGCGCTAGAAAGTAAATAAACAGTTGTAATTATCCCTGTTATTTTTCCTAAGAGATTTGGACTAATTACTTTTAATACGTCAGTATAGGAGTTAAGTTTATAGGCGATTCCTATTTTACAAATAATAGAACCCATTATGACATAGAAAATACCACAAAATATTATTCCAAAGAAACTAGTTAGTCCATATGAAGTAAAAAATTGAGTTATTTCCTTACCAGAGGCGAGTCCAGCACCTACAATTGTTCCTATAAACACTACAGCTATCTGAAAAATTTTAGTTAAATCTTTTTTCAATTATATCCCCCCAATATATTCCTAATATAAAATATATAAGTTTTACAGTAGTTTTATTCTTTATTTATGAATAACATAAAGTTTTATAGAAAAAATAAAATTATATGACTAGTTTTAGAAAGAATAAAATTAAAGGTGGTTATTAAATTGAGAAGAAATAAATCACTAGTAGTAATTATAATGTTAATGATAACAATTTTACTTGGATGTTCACAAATAGAAAAAAAAGATGATGTAGCTATCAATTTATTTGATATGAAGAAAGCGGATGATATAGTGAAAGAATACTTGAATAATATCGTTTCAGGAGATTTAGAGAGTGCTAATAGCTTACTTTCTGAAGAATTATTAACTTCAAACAAGAACAGTGGGGAAGGTGTTTCAAAAATTATATCATTTAAACCAGACCAATCTATAGAAGGCAGTAATTATGCTTACTTTATTTATAATATTGTGCGAAGTTCAGACGTTGAGCCAAAAAGTGATCTAGAGAATATTACTTTTAAGATTAGAAAACAAAACAAGGAATATAAAATTGATGAAGTTAAATCAAAATCAGAAAAAGAGATTTATATAAAAGGTAGTGGATTACGTATTATTGGTGAGGAGGGTGGAAAAAGTAGCTTAGTTATTAATTTAAATACATTACCTCAAGATACATACTTAAGAGATAACAAAATAATGCTCTATAAAGATGTTGTTCCTAAAGATTCTTTTGGAAAGGTATGTTTAAGCTTTACTGGCAATAGGGTAGCTATAACAACAACTAATAATAAAGATTCTTATATTTGTATAGCTTATATAGATGAAGCTTTGATGTCTAGTGCTCAACCTGGTGGCGATGGTGGAAATTCAGAAGCAAGTTTAGGAACTGGAAATATTGACTCATTGGAAGATGTTTTAGAGAAACCTATTGCACAAAAGTTAGTCACAGTAGATTTGTTAAAGGGGAGTAAAGTAACAAAATTTATCTTTTCTCCAGAAGAAGACATATTACAAGTAAGTTATAACAATGAGTATAATAAGGAACGAATAAAATTATATAAAAGTGATGATGGCTCATTAATTCAAACAGAGCTAGATACGATGTTTCCACAAGATAAATATAATATTTCTAATGGAAAGTTTGAAGAAGATGTTTTTAAATTTAAGGTAACTGCTTCTGATGGTGAAGAAAATACTAATGGTAACTATATTTTGGATTTAAAAAACTTAGATATTAATAAGTTGTAATTGATAAACAAGTGTTTTAAAATAGTTTTAAAACATAAAAGTAGGAGTTACACATGAGAAAAGAATGGAATGGTAAAAGATATCATAGTTTAAATTATTTCCTAAGAAATAAATTTAATGAAAAAATATATAAAATATCATTAGATGGAGGATTTACTTGTCCCAATAGAGATGGAAAAGTAGCTAAAGGTGGATGTACTTTCTGTAGTGCTAGAGGTTCAGGAGATTATGCTGGTAGTAGAATATTATCTATAAATGAACAATTTAATGATAGAAAAAAAATGATGGAGAAAAAGTGGAAGGATGGGAAATATATTGCTTACTTCCAAGCATATACAAACACCTATGCTCCAGTAGAAGAACTGCGACAAAAGTATGAAGAAGCTATAAAACAAGAAAATGTAGTAGCATTATCTATAGCAACAAGACCTGATTGCTTAGATGATGATGTAGTAGATTTACTTGAAGAGATAAGTAAAAAAACTTATCTTTGGGTAGAGCTTGGGCTTCAAACTATAAATGATGAAAGCGCAAGAAACTTTAATAGAGGATATGACTTCAAAGTTTTTGAAGAAGGAATAAAGAAGCTTCAAGATAGAAATATTGAGGTTGTAGTACACACTATCTTTGGGCTACCAGGTGAAACTAAAGAGGATATGTTAAAGACCGTTGATTATGTAGCTCATTCAGGAGCGCAGGGAATAAAGTTCCATTTGCTTCATTTAATGAGCGGAACACAAATGGTTAAGCAATATGAAAGTGGAGAATTAAAATTATTAAGTCAGGAAGATTATATCGATTTAATATGTAAGGGTATAGCTATGATACCGCAAGATATGGTTGTACATAGATTAACTGGAGATGCACCAAGAGAAAGTTTAATTGGGCCAATGTGGAGTTTGAAAAAATGGGAAGTTTTAAATGCTATAGATAAAGCATTGGTTGATAATGATATTTATCAAGGAAAAAATTATATAGAAAAGTAAAAAAGTTTTATTTTTATAAAGAAAGAGTGCATAGCACTCTTTTTTAATTTAAAATAAAAATTAAAGGAACAAATTATGAAAATTAAAAGTCTAATTTTTGAAGGGAGCGGATGATGTGGAGGCTTCAGTGGAGACTCAAAATAACGATGTTATGAGTTTAGATGTAAAAAGAGCAAAGCGTGGAGATAAGGATGCCTTTTGTAATCTTATAAGAATAAATAAGATATCCATGTATAGGGTAGCAAAATCTATATTAAGTAAAGAAGAAGATGTGGAAGATGCTGTTTCAGAAGCTATATTAAAGGCATATAAGAATATAAAATCATTAAAAGATGAAAGTTTTTTTAAGACTTGGCTTATTAGAATAGTGATAAATGAGAGTAATACTCTTTATAAAAAAAGAAGCAGAGAAATATCAGTTGAAAATGAGCATTTCGTAAATCTACAAGTTAATGATAAATACAAAGATGTGACTTTATATAATGCTATAAATGCCTTAGATGATGATTTAAGGACGACAACTATATTATTTTATTTTGAGGATATGAAATATAAAGATATAGCAAAAGTCTTAGATATAAAAGAAGGAACTGTAAAGTCTAGGTTATCGAGAGCGAAGGAGAAATTATACAATATTTTAAAGGAGGAGCTTCATGGATAAATTTGATGAGTTTTTAAAGAAAAGAACTGAAGATGAAAATAAAGATTTTATTTTACCAGAATCTTTTAATTTAAAAATAGAAGAGACATTAAGTAGTTTAGAAGATGATAAAAAAGATAAATGGTATATGAATAAAAAAATAGTATCTATGGTAGCTTGTTTTGCATTAGTATTTTTAGTTGGATTAAGATATTCTATTTTTGATAATAGATTAATTACGGATAAGAGTAGTAGCAACGAGATGGTTATGGATAATGCTCAAAGAAGAGGGATCAATGAATCAGAAACCTCTAATTATAGTAGTGAGCCAGAAATAGCTAATTATAGCTTAGAGGATAGTGCAAATGTAAATATTAATAAAGATGAAGTTAAAGGATTAACTATTAAATCATTATCTGGAGAGGCAAAGTTTAAGTTTGTTAATGAGGAAGAAGATATTGAAAAGATTATAGATTCTATTAATAATATATATAAATCAGAAGTGATAGATCAAGGTATATCAGAATGGGATTTCTTAATACAAACAAGTGGATCAATTAATCATACTATAGAGGTTAGGGGTAATTTAATAAATATAGATAATAGGTATTATGAAGCAGAAGAAGATGTTTCTAAAATTATAAAAGACGTTTATTCTAATTTAAATTATGAAGAAAAAGATATAAAGTATTGTAATGTCACGTATTAATATAATTAGATTATAAATAACACATTATCATGAGGTTTAATATGAAAAATAATAAGAGAATTATTTTTATAGCGCTTATAAGCTTAATGTTATGGGCAATTTTATTAAGATTTTTTTCAAATTTAACGGGAACGATTTGTTTAATTCGAGGTACTATAGGAATACCTTGCCCAGCTTGCGGAATAACTAGGGCAATAAAAAGCTTGATAAAATTAAATATTAAGGATGCACTATATTATAATCCTCTTTTTTTAATACCGTTTATTTTTATAGTAGTTTTAATATTTAAGAGAAAATATATAAAGGTAACAGCTACAATTTGTGCTATTACCTTCATTATTGTTTATATATTTAGAATGAGTTTATATTTTCCTAATACTGAACCTATGAAAATAAATGAAGATTCTATATTAATAAAATATTTAATTAATTAAACTACTTGGAAGATGAAGAACTTTAAGTAGTATGATTCATCTGAATTCCAAAGTATAGGATGATCTGAACTTTGAGTTCTAACTTCAATTTGTCTTAGAGTTTTTCTTGCATCATGAGCAGCTTCTAGTACTGTCTTTTTTAGTTGTTCTTCACTCATGTAATGAGAACAAGAGCAAGTAGCAAAATATCCGCCTGATTTAACCATTTTTAAGCCTCTAAGGTTAATTTCTTTATAACCTCTTATTGCAGCATTAACTGTATTTCTAGATTTAGTAAAGGCTGGTGGATCTAAGATAACAACGTCAAATTGTTTACCTTCTCTTGACCAATCTCCAAGAACATCAAAAGCATTATGACATTCAAATTTAACTGTATCTTGAAGGTTGTTAAGCTCTGCATTTCTTGTTGCACAATCAATAGCATGTTGAGAAACATCAATTCCTAATACTGATTTTGCACCAGCTATCCCAGCATTTAAGGCGAATGAACCTGTATGAGTAAAGCAATCTAAAACATCTCTACCTTTACATATTCTATGCATAGCTGCTCTGTTCTCTTTTTGATCTAAGAAGAAGCCTGTTTTTTGACCATTTTCTAAATCAACTATGTACTTAACACCATTTTCAATTATTTCTATATTAGTATCAAAAGGTTGGGTTAAGAAGCCTTTAGTTTGTTCTAGACCTTCTATTTCTCTAGTCTTTATATCACTTCTTTCGTAAACCCCTTTAGCATTATACTCTTCAACTAATATTTTAACTATTATATCTCTGTATTTATCCATACCTAAGGTTGATATTTGAATTACAAAATAGTCACCAAATTTATCAACTGTTAATCCGGGTAAGAAATCAGCTTCACCAAATATAAATCGACAAGAAGAAGTATCTATTACAGTTTTTCTATAATCCCATGCTTGAGCAAATCTTTTTTTGAAAAACTCTTCGTTAATTTCTTCATTTATGTCTCTAGTCATTATTCTAATAGTAATTTTGCTTTGATCATTTATATAACCTTTTCCTATAAAATAATTCTTATGATTATATACTTCAACTATATCTCCGTTTTCATATTCACCATCATATTCATTTATTTCATCTATATATATCCAAGGACGACCTTGTTCTGCTCTCTTATTTTTACCTTTATGTAAATAAAATTTACAATTCATTTGTAAACATCTCCTTTATGAAATAAGTCTTATAAGATTATAACATAAGTATTAATAAATCAATAATTAAAAGTCGCTTATTTAATATAAAGTCGCAAAAAACACTATAATATAACAAAATGGAATTAAACAAGCATATTTGATAACAGATTAAGAATAAAAATTAAAAAAAAATATTAAAAAAATATTAAAATCATAATTGACTTAATAAAATGATTATGGTAAAATTTTACCAATACCTATCAATGTAATAAAATGTAAACACAGTAAAATAATAAATTAAATGAGTATATTTATTAGTTAAGTAATATAATGCTTGCAATTGTAATTATATCTTGTAAGGGATTATATTTATTTATAAAAATACAAGAACTAAAAAGGGGGAAAAAAAATGAAGAAAAAGCTTATTTCAGCATTAGCTGTTGGTTTAAGTTGTATTATGCTACTTGGGGGATGTGGAAACGGCAATAATGCAGACACATCAGACAATGGAAACAGCAATGATACTCAAGCACAAGAATCAACAGGAGAAATATCTGATGCAACAGAAGGATATATTCCAGGATATGATCCTTCAAAGAACGTGCCAGCTGCATTAAATAGAAAGGATACATTAGTAATCGGTGTTGAAGCTCCAGATGAAGTTTTCAATCCACTATATGCAGAATCAGCATATGACGTATATGTTGTTGAGTCAATGTTCGATGGAATGGTAGGAGTAGACGAAGGTGGTATGGCAATTCCAAACCTAGCAGACTGGACAGTATCAGAAGATGGTCTTACTTACACATTCACATTAAAAGATGATCTTAAATTCTGGGATGGTTCACCATTAACAACTGCAGACGTTGAGTTTACTTACACAATTATGTGTGATGGAACTTATGATGGTCCTTCAGACCCAGTAAATAGCACTAAGATTAAAGGTGCTAAAGCTTACCAAGAAGGTACAGCTACTTCAATAGAAGGAATAAAAGTTATAGATGAAAAGACAATAGAATTTACTTTAGAAGAAGTAAATGCTGATGCTATATATGATTTAAGCGCTGGAATAATTTCTAAAGCTCATTACGGAGCAGAATATACTCAAGGAAATCTTGATTATATAAAGAAATTCCACAAAGATCCATTAGGAGCTGGACAATACAAATTTGTTAGCAGTTCAGCTGGACAAGAAGTTGTTTTAGAAGCTAATGAAAATTACTTCTTAGGTGCTCCACAAATAAAGAACGTTATTTATAAAGTAACTTCTGCAGACACTAGAATGCAAATGTTACAAAGTGGTGAAGTCGATATGGATATGGCTACAGTTAACGAAGATAACGTTAATTCTTTAAAAGAAGCTGGATTCTTAGATTTACACATATTCCCAACAAATGGTTATGGATATATCGGTATGAATATTTCAAATCCTAAATTCTCAGATCCTAAAGTTAGACAAGCTTTAACTTATGGATTAAACAGAGCAGAAGTTGTTGAAGCTAGCTTTAGTGGCGGATTTGCAGATGTTATTAATACACCTCAATCTAAGGTTTCATGGTCTTATACAGAACCAACTAACAAATATGAGTTTGACTTAGAAAAAGCTAAACAATTATTAGATGAAGCTGGTTGGGTAGTTGGATCTGACGGTATAAGAGAAAAAGATGGTGTTAAGTTTGAAATTAAATTTACAGCTTCTACTCCAAATGAAGTTAACGAAGCTATCATTCCTATAGCTCAACAAAACTATGCTGAATTAGGAATTAAATTTGAAGCAGAACAAATGGACTTTAATGCAGTTAGAGAAAAAGTTAACAACGGAAATGCTGAAATGTTCTTCATGGCTTGGGGATTAACTCCATCACCAGACCCATACGGAACTTTAGGAACAACTGGGGCTCAAAATAAGACATTCTACTCTAATGCAAAAGTTGATGAATTATGTAAGGCTGGATTACAAGAAACAGACCAAACTAAGAGAAAAGAAATTTATGCAGAGTTATGGCAAACATTAAACGAAGATCTTCCATACATCTTCTTATATCAAAGAAGAGATATGTGGGCTGTAAACTCAAGAGTAAAAGGATTTGAAAACCAAATCACTCCATACAAGAAATTTACAGCAAGTCTTTATAAGTTAACATTAGAATAAAAAAATATAATATGCTCAGCTAGGTATGGCTGAGCATATTTGTCCAAAAACACAATTTGTAAAAAGGAGGTAAAAAGATGTTTACATACATTACAAGAAGACTTCTTCAAATGATTCCAGTAGTATTAGGTGCTTCATTATTAATATTTGTTGTAATATCAATGGCTCCTGGAGATTATGTTGATACAAATTCCAACGCCAATATGACAGAAGAGAAGAAGCAAGAATTAAGAGAATTAATGGGACTAGATAAGCCAATCCCAGTAAGATATGTAAATTGGATGGGAAAAGCTTTAAAAGGAGAATTAGGAGACTCTTTAAAGTTTAAACAACCAGTAGTACAAGTTATAAACACTTATATGTGGAACTCATTTTATTTATCAATAGCAGCATTTGTAGCGAGTATATTAATTGCTGTACCAATAGGAATAGTATCGGCAACGAAACAATACTCTCTTATAGACGGATTTTTCACGGTTATAGCACTCATAGGTATATCCTTACCGGCGTTTTTCTTAGGGCTATTACTAATTAAAATATTAGCTTTTGATACAGGCTGGTTCCCGGTTAGTGGAATGACCACAACAGGAATGGGAGCAAGCGGATTCGCATATGTAAAGGACGTAGTTTATCATATGTTCTTACCGTTTTTAGTATTAACATTAATCCAAATAGGATCTTTAATGAGATATACAAGAACTAGTATGTTAGAAGTTATAAGACAAGATTATATTAGAACAGCAAGGGCAAAGGGATTAAAAGAATCAGTAGTAATTTATAAGCATGCACTTAGAAATGCTTTAATTCCTATTGTAACTATTTTAGGAATGTCATTACCTGGACTTTTCGGTGGAGCCCTTATGACGGAAAAAATATTTGCTTGGCCTGGAATAGGTAAAGTAGCTTATGACTGTTTAGTAGCAAGAGATTATCCTTTCTTAATAGCGTTTAATATGTTCTTAGCTATTTTAATGCTAGTAGGAAACTTAATTGCGGACGTATCTTATGCTCTAGTAGATCCAAGAGTTAGACTAAAGTAAAGGAGGAAACAGGATGAATACAGAACCACAAGTAGTTACAAAAACTCCTAAAGTTAAAAAAGAAAAAATACAATCTCCTGGGAGAGTAGTTTTAAATAGATTATTAAAAAATAAATTAGCTATGGTTGGGTTAGGGATAATAATATTTATGTTCTTATTTTGCTTTGTAGGACCACTTTTATCACCACATTCACCAGATGCTATGAACTTTGCTATGAAAAAGCAACCACCAAGCTCAACTTATTGGTTTGGAACAGACCTTTTAGGTAGAGATATCATGGTTAGACTTATGTATGCAGGAAGAGTTTCATTAATGGTTGGACTTATTGCTGTATCAATAGAAGTTGTTATCGGAGGAATCGTAGGTGCTGTAGCTGGATTCTATGGAGGATGGGTAGATTCTGTATTAATGAGAATAGTTGATATTTTCCTAAGCGTACCATTCTTACCTATGATGATTACATTAGGAGCGATGCTTTCAGACTTAGATGTTAGTCCAGATAAAAGAATAATATTTGTTATGATTATAATCGGGGTTTTATCTTGGCCTAGTATAGCTCGTCTTGTAAGAGGACAAATTCTTTCTTTAAGAGAGCAAGAATTTATGCAAGCTGCAGAAGCAGTTGGTTTGAGAGATAGTAGAAAGATATTTAGACATTTATTACCTAATACTATACCTTCAATTATAGTATCAGCAACATTAGGTATTGGTGGAGCTATAATGACAGAATCTGCATTAAGTTACCTTGGAATGGGTGTTACACCACCAGCAGCTTCTTGGGGAAATATGATTCAAGCGGTAAATAACTTTATAGATTTAATGCAAAGACCTTGGCTTTGGGTACCGCCTGGAACTTGTATCTTCTTAACAGTTATGGCAATTAACTTGTTAGGAGATGGACTAAGAGATGCTCTTGATCCAAAACTAAAGAAATAAGGGGGGCTCTGATATGGAAAATTTAGCACAATTTGAAGAATTGCTAGAATTTAAAAATTTAAGAACTTATTTTCATACTGAAGCTGGATTAGTTAAGGCTGTTAATGATGTAAGTTTTAAGATAAAAAGTGGAGAAGTAGTTGGCGTAGT
The DNA here is from genome assembly GCF_014287825.1 of Clostridium hominis. Taxonomy (NCBI): domain Bacteria; kingdom Bacillati; phylum Bacillota; class Clostridia; order Eubacteriales; family Clostridiaceae; genus Clostridium; species Clostridium hominis. The sequence continues at coordinate 60,510 of NZ_JACOOO010000031.1, forward strand.
TGGAGAATCTGGGTGCGGTAAAAGTGTTACAGCTATGAGTCTTATGAGATTAGTATCTTCACCAGGTAAAATTGAAGGTGGGGAAATAATTTTTGAAGGTAAAAATCTTTTAGAATTACCAGAAGGTGAAATGAGATCAATTCGTGGAAATGATATAGCTATGATATTCCAAGAGCCAATGACATCTTTAAATCCTGTATTTACAGTTGGTAAGCAAATAATGGAAGCAGTAATGCTACATAGAAAAGTTAATAAAAAAGAGGCAAGAAAAGTTGCTGTAGAAATGATAGATTTAGTAGGTATTCCAGATGCAGAAAGAGTTGTTGATAGATATCCTCATGAACTAAGTGGTGGTATGAGACAAAGAATTATGATAGCTATGGCATTATCATGTAACCCTAAGCTATTAATAGCAGATGAACCTACAACAGCGTTAGACGTAACTATTCAAGCTCAAATTTTAGACCTTATGAGAGGAATAAAAGATAAGCTTAATACATCTATTATGCTTATAACACATGATCTTGGGGTTGTTGCAGAAATGGCTGATTATGTAGTTGTAATGTATGCTGGTAAAGTAATAGAAGAAGGACCTGTAGATGTAATATTTAAAAATCCATCTCACCCATATACTGTAGGATTACTTAAATCAAAGCCTATATTAAACCAAGTTCAAGATAGACTTTACTCAATTCCAGGACAAGTTCCAAGTCCTATTAATATGCCAGATAATTGTTACTTTAGTGGTAGATGTGAGTACTGCTTCGATAAATGTAAAGAAGGACAACCTACATTGAAATTAATAGAACCAGGACATAAAGTTTCTTGCTGGAAGTATGAGGAGGTATAGGGATGAATGAAACAATTTTAAAAGTTGAAGGACTAAAGAAATACTTCCCTATAAAAGGTGGAGTTTTTCAAACTACAATTGGTAATGTTAAGGCAGTAGATGGAGTATCATTTGAAATAAAAAAAGGTGAAACTTTAGGATTAGTTGGTGAGTCTGGTTGTGGGAAAAGCACAACAGGTAGAACTATTCTTAGGTTATTAGAAAAAACTGAAGGTTCAGTTATATATAAAGGTACAGATATTCATGAATTAAAGAAAAAAGAGTTAAGAAATCTTAGAACAGATATGCAAATAGTTTTCCAAGATCCATATTCTTCTCTTAATCCAAGAATGTCAATTGGAGAAATAATTAGTGAAGCTGTTATTCATCATGGAATAGTTAGCAAAAAAGATGCTAGAGACTTAACTTTGGAAACAATGAGAATATGTGGATTATCAGATTACCAAATAGATAGATACCCTCATGAATTTTCAGGTGGACAAAGACAAAGAATTGGTATTGCAAGAGCACTTATTTTAAATCCATCATTTATAGTTGCTGATGAACCTGTATCAGCGCTAGATGTATCTATTCAGGCACAAATAATAAATCTTTTATCTGATTTACAAGAAAAAAGAGATTTAACTTATTTATTTATATCACATGACTTAAGCGTTGTTGAGCATTTAAGTACAAAGGTTGGAGTAATGTATTTAGGATCTATGGTTGAGCTTGCAGATAAAGCTGAAATATACAAGAATCCTATACACCCATATACAAAGGCATTATTCTCAGCTATTCCAATACCAGATCCAACACGTAGAAGAGATAGAATAATACTAACAGGGGACATTCCAAGTCCATCAAATCCACCAACAGGATGTAAGTTCCATACTAGATGTCCATATGCAACTGCAAGATGTAGTGAAGAAGAGCCACAATATAAGAATGTAGGTAGCAATCACTTTGTAGCATGTCATTTAGTTTAACGGTAACTAAGGAGGAAGCAATATGTTCAGATTTGATCACAGAAAAGATGAACAGAGAAGAAGAGAAAAAGAATTACTAAAAGAAGTAAAAATGACAGAAAAACCTAAATTTAAGGATTTAGTTGCAATTATGTTTGCACAGTACCTTATAATTTTACCAGTTGCATTTATAGGAATAATAGTATTTGCTTTAGCAATAAAATTATTATTAAAATATTGGGGAAGTTAAAATTATATGAGTAAAAAATATAGCCCATAAGATTATTAATTGTAACAATTAATAATCTTATGGGCTTATTAAGTACCTAGCTAAAGTTCACTGCCGATAGACTAATTTTGTGAGTAGGTGTTTTAGAAATAGACTATAGGTTTTGATGCAGGACAAAGGTTATTTGAGCACATAAGTATTCATAGAATTAAATATATATATTTATAAGAAATACTATATAATATAGACAGGCTGTAAATTTAATAGAGGTGAAAAAATGAACTACGTTTATATTTTAAGATGTAATGATGATAGTTTATATACTGGATGGACAAATAACCTAGAAAAAAGGTTAAAAACACATTTAGCAGGAAAAGGGGCAAAATATACAAAAGCTAGATTGCCTGTGGAGCTTGTTTATTATGAAGAATTTGAAGATAAGATAGAAGCAATGAAAAGAGAATATAAGATTAAGCAGTTAAGTAGAAAAGAAAAATTAAAATTAGTACATATAGAAGATATAGATAAATAGCCATTCATAGAGTGTAAAATACTTTTGACATAGAAAAAAATATAGAGTTGAATTGTTGTAAAATTTTATCCTTAGCTAAGAAAATATAGCTAAGGATATTTTTACGTTTAAAACCTGTAATAAACTTAAGACATAAATTATTTCCCGGGAAAATTCCACTCAGAATAAAATTCTTCTAAGAAGTTTTCCATAAACTTATGTCTTTTTTCAGCTATTTCTTTAGCTGTATTTGTATTCATTAAATCCTTTAGCTTTAATAGTTTCTCATAAAAGTGATTTACAGTATGATTTTCTGCATTTTTAACTTGTTCTAATGAAGTAAACTCTATTGGGTTAATAGAGGGATCATATATTTGTCGTCCTTTACTTCCACCATAAGCAAAGGTTCTAGCGATTCCTATAGCGCCAATTGCATCTAATCTGTCGGAGTCTTGAATCACTTTACCTTCAATAGAATTTTGAGTAGAATCAACTACACCACCTTTAAATGACATGGTTTTAATAATAGATATAATTTTATTTATATCATTTTTAGGGACACTTATAGAAGCTAAAAAGTTTTCTGTAGTAGTTGTATTAGTATCAGTATCATTCGAGAACTTCCAATCATCAATATCGTGTAGTAATGAGGTCATTTCAACTATAAAAAGGTCTGCATTTTCTTTTTCAGCGATAAATTTAGATAAGTTATAAACCCTTTCTATATGAAACCAATCATGGCCACTACCTTCTCCATATAGCTTTTCTTTTACGAAGTCTTTAGTTTTTTCTATCATTAAATTTTTATCCATAAATGACTCCTTCAAATTTTATTTATTATTATTTTATTATACATAACATTTAATAAAGCTAGTAGTTATATTATAATAAGAACATAAGATTCGAAAGTGAAAAGGATGATTTTATGAATTTAATTACATTAGAAAATATAACTAAAAGTTATTCTGAAAAGATATTAGTAGATAATATATCATTAGGAATAAATGAAGGAGAGAAAATAGGTATCATAGGAGTAAATGGTACTGGTAAATCAACTTTCTTGAAAATAATAGCTGGTATGGAAGAGCCGGATTCAGGAACTGTAACTAAAGGAAATAGAGTGAGAATAGAATATCTTTCTCAAAGCCCAGATTATGATGAGAATGCAACAGTTATTGAGCAAGTATTTAGAGGGAACTCTGATGAGATGAGTCTTTTAAGAGATTATGAAGAAGTATTAGAAGAGATAAATAAGAATCCTTCTAATGAGGAATTGAATAGTAAGTTAATAAAACTTCAAGGTAAGATAGATGCTTTAAATCTTTGGGGATTGGAAAGTGAAGCAAAAGTAGTATTAACTAAGCTTGGAATAAATGATTTTGAAGCAAAGGTAAGTACTCTTTCTGGAGGACAAAAGAAGAGAGTAATGTTAGCGGCAGCATTAATAACTCCTAGTGAATTATTGATTCTAGATGAGCCTACTAACCATTTAGATAATGAAACTATAAATTGGTTAGAGGAATATTTAAACAGTAGAAAAGGATCTTTATTAATGATAACTCATGATAGATACTTCTTAGATAGAGTTACTAATAGGATTCTAGAATTAGATCAAGGAAGATTATTCAGTTATGAAGGAAACTATTCTGTTTTCTTAGAAAAGAAAATGGAAAGAATGGAAATGGAACAGGCATCAGAAGAGAAAAGACAAAACCTTATAAGAAAAGAGCTTGCTTGGGTTAGAAGGGGAGCTAAGGCTAGAACAACTAAGCAAAAAGCAAGGTTAGATAGATTTGATGAACTTGTAAATAGAAAGGTTTATGATCAGGATGAAAATGTTGAGATTTCAGTTATGGGAAGTAGACTTGGTAAAAAGATAATTGAAATCGAAAATATATCTAAAGGTTTTGGCGAGAAGCAATTAATAAAAGATTTTAGATATATTGTAACTAGACAAGATAGAATAGGTATTGTTGGTGAAAATGGAGTAGGAAAATCTACATTAATTAAAATGTTAGAAGAAAAAATTATGCCTGATAGTGGGGAGATAATAAAAGGTGAAACTGTTAGAATAGCTTGTTTCTCTCAAGATGATGAGCATATGAATCCAGATATGAGAGCTATTGAATATATTAAAGAAGTAGCAGAATATTTACAAACAGCTACAGGAGAAAGAATAACAGCTTCTCAAATGTGTGAAAAGTTCTTATTTGATGGTACTCTACAATGGACTCCAATTGGAAAGTTATCAGGAGGAGAAAGAAGAAGACTTCACTTGTTAAGAGTACTTATGGATTCACCTAATGTACTTTTACTAGATGAGCCTACAAATGATTTAGATATAGAAACTCTAAAGAGATTAGAAGATTATCTTGATGACTTTGGAGGAGTAGTTATAACTGTATCACATGATAGATATTTCTTAGATAGAATATGTAATAAGATTTTTGCATATGAGGGTAATGGAGATATAAGAATATATACAGGGAATTATAGTGATTATTTATTAACTAAAGAATATGAGGAAGCTATAAATAAACAAGAAAAGTCTACAGAAAAGCCAAAAGATTTAACGGAGAAAAAAGAGAGAGTTAAAGAGAAAAAACTAAAATTTACGTATAAAGAAGAAAGAGAATTTGAAACAATCGATGAAGATATAGAAAACTTAGAAAATAAAATATCTGAAATAGACATATTAATGGATAAAAACTCTAGAGATTTTGGAAAACTTCAAGAACTGATGAAAGAAAAAGAGGAGACTGAAGCTGAATTAGAACATAAATATGAAAGATGGGAATATTTAAATGATTTAGCCCAAAAGATAGAGGAACAAAAAGGTAATAAATAGCCAGTATAAATAAAAGAAAACGACAAATACTATTAATGTAGCAAGGATGAGTACACATAACTTAATACCTATGTTACTGTAGATGAACTAGTAATATTTTATATTGCTAGTTCATTTTAAGTATAAAAAAATGTCCTGCAATATAGGTTGCAGGACATTCTACATATGTGGGGATATGTATATCAAAGTTGATGTTAATTACTATTTAAATGTTCATCGATTAAAGATTGAATCTTGTCTTTACATCTAAAGCCTTTACAGCCACCATTACAAGCACCAGTTACCCTAGAAACATCTTCTACAGTGTGAGCACCATTAGAAATAACTTCTTTAATTGTAGCTCTAGAAACAGCTTTACATACACAAACTTTAGTTATTTTATCAAGGATTTCTTGATTTAAATTATTGTTTTCCATAGTGTATTCACTCCTAAATATTAAGAACTATTTATTAGAAAACTAATATATAATCTATGATTTAATTATAATAAGTAAAATAACAAAAGTCAATATTAAATAATAATTATTATTAGTTAAATTTTCTACTAAGTTTTTTGTTATTATTTATTTTTTGCTATTATAATATTCTATTTAAACTAATTTTTTAAAATAAAACAGTTTTTGGATGTAATTGACAATGAACTTTTCATAATATATAATAGAAGCGTTAAAAACTATGATTAGGAAAAGTATTTAAGTTTTTTCTTTAAGAGAGTGATTGGTTGGTGCGAAATCATAGAAAGGCTTTAGGAAAATCACCTAGGAGTTGGAGGCTGAAAGTTTAACGATTAAGCTACCCCGTAATCCTGCGTTAAAGGATAGGATATGATAGTATCTGAAGATATAGCTCAATTTATATAGTTGAGTTTAATAACCATAGGTGGTATAGCGAATAACACTTCGTCCTTTTGGATGGAGTTTTTTTATTTATCTGAAACTTTAATCTATAAAATCGTAGATTTTTAATTTAAGTTAGGTAATTTTTCTTATTTAAAGGTTGATACTAAAGATAATATAACAATATTTATTATTTCAATTTAAAGCAAAATAAGTAATTACAATAGGAGAAGGGAGAAGCAATATGTACAAAAAGGTAGAACTTTCAAATGGTTTTGTCGGCTTAGAAAAAGAAGTTGCAAATCTTTGGACTGCAAGAAATGTAATAAAAAAGAATTTTGATATGAATCAAGATGGTGAATACTTCACTTTCTATGATGGACCTCCAACAGCAAACGGTAGACCTCACGTAGGACACGTTTTAACAAGAGTTATGAAGGATATAATCCCAAGATACAAGGTTATGAAGGGATATAAGGTTATAAGAAAAGCTGGTTGGGATACTCATGGTCTTCCAGTTGAGCTTGAAATCGAAAAGAAGCTTGGAATTTCAGGTAAAGAACAAATAGAAGAATACGGTGTTGAAAAATTCGTTAAAGAATGTAAAGAAAGCGTATTTACTTACGTAAGTATGTGGGAGAAGATGACTAACCAAATCGGTTATTGGGTTGACATGGAAAATCCGTATGTAACTTATCATAACCCATATATCGAGTCAGTTTGGTGGGCATTAAAACAAATGTGGGATAAAGGTCTTTTATATGAAGGGCATAAAGTAATGCCATACTGTCCAAGATGTGGAACTGCTTTATCATCTCACGAAGTTGCTCAAGGATATAAGGATGTTAAAGACTTAACTTGTATTGCTAAATTTAAAGTTGAAGGAGAAGAAAACAAGTATATATTAGCTTGGACAACAACTCCTTGGACATTACCTTCAAACTTAGCTTTATGCATAAACAAAGCTTATACTTATGTAGAAGCAAAAGTTGGGGAAGAAACATTAATATTAGCTAAAGATTTAGCAGCAAAAGTTTTAGGTGAAGACTATGAAATAGTTAGAGAATTCCCTGGAACAGAACTTTTAGGAACTAAGTATGAGCAATTAATGCCTTTCGGTAAAGTTGAAGGTAAAGCCTTTGAAGTAATCCACGGTGATTATGTTACTTTATCAGATGGTACTGGTATAGTTCATATAGCTCCAGCTTACGGTGAAGATGACAGCTTAGTAGCTAAAGCTAATGGAATCACTTTCATTAACTTAGTTGACAGAGAAGGTAGATTCGTAGAAGAAGTTACTCCATGGGCAGGAAAATTCGTTAAGAAATGTGATGAAGGCATCTGTAAATGGCTTGAAGAAAACAACAAGTTATTTAAATCAGAAAGACACCTTCACTCATATCCACATTGTTGGAGATGTGACACACCACTTCTTTACTATCCAAAGGAAAGCTGGTTTGTTGCAATGACAACTCTAAGAGATAAGCTTTTAGAAAACAATAATAAGATTAACTGGTACCCAGATAACATAAGAACAGGTAGATTTGGTAAGTTCTTAGAAAATGTTATCGACTGGGGTATTTCAAGAGATAGATATTGGGGAACTCCACTTCCAATTTGGGGATGTGAATGCGGACATAAAGAATGTATCGGAAGCATCGAAGAATTAAGAGAAAAGGGAATAAATGTTCCAGAAGATATCGAATTACACAAACCTTATATAGACAATGTTCACTTAAAGTGTGAAAAGTGTGGAAAAGAAATGACAAGAACTAACGAAGTTATTGACTGTTGGTTTGACTCAGGTTCAATGCCATTTGCACAATTACACTACCCATTTGAAAATAAGGAATTATTTGAAGAAAACTTCCCAGCTCAATTTATATCAGAAGCTGTTGACCAAACAAGAGGATGGTTCTATACATTATTAGCAATTTCAACTGCTATATTTGATAGAAACCCATTTGAAAACTGTATAGTTTTAGGTCACGTTCTTGATAAGAAGGGCTTAAAGATGTCAAAATCTAAGGGTAATGTCGTAGATCCATTTACAGTATTAGATGCTCAAGGTGCAGATGCAACAAGATGGCATTTCTATACTGCAAGTGCTCCATGGTTACCAACAAGATTCTCAGTAGATGATGTTGGTGAAGCAGGAAGAAAGTTTATGGGAACATTATGGAATGTTTACTCATTCTACGTTCTATATGCTGAGTTAGATCAATTCAATCCACTTAACTACGCAGATTTTGTATCAGAAAATGTTATGGATAAATGGGTTATGTCTAAGCTTAATACATTAGTTAAAGATGTTGACTCAATGTTAGATTCTTACCAAATAACTCAAGCTGCTTTAGCAATTGAAGACTTTACAGATGAGTTATCAAACTGGTATGTAAGAAGAAATAGGGGAAGATACTGGTCAGAAGAGTTAACTGATGACAAGATTGGTGCTTATGTAACATTATATAGAGTATTAACTACTTTAATAAAAGTTGCAGCTCCATTCGTACCATTTATAACAGAAGATATTTATCAAAACTTAGTAGCTGGCTTAGATCAAAATGCTCCAGAAAGCATTCACCTATGCGCATGGCCACAAGTTGATGAAAATGCTATAAACAAAGATTTAGAAAAGGAAATGGACTTAGCTTATACAATAGTTAAACTTGGAAGAAGTGCAAGAAATGGTGCTAACATTAAGAATAGACAGCCACTTTCTAAGATGCTTATTTCAACAGATTCACTTCCAGAATACTACGGTGATATTATAACTGATGAGTTAAATATAAAAGAAGTTGAATTTGGTGCTGACCTTTCTAAATATGTTAACTTTGAAATCAAGCCAAACTTACCTGTATTAGGAAGAGCTTACGGTAAGATGATACCTGGAATTAGAAGAGAAATAGCTGCTAGAAACCAAATGGAATTAGCTCAAGCTATCCAAAATGGTGAAACAGTAACTATAAATGTTGATGGAACTGAAATTGAACTTAATAAAGAAAACTTATTAGTTACAATGCAAGGGTTAGAGGGTTATGCATTTGCTGGTGAAGGATCAATAGGTGTTGTTCTTGATACTCATATTTCTGAGGAGCTTAGAGAAGAAGGTCACGTAAGAGAAATGATTTCTAAGATTCAAAATATGAGAAAAGACAAAGGATTCCAAGTTGCAGATAAAATCAATCTTTATGTATCAGGAAATGAAATGCTAGAAGGCGTTATCAAGAAATTTGCTGACACTATAAAGAAAGAAACTTTAACTCAAGAAATAGTATTTAATGGAGATTATGATTACACTGAAACTGTTATTAATGGTGAAAAATTAAATATGACAGTAGAAGTTGTTAAGTAATTTAAATTTATTTATGGTAAAGAAGGGGATTAAGTCATAATTCCCTTCTTTTTTTGAAACAATATATAAAGAGAAGTAAATTAGTTAAAAATTATAATATATTGATAAAATATTCATATGTTCTTGTATAACCAAGGAAAAAACGGTATAATTAATAATTAAAATGAAAAAAATGGAGTGATGTTGACATGGCTACTTCTATTAAAGATGTTGCAAGAGAAGCGGGCGTTTCAATAGCTACGGTTTCTAGAGTACTTAATGATATAGATGTTGTAAATGAAGATACAAAGAAAAAGGTATTGGATGCAATAAAGAAGTTAGGATACAGACCAAACATCGTAGCTAGAAGCTTAAAGACTCAAAGAACTAAGACAATAGGAATATTAGTTCCAGACATATCAAGTGGATTCTACCCAGAAATAGTTAGGGGTGCAGAAGATGTTGCTAATATATACGATTATAATGTTATATTATGTAACTCAGACTTTGACTATGACAAAGAAAAAGACTACTTAAGAGTACTTAAAGAAAAAATGGTAGATGGAGTTATTTATATGAGTTCTTCATTACAAGAAGAATCACTTGATATAATTAACGACCTAGACTTAAAAACAGTATTAGTTGAAACAAAAGATAGAGAAGAAAGATTACCAAGTGTAACTATAGATAATATAGAAGCTACATATGAAGCAACTAAGCATTTACTTGCTAAGGGAATAAAAAATATTGCCTTTGTAGGAGTAAAGAAGGATGCTGCTAATGCTTGGGGATATAGATTCTTAGGATACGAAAAGGCATTAAAAGAAGCTGGAATAGAAGTTGATGAAGATTTAGTATTTTTACAAAATCTTAAATACAAAACAGGGCATGATGCTGCGGAAAAATTCTTAAAGGTAGATAAAAAAATTGAAGGTGTTGTATGTGCATCTGACGAAATAGCTATGGGAGTTATAAATGGATTAAGAGAAAAAGGAATTAATACTCCTGATGATGTTAGCGTTATAGGATTTAATAATAATGCTATAGCATCTTATTTCTATCCAAGATTAACTACAGTAAATCAACCAAGTTATGATATGGGATCTGTAGCTATGAGAATGTTAATTAAGATTTTAAATAACAAGCCTTTAGAAGAAGATCAATATGTATTAGATCATAACTTAATACAAAGAGAAAGTTGTAAATAAGCCGTAATATACGGCTTATTTTTTTTATAACAAACTTCTTTAATAAAGATTGTAATAATAAAGAAAATATGGTAAACTATATTTATAGGCTTGAGAACGTTTACTAAATATAAATGAAATGGGTTAGAAATTTCAACTATGTATGTGTTATTTTATGAGAGTATGAGTCAAATGGGTTAAAAGTAGTTTAGTAAACAAAATTATAAAAAGATAGCTATGGGTAAGCTATCTTTTTTTATTTGAGTAAAATATATTTATTTTTATAATATTCCTTCATTTTTTAATATATCTTCTAATTGCTGTACCTTTTGAGTTAAAGTATAGAATTTCTCTTTTAAAACTTCCTTTGGTGCATCTATTGTATCAACGAATTCTTCCATTTCTTCAACTGTTCTTAATGCTTCTTCTATGTCTCTTTGAGCTAATTTTAAGTTTGATTCTTTCATCGGTACATCTCCTTATATTTAAAGTAAAACTAATATAGTATTATCTTTATCCTATCACTAATAAATATCTGTTGCAAGGCATATATTTTAAATAGTTAACAGTTAAAAGAGAAAAGTTAAAGGCTTAAAAAACAACTCTTCCTGGCGTTTGCAACAAGTGATGAGTAATAAGGGACAAGTGGCAGATTGCAAGTAATTATAAGAGTTAAATATTAAAAATTACGTAGTAATTTTATCTATAACTTTTAACTTGTCACTTGCAACTTTTAACTAAAAAAATTTGGGGGGATAATAATGATAAATTACATATGGTTTATAATGATTTTTCTAGGGATACTAGTTAGTGTGTTCACCGGAAATGGAGAAGCTATGTCTAATACAATAATTAGTTCTATAGATAGTACTGTTACTTTTATTATAAGCTTAGTAGGATTGATGTGTTTTTGGTGTGGTGTAATGAGAGTTGCTGAAAAAAGTGGATTAACAGAAAAGTTAGCAAAGCTTATGAAACCTGTACTTAAAGTTATTTTTAAGGAAGCGGCTAAAGATGAGAAAGCTTTAGGGGCAATTGTAATGAATATAACAGCTAATATGATGGGATTAGGAAATGCAGCTACACCTTTTGGAATAAAAGCTATGGAAGAGATGGATAGACTTAATAGAGATAAAGGAAGAGCCAGTAATGATATGGCATTATTTTTAGTGCTCAATGCAGCTTGTGTTCAACTAGTTCCGTCTACAGTAATATCTATAAGAGCTGCAGCTGGATCTACAAATCCAGGGGTAATAATTCTACCAGCTATTCTATCTACAACTATAGCTGCTGTAGTAGGTGTTATATGCGCTAAAATTCTTCAGAGGTATTTTTAAAAGGGGAGGGATAAAATATGTTTCAATATATAACTAAAAGTATAATTCCTATAATTGTATTCATAATAATAACTTATGGAATGATTAAAGGAAGAAAAGTTTATGAATGGTTTGTTGAAGGTGCAAAAGATGGATTAAAGGTATGTATGAATATTTTTCCCTATCTTTTAGCAATGATTTTAGCAGTTCATATATTTAGAGAGGCAAAGCTTTTAGATATGTTAAATAATCTTATAGCGCCTATATCAGGATTGATAGGATTACCTAAAGAGGTAGTTCCACTTACTTTAGTAAAGCCTTTATCAGGAAGTGGAGCTATGGGAATATTTACAGATATACTTAAGAATTATGGACCAGATACCTTTATTGGATTAGTGGCATCAGTAATAATGGGAACTACAGAAACTATTTTTTATACTGTAACAGTATATTTTGGAGCGGTAAAAATAAAAAAGGTTAGACATACTGTTTGGGCTGCAGTTATGGCTGATATGACAGCAATTATTATGGCGATACTAATGGTTAAAATTCTTATATTTTAAAACTATATGGAAAAATTTTGTTTTTATAGGTATAATATTTATTAATTGTAGCAGTTAATTAAAAAGAAAAGGAGCATAAATTATATGAAAGCAGATTTTTTTAAATGTAATAGGGCAAGATTACTAGAAAAGATAAAAGATAATTCTATTGTGATTTTATTTGCAGGTAATGCACCTAAAAAGACTGCAGATGAGGCTTATCCATTTACACCTAATAGAAATTTTTATTATTCTACAGGTATAAGTGAAGAAAATCATATTCTTGTAATGAGTAAAATAAATGGAACTACTAAAACTACTTTATTTATAAAAGATATAGATCTTGACTTAGAAAGATGGATAGGAAAGAGTATTCGTAAGGAAGAAGCTACAGAAATTAGCGGAATTGAAGATGTAAAATTTAAAAGCCAATTTGAATCAGATATTCATAGACAACTTTGTTTAAAAGAAGAAATAAACTTATATTTAGATTTAGAGAGAGATAGTATTTCTTCGTCAGTTAGCATTGCACATGAGTTTGCCCAAAATATAGTTTCTAAATATCCACAAGTAATGATTAAAAACGTATTTAGTATATTTGGAGAATTAAGATTAGTAAAAAGCGAAGAAGAAGTTGATAACATAAAGAAAGCTATATCAATAACAATTGAAGGTATTGAAGCTTTAATGAAAAATTCTAAACCTGGTATGAAGGAATATCAATTAGAATCATATTTTGATTTCGTATGTAAAAATAATGGTGTAAAAGATTTAGCTTTTAAGACTATTGCAGCGGCAGGAAAAAATGCAGCTACATTACACTATGTATCAAATGATGCAGAATTAAAAGATGGAGATTTAATTCAATTTGATTTAGGAGCACAATATAATTTTTATAATGCAGATATATCAAGAGCATTTCCTGTGAACGGGAAATTTACAGAAAGGCAAAAGGCTGTTTATAATGCTGTGTTAAAGGTTAATGAAGAAATAATTAATGATATTAAACCAGGTAAGACGTTTAAAGAGATAAATAATAAAGCTACTGATTTAATAGCTGAAGAGTGTATTAAATTAGGACTTATAAAAGAAAAGTCAGAGGTTAGCAAGTACTATTTCCATAGTATAGGACATAGCTTAGGCCTAGATACTCATGATTTAGAAACTCCTCATAGAGATATAACATTCAAGGAAGGTGTAGTATATACAGTAGAGCCTGGAATTTATATTGAAGAAGAAAATATAGGTATAAGAATAGAGGATGATGTTCTTGTAACTGAGGATGGAGTAATAAATCTAACAAGTAAAATGATAAAGACAGTGGAAGAAATAGAAAATTTTATGGCTAAATATAATAATATTGAGTAAATATATTAAAAAAGTTATAAAATGGTATTGTCAAAAACGAATATAATGTGTATAATGATATTAAATTAATCGTGAATAAATAAAGGTAGAGGCGCGGTACTTAATAGTACTATTAACGAGGTAAGCACTTTGAGTTAATAGGAAAGGAATTATCGCCGAAGCATACAACTGATGCTTTAAGGTTGTATAGCTGGGGATGTATATAAGATATACATCACTGTCACAAACTTGTTTTTGTGGTGAGCTATCATTTGAGGAAGACCTAAATTATTTTAATGCAATTTTAGGGCCTTGAGTGTTAACTCAAGGCTCTTTTTAATTGCACAAAAGCAAAACCCTTTAATTATTCACAAAAGAAATATATTAGATTAAGGGGGAAACAAAAAATGAAAAAGACAGGATTTAGAGTAATTCTACTGACAATGATTATTTTCACATTATCAACAACAATGGCATTCGCTAGTGAGTTAGAACCAGCAGCGGTTAATGCAGAAAGATTTGGATTATTAACTTTAATACCACCAATAGTGGCTATAGTATTAGCATTTATAACTAAGAATGTTGTAATTTCTTTATTTATAGGTATTTTATCAGGCAGCTTTTTAGTTAGCCTTACAGGACATAATGTGTTTTATGCACTTATACAAGCGTTTTTAGATTTTGTAACTAGAGCATTAAATTCTTTAGCAGATCCATGGAATGCAGGAATAATACTTCAGGTATTAGCAATTGGAGGAGTTATTAATCTAGTTGGGAAAATGGGTGGAGCAAAGGCAATAGCTGAAGCTTTAGCAAAAAAAGCAAAGACTGCAAAAAGTACTCAATTAATAACTTGGTTATTAGGATTATTCGTATTCTTTGATGATTATGCAAATTCTCTTATAGTTGGACCTATAATGCGTCCTGTAGCTGATAAAATGAAGATTTCAAGAGAAAGATTAGCGTTTATAATAGATGCAACTGCAGCACCAGTAGCAGGGCTTGCAATAATATCAACTTGGATTGGATTAGAAGTTAGTTTAATAGGTGAAGGATTTAATCAAATAGGTGTAGAAGCAAGTGGATTCGGGGTATTCCTTCAAACTATACCATATAGATTTTATAACATATTAATTCTTGCATTTATAGTTATAACAGCTGTTACTTTAAAAGAATTTGGGCCAATGAGAAAAGCTGAAATAGCGGCAAGAAAGAGAAATAAACATGTAGTTGAAGAAGTTGCAGCATCATCTTCTCAGATGGATGAATTAGAACCAAAAGAAGGTGTAAAACTTAGTATATGGAATGCAATTATTCCAATAGGAACATTAATTATTTCTGCATTAGTAGCATTTTATTACAGTGGATATAGTTCAATAATGGGCGGAGATAATGTAGCGCTTCAACAATTAATGTCTAATTCACCTATGTCATTTACAGGAATAATGGAAGCTTTCTCAGCAGCGGATGCTTCAGTAGCACTATTCCAATCAGCATTATTTGCATCGGTTGTAACTATAATTATGGCTGTTTGTAAAAAGATATTTACTTTAAGTGAGGCTATAGATACTTGGATAGATGGAATGAAAGGATTAATTATTACAGGAGTTATTCTTATATTAGCCTGGTCTTTAGGATCAGTAATTAAGGAACTTGGAACTGCATACTATTTAGTTGAAGCATTAAAGGGAGCTATACCAGCATTCTTATTACCAAGTTTAATATTCGTTCTAGGAGCAGTAATATCATTCTCAACTGGAACAGCATATGGAACAATGAGTATATTAATGCCGTTAGCAATTCCTCTTGCACATTCAATTAATCCTGAAATGTCATTTATAGTAGTTTGTACAAGTGCAGTATTAACAGGAGCAATTTTTGGAGATCACTGTTCACCAATTTCAGATACAACAATACTTTCATCAATGGGAGCAGGATGTAACCACATAAATCATGTTAATACCCAAATATGGTATTCATTATTTGTAGCTGTAATAACAATAGTATTTGGATATATTCCAGCAGGTTTAGGATTACCTATATATCTAGTATTACCATTATCACTAGTTGCAGTATACGTTGGGGTACAGATATTTGGTAAGAAGGTAGATGAAGCTACTATAGAAGCGGAAAGTGGCGCTTTAGCAAAGTAATAAAATAAATAAGGGCTATTTTAAGAAGGTTGTACTTGGGGTACAACCTTCTTTTAGATTATTTAAAGTTTTAAAATTAAAATTTATATGAACGCAAAGATTAATTTTACATAATATAGTATAATTGTATTATAAAGTTGTTTAAGTGAAATAAGGGGGCATTATGGCAGTTTGGCAATTATTAATTATTTATGAGATAATACCAATAGTTTTATGGGGATTTGCATGGTATTATGAGAATAGTTATTCGCAATTTCCTGATACATCTAAGGGATTTAAGATTAAATGTGCAAAAGAAAATGAAGAGATATGGAAGTATGCTAATAAAACAGCAGGAAAAATATTTAATATTACAGCGATAGCATTATTTATATTTATAGCTATTACTTTAATTATGCTACCGATAAGCTTTATATTTATTGCAATCATTGTTGTTATAAGTATATTTATATCATTACTAATAATAAATATTATGATAAGAAAAAGAGCTAAATATAAAAGATAAAAAGAATTGACAGTTTTTACATTTTAGAATATTATAAAATTATAAAATGCATAGAAAAGAAGAGTAGTTTAGGAATGTGTCTAAAGAGAGCTAGTATTTGGTGAAAGCTAGCGTCATTGAACTTTATGAAGATGGTCTTGGAGCAGATTATCTGAGTCTTAGGATTAGGATAATACGGGAGCAACCGTTATATTGCAAGGTGATGATGGTCACCTAATGAGATATTTATTGTGAGATAAATATAAAAATAGAGTGGTAACGCGTATATAACGCCTCTATATGGGTAATTAACCTATATAGAGGCTTTTTTATTTAAATATAATTATAAATTAAAAATGATAAATTATAGATTAATTTATCGTCGCGAATTTAAAGTTTATAATTGAAATAAAGGGAGGAAAAGATATGACTAAAAAACCATATTATATAACTACGGCTATTGCATACACTTCAGGAAAGCCACATATCGGTAATACTTACGAAATAGTTTTAGCTGATAGTATAGCAAGATACAAGAGATTGCAAGGATACGATGTTCAATTCCAAACAGGAACAGATGAACATGGTCAAAAAATAGAATTAAAGGCTCAAGAGGCTGGAATTACACCAAAGGAATTTGTTGATAATATAGCAGGAGAAATCAAAGGTATCTGGGATTTAATGAATACTTCTTATGATAAATTTATCAGAACAACTGATGAATATCATGAAAAGCAAGTTCAAAAAATATTTAAGAAGCTTTATGAGCAAGGTGATATATATAAAGGTCATTATGAAGGATTATACTGTACACCATGTGAATCTTTCTTTACTTCATCTCAATTAGTTGATGGAAAATGTCCTGACTGTGGAAGAGAAGTTCAGCCAGCTCAAGAAGAAGCATACTTTTTAAAGCTTAGTAAATATACAGATAGATTAATTGAGCATATAAATACTCATCCAGAATTTATTCAACCAGAATCACGTAAAAATGAGATGATGAATAACTTCTTATTACCAGGATTACAAGACTTATGTGTATCTAGAACATCATTTAAATGGGGTATTCCAGTAGATTTTGATGATAAACATGTTGTATATGTATGGCTTGATGCACTTTCAAACTATATAACTGGGTTAGGATATGATTTGGATGGAGAGCATTCAGAGGCTTATACTAAGTTCTGGCCAGCAGATTTACACCTAATAGGTAAGGATATTTTAAGATTCCATACTATTTATTGGCCAATTATGTTAATGGCTCTTGATATTCCATTACCAAAGCAAGTTTTTGGTCATCCATGGTTATTACAAGGTGACGGAAAAATGAGTAAATCAAAAGGTAATGTAATATATGCTGATGATTTAGTAGAGTTATTTGGTGTTGATGCAGTTCGTTACTTCGTTCTTCACGAAATGCCATTTGATAATGATGGAACTATAACTTGGGAGCTTGTTACTGAGAGAGTAAACTCAGATTTAGCTAATACTTTAGGAAACCTTGTTTCAAGAACAGTTACAATGGTTGAAAAGTATTTCGATGGAGTTATTCCAGTACCAATGGTTAAAGAAGCCGTGGATGATGAGCTAATTACATTAGCGCTTGAAACTCCTAAAAAAGTTGCAGATAAGATGGAGCATCTAAAAATTGCAGATGCATTAGATCAAATATGGAACTTAATTAGAAGAACAAATAAATATATAGATGAAACTACTCCTTGGGTTCTTGGAAAAGATGAAACTCAAAAGGACAGACTTGCTACAGTTCTTTATAACTTATGTGAAAGTATAAGATTTATATCAAGTTTAGTTGCACCATTCTTACCAGAAACAAGTGCAAAAATAAATGAACAAGTTAATATTTCAAAAACAGATTTAGAAAGCTTAAATTCATTTGATGGAACAGCTGCTGGAACAAAGGTTAATAGAGGCGAAGCAATATTCCCTAGATTAGATGTAAAAGCAATATTAGAAGTAGTTGAAAAGAAAAAAGCAGAACAATTAGCAGCCCAACCAAAGGTTGAAGAAAAAAGAGAAATAACTCCAATTAAAGAGGAAATTACAATAGATGATTTTGCTAAGCTTGACTTAAGAGTAGTTAAAGTTACTGCTTGTGAACCAATTAAAGGAGCAAAGAAACTATTAAAATTAAAAGTAGATTTAAATGGTGAAGAAAGACAGGTAGTATCAGGAATAGCTAAATTCTATAAACCAGAAGATTTAGTAGGAAAGTACGTTGTTTTAGTAGCTAACTTAAAGCCAGTAACATTAAGAGGTGAATTATCTCAAGGTATGATACTTGCTGCAGCTACAGATGATGATAGTATATTAAACTTAGTAAATCCAGGTGATCTACCAACAGGAAGCCAAGTAAGATAAGTGAGAGTCCAAATTTTATATTTGGGTACTCGAACTTACACCTACGAACGTATGTGAGTAGGTGTTCCATTTAAAAGTAAAGGAGCCATTAGGCTCCTTATTTTATAATGAAAAGTGCCTTGCGGCAGATAAAAAAGGGGGGGCTTTTAATGAACATAATTATAGGAAATGCGTGGCCTTATGCTAATGGCCCGCTTCATTTAGGAAGAATTGCAGTATGGTTACCTGGTGATATTTTAGCTAGGTATCATAGAATGATGGGAGATAATGTTGTATTTGTATCAGGGACTGACTGTCATGGTACACCTGTTACTAATAGAGCAGAAGAGGAGGGAATAACTCCTTTAAAAGCAGTAGAGAAATATCATAATGAATTTCAGGAGTGTTTTAAATCCTTAGGTTTTTCTTTTGATATTTTTGAAAAAACTCATTCTGAATATCACCAAGAAAAGGTTAAGGAATTTATTTTAGATTTATATAAAAAGGGATATATATATGAAGAAGTAGCAGAAGGATCTAAGCACTTATTTTTTGCTTTATCCAAGTTTGAGAATGATATAAGACACATATTTGATAATCAAGATGGATGGAGGGAAAATGCTCAAAAGATATTAAAAAGATACCTTGATGAAGGATTAAGAGATAGAGCTGTTACTAGAGATTTTGATTGGGGTGTTGATGTACCCTTAGCTGGATATGAAGATAAGAAAATATATGTATGGATCGAAGCCGTAATGGGGTATCTTACAGCTAGTATGAAATGTTTAAGTGAACGCAATGAAGATTGGAGAGAATATTGGAGCGGAGATGATTCAAGAGTATATTTTGTTCATGGAAAAGATAATATACCTTTCCATACTGTAATTTTCCCAGCTATTTTATGTGGTATTGGTATTAAAGAACCTAATTTAAGAATGATATCAAGCGAACATTTAAAGTTAGAAGGAAAGCCTTTTTCAGCAGTTAAGAATTGGGCTTTATGGGCTGATTATATTACTAAAAACTATAATGTAGATAGCTTTAGATATTACATTATGCTGAACTCACCAGAGAATAAGGATACTGATTTTTCATGGAGAGAGTATATAAATGTAAATAATACTGATTTAGTTTCTACTTTATCTAATTATGTACAAAAAGTTATACGCTTCTCAAGAAAAAATTATGGACCCAAAATACCGAATGGAAAGATAGAAGAAAACTTGAAAAATGAAATTTTAGATTTATATTTTAGTGTTGGAGATGATATTGAAGAAGGTAATTTCAATAATGCTCTAAATAATATAATGGATTTTTGTAGAAAGGCTAATAAAGATTTTCAAGAAAATTTATTGTGGGAGATGGCAGAAAAGAATCCTTCTTACTGCAAAAATAAGACCTATAATAATATTCAAATAGTAGCTAATATAGCTAACTTATTAGAACCATTTATGCCTAATATTTGTGAGAATATAAGAAATGGATTAAATATAAATGAACCAATATGGAGTTTCGTAGAAAAAAAAGCTGGAATATTAAAAGAAGTTGATTCAGAACTAAAGAAAATAGACAAAAGAAGAGCTATTGATGAAGTTTTAAGATTAAAAGAGAAAAGAAATTAAAAAAAACTAGAGCCTAAGTTGGGGGACGTCGGCTCTAGTTACCATTCTTTTTTATAAAAGGTGGTTTTTAGGGGTAAATAATAATGCTTTAACTACTTTACAAGTATTATAATATACCCCTTTTGTGTCAATTAGATGTCAAAATGCGAAAGGAATTATTAACAAAAAGTAATAAAACGGTAAAATAAAAAAATTAAAAAGAGAGTGAACTATTTTTATTATATTGAGTCTTATTAGTGAAAGTTAATTAAAGGGGGTATTAAAAGGTGGATGAGATAGAGCTAATTAGAAGAGCTCAAGATGGTAATAAGCATGCTATGAATACATTACTTCAAAACAACTATAAAGCTCTATACGGATTTACCCTGAAAATGACGGCTAATGAGGACTTAACTCAAGATATAGTTCAAGAGGTTTGCTTGAAAGCTGTTATAAATATAAATAAGTTTCGAGGAAAATCTAAATTTCAATCATGGCTTATATCTATAGCTATTAACTATTATAAAGATATTATAAGAAAGAATAAAAAAATAAAGTATAGTTATGAAATAGAGCTGAACAACATTGGCGATAATGAAACAAATAATATAATTGATAAGCTACAAGTAGAAGAATTACTTAAGGAACTTAAAAAGATGCCTTATGAAAAAAGAATATCATTTATATTAAAGCATTATTATGGATATTCTTATGAAGAGATTTCTAAGATCTTTAACTGCTCAGAAGGTACGGTAAAATCGAGAGTGTTTTATACTGCATCAAGGTTAAAAAAGAAATTAGTAGGAAATGAGGTGTGATATAAATGGATGATAATAATATGTTAAATGATGAAAATTTAGATAATTTAGGATATATAAAAGAATTCGATATGTTTTCTTTAGTAGATACACAATTTAATAAAAAGCGCGAGAGAAAAAGAATAAAAAGAGTTGTGTTTATTTCTACATTAATGATTGTATTTGTATCACTAATAACATGTTTAGCTATAATTATGCCTAAGATAGTGGTAGTTGATAAAAAAGTTATAGATATATCTAAATTATTAATAGGATATTATTTTGTTTCTATATCAATGATGATGTTACTTATTATACCAGCAATAAAGAGAAAGAAATCGTATTAGAAAAGGAGAGGTTATTTTATGAGTACTACAATTTTTATGTTTATTCCATTAATCTTTATGGCAATAATTTTTGGATTATTTATATGGCAAGCTATCTGGGTAGCTATAGATTCTAGAAAAAGGGGAGAAGAATATTGGTGGCTGTGGACTATAGCTGCATTTATAGCGTTTCCAGTAGGGATTATAGTTTATGCAATAGTTAGTAGAAGTGATAGAAGAAGATGCAATAATTGTGGAAAAGAAGTACCAAAAGATTTAAAGTTATGCCCATACTGTGGGCAAAGGTGTGGAAACTTTTGTCCTAACTGTGGACAAAATGTACAACCAGGATGGAGATTCTGTCCTAACTGCACAACAGAATTATCTGATGAAGTGTCTAATAGTAAAAAAGTTACTAACAATAAGCCTATAATAATAGTAGTTTCTATAATAATAGCATTGGCATTATTGTTTGTTGGTATGTTCGTAGTAAGCTTTGCTGGTTTTTATGGAGTTAAGGGAAGTTACGTTGAAGAGATGAATACTTTTGATACAAGTGGTTATCAAGGTGAAGTATTTAATAAAAAAACAACAGAGATTTTGAAATATACTATTCCGTCAAATAGTCATAGCTTTTGGTATAAGGGACAAAGAGAGAAAGGTGACTTAATCGTAAAAATATATAATAAGGATGGAAGTTTAAAAGATGAATCAGAGATATCATCAGAGGAATTTACAGAGGGCATGATTGCGGAACCGGGGCAAAAGGTAGAAGTTTATTTAAATGATTATAAAGGTTCTTTTTATGTAAGATTTAATTAAAGAGGTATATATTTATGAAGAGAAAAATTTCAATAATAATTCTACTAATGATTACTTTGACGTTATTTACGTCATGCACTGGTGGAAGCTATACTATGACAATGGGAAGTCTTAATGGAAATAGTAAGCATATAGAAGGAAAGTATAATAGTTTTAATGGTAAGTATTTTAGTAAAGTAAAATTGAAGGATGGGGACAGTGTGGAATACCAAACTTCTATAAATACTGATGATGGAAGTATGAAACTAGTATTATTGGACGAAAAGAAAAGTGTTTTAGTAAACTTAGAATCTACAGGTTTAATAGAAATAACTGAAGATGGAAATTATTACTTTACGGCCATAGGAGATCATCATAAAGGAAGCTTTGAGGTAGAATGGAGCATAAAATAGAAAGATACAATCAGGATAGACTTATGAAATTTAATATAAAATTATAAGTAAATTATAAAGCTGGGAAGAGGTATTACTTTATAGATTTTAAAGTGATATCTCTTTTAATATGTATCAATAATTGTATTAAGTTAAATAGTTATTATAAAAATAAATAGTAACTTTTTTTAATTTACGGCTTTGGTATAATAAGAATAATGAAGTGAAAATGTAAAAGATAAGGAGATAATTAACATGAAACCTAAATATAAGATTTTTGATACACATGCTCATTATGATGATGAAGCTTTTGATGAAGATAGAGAAGAGGTATTAAAGCAAATACAAGAAGCTGGAGTTATAGGAGTTTTAAATTGTGCTTGTTCTAGAAAAAGCTTAACTACAACAAATGATTTAACATTAAAATATGATTTTATATATGGTGCATTAGGAATTCATCCAAGTGATGCCTATGACTATAATGAAGAGGTTAAAGATGAAATAATAGAAAAAGTTAAAGCTAATAATAAAATATTAGCTATTGGAGAAATTGGATTAGACTATTATTGGGATGAAAATCCAGATAGAGAAACTCAAAAGAAAGTATTTAGAGAACAAATGGAACTTGCTAAAGAGTTAAACCTGCCTGTGGTTATACATGATAGAGATGCACATAAGGATACCTTAGATATAATGAAGGAATATCCAAGTGTTAAAGGGATAGTTCATTGCTTTTCAGGAAGTGTAGAATTTGCTAAAGAATGTGTAAAGTTAGGATACTATATTGGAATAACTGGAGTGGTTACATTTAAAAATGCTAAGAAGATAATTGAAGTAGTTGATGCTATTCCTTTAGATAGATTATTGGTAGAAACAGATTGTCCATATATGGCACCAGTACCTAATAGAGGAAAAAGGAATAAATCGGATTATATTGAATATATAATAGAACAAGTAGCTGAAATAAAGAAAATTGACCCAATAAGTACTAATATGGAATTAAATGATAATTTTAAGAGGTTGATTTCAGAAGGAAAGTAAAGTAAAATAATAATACAGTTTTCCTTTTATTTACAAATGCAACAAATATCATCTAAAGTTTAAATCTTAATAACTATAAAAACCGCTATCATTTCACTTATTTTATTTTTTATGTACAGTGGTACATTTTTAATAGTTAAATATAGTAAGAGTGGTAAATTTGACAAAAATAGCGATTCTATAATATAATTAAAACACTCTTGCCAAAGGAGGTTTAGGTAGATGATGGAAAAATGTAAGGAATACCTTAAGAAAAATTTTTCTAATAGTCCTAAGGCAAAGATTTTGTTATGTGCTATTGTGGCGGTAGTTATAGCATTATCTGTAGCGAGTCTGAGAAAAACTGTAACGTTAGTTGTAGATGGAAATGAAGTAGAAGTTACAACGTTTAAAGGGACTGTTAAAGATCTATTATTAGATCAAGACGTAGAACTTACTGAAAAAGACAAAGTGCAACCGGCTTTAGAAGACAAATTATCAGAAGGCGAAAAGATAACAATTACAAAAGCTGTAGAGGTTCAGTTAACAACAATGGATAAGGAAGTATCAATTTTGACAGCTGAAGCAACTGTAGAAGATATGTTAGAAGCTGAATACGAAGCGCTTAAGTCACAAGGTATTGAATTTATAAAAAATATAGATGAGGTTGAACCTAATCTTGATACAAAAATACAAAAGAATTTACAAATTAAATTAGTTAAGGTTGAAGAGGTAAATGAAGTGGCAACTGAAACAATTCAATTTGATACAGTTACAGAAGAAGATGGAAGTTTAGACATAAGTGTTGAAGAAGTTAGACAAGAAGGGGTTCCTGGACAAAAGGAAATTACTTATAAAGTACTAAAAAAAGATGGCAAAGAGGTTTCAAGAGAAGTAGTAGGCTCTAAAGTGGTAGCTGAACCTGTTAATGAAATAATTGTTCAAGGAACAAGAAGGACTTTCGCAAGTAGAAGTGGAGAGGTTCTTGATTATAAAGAACTTCTGTATTGTGAGTCTACAGCTTATACAGGTGATGGAATCACCGCTACTGGAACTGTTCCAGTTTATAATCCTGATGGGATAAGTACTATAGCTGTTGATCCAAGAGTAATTCCGCTAGGATCATTAGTATATGTAGAGGGCTATGGAAAAGCTGTTGCAGCAGATACAGGAGGAGCTATTCAAGGGAGTATAATTGATATATATGTAAATAGTTATGACCATGCTACCAGTTGGGGTAGAAAATATGGAGTACCTGTATATATATTAGCTTATCCAGGAGAATGGTAAAGAAAAGAGGTTAGTTTGTACTAGCCTCTTTTTACGTGTATATAAATAAAGTTTATATTATAAAATGTAGTTTTTAATTTTTTTGGTAAACTTTATTTGCTATTATAAGTTTGACATAATAGAGATATAGGGATACATTAATATAAGATATACTATGAAAGGAAGATAGTACTTTGATTAAAGAAGTTATAGTAGTAGAAGGAAGAGATGATATTACCGCAGTAAAGCAAGCAGTAGATGCAGAAATGATTGCAGTTGGTGGATTTGGAATTAATGCGAAAGTAATAGCAAGAATTAAAGAGGCCCAAAAGAGAAAAGGTGTAATAGTTCTTACAGACCCAGATTTTGCAGGAGAAAAAATAAGAAAGATAATAGCTAAAAGAGTTCCAGGAATAAAGCATGCCTATATCGCACAAGAAGACGGAATTAAAGGTGATGATATAGGCGTAGAAAATGCAACTCCTGAAGTTATAATAGAGGCATTAAACAGAGCTAAGGTAACTATAGAAGTAAAGGAAAAAATATTTGATTATGAAGATATGATTTATTTTAAGCTTACTGGAGATAACAATTCTAAGGAAAGAAGAATTATGTTAGGAAAAGAGCTTGGAATTGGATATGGAAATGCTAATCAAATGTTATCAAGATTAAATAATTATGGAATTACTAAAGAAGAATTTATAGATGCTATAAATAAAATAGATAAAAGTTTAAAAGAGGGCAAATAGATGGATATACAAGATGTAAAAACAGCTGAATTGGTTAAAAAATATAATTTTAAATTTACTAAAAGCTTAGGACAAAATTTTTTAGTAGATCAATCTGTTCCAAGGGATATAGTAGATGGAGCTGATGTTGGACCAGAAGATCTAGTTATAGAAATAGGGCCAGGAGTAGGTACATTAACAGCTCAATTATTAAAAATAGCTAAAAGAGTTGTAGCTATAGAGCTAGATGATACATTAATACCGATACTTACTGAAGAATTGGGGGAATATCCTAATTTTAGTCTTATACATAATGATGCATTAAAAGTAAATTTTGATGAAGTAATAGGTGATGAGCAAAGTGTAAAATTAGTTGCTAATCTTCCTTATTATGTTACTACCCCTATAATAGTGAAGTTATTAAAAGAAAAACATAAATTTAAATCATTAACTATAATGATTCAAAAAGAAGTTGCAGAGAGAATGAATGCAGAGCCTGGTAACAAGGATTATGGTGCATTAACTCTGTTAGTTCAATATTATTGTAATACTAAGATTGTTAGAAAAGTACCACCAGCTTGTTTTATACCAAGACCAAAGGTAGATTCTATAGTTATAAGATTAGATAAACTTGATGAACCAAAAGTAAAAGTAGATAATGAAAAGTTATTTTTTGATATAATTAGAAGTTCGTTTAATATGAGAAGAAAAACTTTATGGAATGGTGTAAAGAGCATTGGACCTGCCAAGGAAAAGTTAGAAGCAGCATTTGAAAAAGCTGGAGTTGATTCTAAGAGAAGGGGAGAAACTTTAAGTATACAAGAATTTGCAACACTATCTAACTGTATAAACGAAATACTTTAATAGTTAAAAATTAAAGATGAAACTGCTAATGCGGTTTCTTATATAATAAATTAAAAGGCCAGCATATGCTGGCTTTTTAATTTAATTAATAATTATAAATTCTTCGTTTTCAATTATTAACATATTTGGCTATGCTATGCATATAATATATGGAATTTATATAAATTGGAGGTTCTATAGAGTGGCAAGCAACAATAAATTGTATAGAAACTTTATAATATTGCAAGAAGACGAGAGAGGATATTCTAATGCGTCAGATAAAACGCTATCAGGATATTCTAAAATTGAGGCAAGAGCAGAAAAGTGCAAAGTTTCTTTTTATGCTCAGAACTTAAAAAAAGATACTGATGATTATCACATGATACTTATCTGTTGCAAGAAAGATTGTAAACAAATAATTGATCTTGGAAAAATAGTAATAGGTGATTCAGGTAAGTGTGAAATGACAAAAGAGTATGACGCATCGAATATAGGTGGATTAGGAGTTAGCTTTGACAAGATATGTGGGGCTGCTTTAGCGAAAATGAAAGATGGACTACCTATATATGTTATGTGTGGATTTTTAAATAGTGAGCAACCTTCAGATAGTTGGAAGAATTATAAGGTTGTAAAATGCAATGAACATAAACAAACAACTATGGAGAAGAAGCCTAAGAAAGATGAATGTAAGGATGATAAAAAGTCAGATAAAAAATCAGAAAAGAAATCAGATAAGTGTGAAGAAAAGTGCGAACATAAAAAGAGAGATGACGATGATAAACCTGTAGAAATTTCTTCAATTAGTAAGGAAGATAATGATGGTGAGGTTCAAGAGAAACCTAGGGGTGAAGAAGTAAATACAGAAGAGTCTAAAGTAGAAGAGCCAAAGATAGAAGAATCAAAGATAGAAGAACCAAAGATAGAAGAAGTTCCATATGTTCCTAGAGAAAACTTAAGAGGTAAGTTTGAGGATTATGAAGAACAAATTGAAGCTGTAAAGGAATTTGACCCTGATGTTTCTGATATAAGAGGTAGTATAGGTGAGTATTTTGAAGCTGTATCAGATGGATTCCAAAGATGTAAGGGTAAATATAAGGAAGTTAAATTTACAAAATGGTATAAGGTTCCTGTAAATGACTTATATGAAATGTGTAATATGTCTAATTATAATAAATATACATTAGCATATTATCCTATGCTTAATTATTATCCTTATATTAAAAAGCATGGATATTTTATGTTAGGATATAAATGCGATTCAGAAGGAAATTTAAAGTATATAGTTTATGGAGTTCCAGGAAAGAAAGATAAAGATGAACAACCTTATGATGGAAAGACAGGATTTGTTACATGGGTAAAAGACAAAGATGTTGACGATGTTGGATGTTGGTTAATGTTCTACGATTATAAGAATTCAACTGTTGTTGTTCCTATGCAATAATTAGGTGATATATTAAGCATATAATATAATTATTATAATTTATAATGATTATGTGTAGGTAAGATATAACATTAATGTTTGCGATTAATTAATTAAAGTATTATAATTATTTATAATTAGGAGAAGTATTTATACTTCTCCTAATTACTTTAATTAAGAAGTACATAAAGGAGAGAAAAATGACAAGAAAAACAAAAGTGGCTTTGTTATCAATTTTTCTAATCACGATAACCATTTTAGGGGGATGTAAACCTATAGAAACTATAGAAAAAAAATTGGGTGTAAAGAATGATTATTTTGAGTTTTTAAATAATAATAATGTGGATAAGATTAGTATTCAAAGTACAAGAGACCCTGGTTTTAAATTTATTGTAACTGAAGATAGTGCAATAAAAGATATGTATCAATTATTATCAAGAGCCAAAGTAAGTGAAACAAAATCAACATTAGAACCTGATTATATATTTGAGTTTCAAATAGGTGAAGAGGTAAAGAATTTCTACTATGTTGTTGGGTCAGATGAAGGTAATTTTTATAATGATAATGAAATATTTACGGCTTCTAAGAGACTAGATGAAGGAATAATACAAAACCTTTCATTTATAAGAAAGCCAAGAGATTTTGATTATATATATTATCAATCAATTTTAGATGTATTAAATGTTCTTAAAGATAAAGTAAAATTAAGCGACTATAATATTGGAATAAATATTCAAGGAGATATTGAATGTTTAAAATATATATTTTCAGTTGATTTAAAGAGCTTTTTAGAAAAGGCTAGAAAGATAGCTCCTAATTTAGAATTAGTAGAAAATAATGATGAAAAGTTTGACTTGGTAATAACAGTTAAAAATAGGGGATATGACAGTACAAATTATAAAACAAAGATAACTGTTAATGATAGAATACAAAAATATACTGATGAATATTTCATAACTGCAGTGAATGAATTTAAGGAATGGAATATTAAAGTAAGCGAAGTAAATAATAAACCTAAAGATTGGTAAGGAGGAGAGAAGAGTGGGAAATTGCTCAACATGTCCAAGTAAATCTAGCTGTAATGCTAGTAAATCTGAAGAAAATAGCTGTGGAAAAATATCTATAAAACATGGCCAAATAAAAAATGTAATTGGTGTTATAAGTGGTAAAGGTGGAGTTGGAAAATCAACAGTATCAGGAATTTTAGCAGTTAATTTAGCTAAAAAAGGATATAAAGTTGGTGTATTAGATGCTGATATAACGGGGCCTTCAATGCCAAGATTTTTTGGTGTAAATGAACAAAGAGCTAGAATGATAGCTGTAGATGAAAATAATGCTATCTTTGAGCCAGTTATAACTAAAAGTGGTATAAAACTAATTTCTATGAACCTTTTAATACCTAAGGAAGATGAACCAGTAATATGGAGAGGACCAGTAGTTACTGGAGTACTTACTCAAATGTTTACTGATACAAACTGGGGGGAATTAGATTACTTAATAATTGATATGCCACCAGGAACATCAGATATAACATTAACTATAATGCAAAGCTTCCCTATATATGAGCTTGTAGTAGTATCAACTCCTCAAGACATGGTATCTATGATAGTTAAAAAAGTAGTATCTATGGCCGAGAAGATGAATATAAGAATTAAGGGATTAATTGAAAATATGGCTTATATAGTATGTACAGATTGTGATAAAAAGCTAAAAGTATTTAGTAATAAGTCATCTGAGGAGCATGCAGAGTATTTAGGCTTACCTTTATTAGGGGAGTTACCTATAAATTTAGAGCTAACTGAAGCTGTAAATGAAGGCAAAGCAGAAGAATATATAAAAGATAATAGTTTATATAGCTTAATTTTTGAAGGATTATATTAAAATATAAAAATTTGATACATAAAAATCATCATCTGGGGAAAATTAGTATTGTGATTTTTTTTATAAGAGGTGATAATTATGAAAGCAAACGTAGATAAGGAGACTTGTATCGGATGTGGAATGTGTCCATCAATTTGTCCAGAAGTATTTGATATGGATGATGACGGAAAAGCACATACAATAGTCGATGAAGTTCCAGCAGGAAAAGAAGACGAAACACAAGATGCAGCAGATAGCTGTCCAGTAACTGCAATATCAGTAGATTAAAAAAAGATGCCTATTAGGCATCTTTTTTATATATTTATATTTGAACTAGGTCTAAGTGTTTTTAATATCTGATTTAAAGGCATTAATGCCAATATTACTAAACAAATTAAAAGTTCTACACCTACAGCAGGACCATTTACTACTAATGAGTATATTATAGGAGACATACCAGCAGGAGCATACTCGCCAAAGAAAACAACTCCAGAAATAAAATGACATACAAATCTTAAAAACATTCCTACAGTAGCTCCAATTAATTTTTTATCCTTAAAGAAAGCAGCTATACCTACAGCCATAAATGGAAGTGGATAATCAAATAGTACTTGAATTGGGCTTAATATATAGGGATTAATCATCAACTTTAATAAGCCAAAAAGGAATCCTGTAAATATACCAAAAGATGGGCCATAAGCATATGATATTATAAAGATTGGAATCATACTTCCAAGGGATACACTTCCACCACCATTAGGAAATGTATAAAGCTTTATCATATCTAAAATAATAGCTAAGGCTAAAGCTAGTCCAATTCTAGCCATAAGTTGAGCATTAAATTTTATAGATTTAAATTTAATGAATGCAATTAGTAAAATTCCGCATGCAAGTAATGTTAATAGTGTTAGTGGACTACTAAATAGTGTTTTAATATTTTCTAATAAGGTCGCTAGAAAATTTGTCATAAAAAAATACCTCCTTGTTTTGCGCAAGAGGTACCAGTTAAACGAAAATAATATAAATCCGTATATAGCTTCCCTACGCTGGTATTATCCAGATCAGGTAAAGAAGGGTTAATGATAAAATCATTTCTCAGCCACTTGGCACCCCTAGCACCTTATATAAACTATATTATATAAACTGTTAAAAAAAGTCAACAGACTTATCATATATCTTTGAAGGTTTATAATTAATACTGTATGTACCATTATATAGTCTACTTAAACTTATATTACTACCTATTGGAGTTGTATGAGTAAATGAAGATAATGGTATAGTAACAACTGAATCATCCTCTAATAAGATAAATGCTTCTGTTGGTGTGTAATCTAAAATAGTTCCTTTCATGCTTGTTCCTCCTTGGTTAACTTAGTTGTAGTTTATGTAATTTTCAAAAAAAATACACCTAAGGATTTCCCTTAGATGCAAAATTTATAAATATAAATCACCATAAACTAATCTAAATACTTTTAAGGATTCTTCAATTTTGGGTTTAAGTAAAGATTTCCTATAAGAAAATTCTTTTTCTCCAATAGGGGTCAAAGAATATAACTTTTGATTTTTCTTTTTGGGGTTATCCCACTCACCAACAACTAAACCATCTTTTTCTAACTTTTTTAATAAAGGATATATTCCACCAGTACTAGGAGACCAAAGGCCTTTAGTTCTCTCAGTTATCTTAGTTGCTATATCATTACCATTAGTAGGACCCATACTTAATATATATAAAACGTATATAGGCAAAAGTCCTTTGGCGAATACTTGACCAACAGCTTCCTTTTCTTTTTGAACTTTTTTTAGTTCTAAAAGTTTTTGCTTATACTCTTCATGGAGTCTTTTTTCTTCAGCTTTTAAATCTTCTATATTACTAAAATCGTAATCAGCCATAGTTGTTAATCAACTATCTTTACACAGAAGCCCATTAACCCTGGACCGCCATGTACACCTAAGGCAGGACTTATTTCTGAAAGTTTTAAAGTATTAATATTTTCTAAGCCTTTTAAAGATTCCATATATTTTATAGCTTCAGCTTCGCAGCCACCTTGAAGTACTGTAACATCACATTTGTTTTTAGAAAGATGAGATTTTAATAAATCTGTAAGCTTTGATAAAGCTTGTTTTCTACCTCTAGCTTTAACAATATTATAGTATACACCATTTTCGTCTGTAGTAATTACAGGTTTTAAATTTAACATTTCTCCTAAAGTTCCAGCTACTCTTCCGATTCTTCCACCCTTCTTTAAATACTCTAAAGTATCTATAGTAAAGTACCCTGTTATTTTTTCACGTATCTTAGGCAAAGCTTCGATTATTTCTTCGAAAGTTTTTCCAGACTTTATAAGTTTTGATACTTCTATAACTACTTCACCTTCAGGATAAGCCAATATTTTAGTATCGTAAACATAAGAAATAAGATTAGGATGATCTTCTAAGCTTAATCTTAATGAATTAGCAGTTCCAGAAAGACCACCAGATATACATATTCCGATTACATGAGTATATCCTTCTTCTTCTAATTTATTTAATATTTTTTCTGTTGTTTCTGGGCTTGGTAAAGATGTCTTTGGAACTTCTTTATCTAAGTTAGCATAAACATCACTAGCCTTTATATCTATTTTATCTTGATATTCACCAGTAGAATAAGAAATTCTAAGTGGTAATAAATTTACGTTATATTCTCTAAGCTCCTCTAAACTAAGGTCGCTAGCGCTATCAGTTATCAAAGCAATTTTTTGCATAATTAAACCTCCGAAACTTTTTGTTTAATTTTATTATATCACAAAAGATACCATTATCAATACTGATAACCAATCAACATTATCAGTATTGATAATATTTATTAATATAGTTTATACAATTTTAAATAAAATAGACATCTTTAATAAATGTTAAAAAAGTAAGATAAAATAGAGAAACATTCAAAAATAAGGTTAGATTACCAGATATCTATTTAAATCGAAATTGCTTTAAATTTTTAAAATAATTATAATTAAAATACAAGATATTGTGTTTGAGGAGTGAGGAAATGCTATATGTAGTAAAACGTGATGGTAGAGAGGTAAGGTTTAATTCTGAAAAAATTGCTAATGCAATAAAAAAAGCTGCAAAAGAAATAGAATATAATTTTAAGGAAAGTCAGGTTTTAGAGATTGTACACAAGGTGATAAACTACATAGAAATGACTGGTAAAGAGAAGGTTTCTGTAGAAGAAGTACAAAATTTAGTAGAAAAGGCTTTAAAAGATAGTGGGCACGAAAGAATTCAAAAAGTTTATTCAACTTATAGAATTGAAAGAACACGAGTGAGAGAAATTAAATCAGACTTAATGAAAGCGATTAATAAAATTGGAGTTGAAACTGACAGGGATAATGCAAATGTAGGTAATAATTTTAGTTCCAAACTATTAAGAATAGCTTCAGAATCCAACAAGTGGCACAATCTATCAAATATGCCTAAACATTTAGCAAAGGCTCATGAAAATGGTGAACTATATTTTCATGACCTAGACTCATATAACTTAACTATAAATTGTCTCCATATTCCAACAAAGGAGATTTTAGAAAGAGGATTTAATACTGGGTATGGAACAATAAGCCCTCCTAAAAGAATAGAAACAGCGGCAGAGCTTTCTTGTATATTACTTCAATCAAGTCAAAATGATATGTTTGGAGGGCAATCCCATCCGGATTTCGATAATGATATAAGTGTTTTTGTAGAACCAACAAGACAAGAGGTAAGAAAAGAACTAGAAGAGTTAGGTATTGATGGTGAGAGATTAGATGAATTAGTGGAGAAAAAATTAAATAAGAGAATCCACCAAGCTATGCAAGGTATAGTATTTAATTTAAATACTATGCACTCTCGTGCAGGGTCCCAGGTGCCATTTTCTTCTATAAACCTAGGAATTCCATATACAAGAGATGCTGCACTTGTATGTGAAGCATTCTTAGAAGAATATGAAAAAGGATTAGGAAAAGGTGAGCAGCCTATATTCCCTAATATTATTTTTAGGGTAAAGGAAGGTATAAATAGAGAAGCTGAAGACCCATATCATTATCTATATCAGTTAGCATGTAGAGTAGCCTCTAAAAGAATGAACCCTACCTTTATGAATATAGATGCAGATTTTAATAAAGAATTTTATGACAAGGGATATATGCCAGCAACTATGGGGTGTAGAACCTATTTAATGAAAAATATTAATGGTGAACCAGGATGTAAGGGAAGAGGGAACATAGCTCCTGTTACAGTAAACCTTCCAAGAATAGCTATAGAGTCAGGAAAGAGCACTGATAAGTTTTTTGAAATATTACAACAAAGATTATCACTAGCAAAAGAAGCTTTATTAAACAGATATGGAGTTCTTAAAAATCTTAAGGTTAAAGACTTACCATTTGTAGCTGGGCAAGGATTATTAAAAGGATCAGAAGGATTAAAAGAGGGTGATTCTATTGAACCAATTTTAAAGCAAGGAACATGGGGAATTGGGTTTATAGGACTTGCGGAAGCTCTTATTGCTTTAACTGGAAAACATCATGGTGAAAGTGAAGAAGCAAGAGAACTAGGGTTAAAGATAGTAGGATTCATAAGACAATATACAGATAGATTAGTTGAAGAAACTAACTTGAACTGGAGTTGTTATGCTACTCCAGCAGAAGGGTTATCAGGAAAGTTTATAAAAAATGATAAAAAGATTTATGGACTTATAAAAGATGTAACAGATAAAGAGTACTATACTAATAGTTATCATATTCCAGTAAAATACCCAATATCAATAAAAGATAAAATTGATATTGAAGCGCCATACCATAAGCTTTGTAATGCAGGTCATATATCATATATAGAAGTCGATGACAGACCTTCACCAGAAACTATTATGGACATATTAAATTATGCTTATAGAGAAACTAATATAAGTTATATAGGTATCAATTTTCATATAAGATATTGTAAAGAGTGTGGAAATTACTTGTTAAGTCATGAAGTACTTTGTCCAAATTGTAAAAGTAATAATATTCAAGGTATATCAAGAGTAACAGGATATTTAAGTTTAGATGAAAGATTTGGGCCAGGAAAATATGAAGAAAGAAGAGATAGAATATCACACTCTAGTGGGAGCAAGAGTAATTATGAAATAATTTAATTTATTGAAAAGTGATGTGAGTTTATGAATAAAACTATTAGATTATCAGGGATAGCTTATGAAAGTTTAGTGAATGGACCAGGGATGAGGCGGGTTTTCTTCGCTCAAGGATGCAAACATAATTGTGAGGGCTGCTTTAATCCAGAGACGCACGACTTTTCTGGTGGAGAAGAAAAAAATATAGATGATCTTATAAAAGATGTGTTAAAAAATAAAATGATAAAAGGGATCACTTTTAGTGGAGGTGATCCCTTAGAACAAGCAGATAAATTTTCATACATGGCAAAAGCCTTTAAAAAATCAGGGTTAAATATATGGTGCTATACAGGATACACATTTGAAATATTATTAGAAAAAATGAAGAATGAAGATAGTATTAGAGAATTAATTGAAAATATTGATGTATTAGTAGATGGAAGATTTGAAATTAATAATAAGAAAGAAGGGCTTAGATTTAGAGGTTCAAGTAACCAACGGATAATAGATGTAAAAGAGAGTTTAAAGCAAGAGAAAATATCTATTTTAGAATATTAAAGTTTATAACCTTATGCATTGATAAAGAATGCTTAAGGTTATTTTATTGTTTAATTGTGATATTATTAATTCAAGTAATTGATAAATTAATAGTAAAGTAATTATTTTCTTATTGACTAAACATAGACGAGCAAATAGAATTTATATATTACAATGTAAAAAAAGAGAAAAGAGGGAATGAAATGAGTAATAAAGAGGTAAGCAAACTTTATTCGTGGCCTGTAATCGTTATATCAATTATATTCTTTTTGCCATTAGGAATATATTTGATATATACAAAAAAGAAAGCTGATAAGGGAGATGAGCTTAAAACAACCAATAAGATTTTAGAATATACGTCGTATTCTTGCTTTTTACTATCTTTAGGCTCGGTTATAGTTTTAATTGAGGAAGGATTTAGTGGAAGTAATTTAGCAATGATGATATATTTCCTTATTATAGGGATTG
Source organism: Clostridium hominis (assembly GCF_014287825.1). Lineage (NCBI taxonomy): Bacteria > Bacillati > Bacillota > Clostridia > Eubacteriales > Clostridiaceae > Clostridium > Clostridium hominis. Next base: position 96,636 of record NZ_JACOOO010000031.1, read on the forward strand.
GATTATTTATGTATTCTAAGCGACTTCAAAACAATGCAGTTATATATATAAAGTATATTGCCATAATTATAAAGGGAAAGATACGTTCTTTAAATGAAATAGCAAATGAAATGTCTCGCCCTATTGATGTTGTTAAAAAAGATTTAAATGATATGATTAAGAATAATTATATTGAAGGTGCATATGTAAGTGATGTAACTAATTCAATAGTTTTCTTTAGTGAGATTAATTATGATGAAGACGAAGATGAAAATGAAGAGCAAGTAAAGCTTGTAGTATGTAATTGTTGTGGAGCAAAAAATAAAGTAGTTAGTAGTTATGCAGATTGTGAGTATTGTGATTCTCCATTATAAAATAATATAAATAACAAAAAAAGCGCTTACGCGCTTTTTCATTAATAATGGGGGGATGGGACCTGCATTAAATGCAAGTTGTTATTACATTATAAGTATGGACTCAAAGTGGAATTTATATTCAATAAATTTATAAAAAATAAAAAAATAAAAAAAAGAACCCAAAGTAGGGTTCTTTTTTTAGAAGTCTGATTGACCAGTTGTTCTTGGGAATGGGATTACGTCTCTTATGTTAGACATACCAGTAATGTACATGATTAGTCTTTCAAATCCAAGACCGAATCCAGCGTGCTTAGTTTCTCCATATTTTCTAAGCTCTAAATACCACCAGTAATCTTCTTCCTTAAGTTCTAATTCAGCCATTCTAGCTTTTAATACATCAAGTCTTTCTTCTCTTTGGCTACCACCAATGATTTCTCCTATTCCAGGAACTAAACAATCAGTTGCTGCAACAGTTTTTCCATCATCGTTAAGTCTCATATAGAAAGCTTTAATATCTTTTGGATAATCAGTAACAAATACTGGTTTTTTGAATATTTCCTCAGTTAAATATCTTTCATGTTCAGTTTGAAGATCAATTCCCCATTCAACTGGATATTCAAATGTTTTACCACAGTTCTTTAACATTTCAACTGCTTCAGTGTAAGTAACTTTTCCAAAATCAGAAGTTACTATATGATTTAACTTATCTAATAACCCTTTTTCTATGAATTGGTTAAAGAATGCCATCTCTTCAGGACATTCATCCATAACGTATTTAATTACGTATTTTAACATTCCTTCAGCTAATTCCATATCATCTTGTAAGTCAGCGAAAGCTATTTCAGGCTCTACCATCCAGAATTCAGCAGCATGTCTAGCTGTGTTTGAATTTTCAGCTCTGAAGGTTGGTCCAAAGGTATAAACATTTCTAAATGCTAAAGCATAACATTCAGCATTTAACTGACCTGAAACTGTAAGGTTAGTTTCTTTTCCAAAGAAGTCTTCCTTATAGTCTATGTTTCCTTCTTCAGTTTTTGGAGTGTTGTGTAGATCTAAAGTAGTTACTCTAAACATTTCTCCAGCACCTTCACAGTCACTTCCTGTTAAGATTGGAGTGTTTGTATAAACAAATCCTTGATCTTGGAAGAACTTATGGATAGCATAGGCTGCTACTGATCTTACTCTAAATACTGCTGAGAAAGCATTACTTCTTGGTCTTAAGTGAGCTATTGTTCTTAAATATTCAAATGTGTGTCTTTTCTTTTGTAATGGATAATCTGAAGATGACATACCTTCTATAACTATTTCTTTTGCTTGTATTTCAAAAGGTTGTTTAGCATCAGGCGTAGCAACTAAAGTACCAATTACTTTTATAGATGAGCTTATTGGAAGCTTTGATACATATTTAAAGTTTTCTAAATTATTATCAAAAACCACCTGAACATTTTTAAAGAAGCTACCATCGTTTACTTCTATAAAACCAAATGCGTTAGATGCTCTTAAAGTTCTTATCCATCCAGATATAACAATATCTTTAGATAAATACTCTTCAGAGTTTCTGTAAAGTGATTTAATTAAAACTTCGTTTTTCATAAAATTTTACCTCCTTGTAATATTATTAAATAAAATAAAAAAACCCCTCATTCCCATAAAATATGGGACGAAAGGATTACTTACGTGGTACCACCCAAATTGCCTAAAAAGGCCACTTAGTAAATTATTAACGGTATTTAGCCGTCTAAGCCTACAGAAGCTTTTGCTTTTTCGGTTAGAAACTCCGAGATGTTCTTCGCTTTTAACTTCGTATAAGGCTTACACCATCCCTTACTCGCTAAGACTACATTTAAAAGTTACTCTTCTCATCATAGTTAATATTAGTTTATGTATAAATAGCTATGTTTGCTACTTATTATGATTGTAACCAATATGGTTAGTTTTTATTAATACGATTTTACAATACTTTACTAACATTTGCAACCAAAATTCATAATATATATTTATAGAGTATTCATTGGAGGCAGTAGATGAATAATAAGGAGTTTTTACAAGAAAAATATGAAGAAATAAATAGACTAAAGATATCAATTCAAGATTATCCAAAAGAATCTATAGATAACATACTTAAATCTATTAGCAATATATGTGATGAAATAAATAAGCATCTAGAGGGAAAAAATAATAAGGCGAACAGTGAGGTTAAGGATGATAATAGTAAAGCAGATGAAGGAGAGTGTGAGTATAAAACTGGAAAGAATATAGATAATGATGCTAAGGATAAGAAAAAAAATAAGAAATCAAATGAAATAACCAATAATATTTCAATAGACGAGATTATGCTCACAGAACAAGAATTATCAGAGTTTAATGGAAGAGATGGTAAACCTCCTTATGTAGCTATAGATGGAATAGTTTATGATTTAAGTAAGATAAGTAAGTGGAAAAATGGGAAACATCATGGAATGCTAGCAGGGCAGATATTAACTGAGGAGTATTATAGGTGTCATAGTAAAAAGTTAAATTTGATTAAGAAATCAAAAGTAGTTGGAAGATTAAAGGAAGAAAATAGAGTAGGAAGTGTTTTTACTAAGGCAGAATTAAGTAAGTATGATGGAAAAAATGGAATGCCAGTTTATGTAGCTGTAAATGGAATCGTATATGACTTTACCAAAATTCTTCAATGGCAAGGCGGAATGCATTATGGATTAATGGCTGGACAAGATTTAACAGCATATTTTGAGGGCTGTCATTCAGATAACTTAGACATATTAAAAAATGGAACTATAGTAGGTACATTAGAGGAAACAAGGCAAGCATTGCCAGAGTATACTCTTGAACAATTAGCAGGATTTGATGGTACAGGAGGACAATTAGCTTATATAGCTATAAGTGGAACTGTATATGATATGACAAGTATAAAACAATGGGCTAATGGAATACATCATGGATTGCAGGCTGGAAAAGATGTAACAGAATTTTTTAATACTTGTCATAAGGATAAACAAGAGATATTGAATAGACTTAAAGCTGTAGGAACACTTAAGGATTCATAGAATGGAAAAAGCCTCCGATAGAATATCTAGTCGAAGGCTATATTTTTTTCCGAAGACGTATATTAATCTATTCCATATAGATATATTTTCTCTCTTGGAAAATAATATATTATTCTTGTCCGCTTTCATAAGATTGAGTTATTGCGCTAGGAAAGTTTAACATAACACAATCTTTAACTATTCTTTTAAATTCATATTCAACTTCTCTAATAGAGACATTTACTTTGCCATCATCAGATATATCTATAAGTGCATAAGTACAGTTAGGACGTCCTATTTTAGGTTTTCCTACACTACCTACATTGACAAAAAGTTTATTGTCAAAGTTTTTACAAGATGGTATATGAGTGTGAGCACAAACTAAAACATCACCAGAAAAATCTTGCATAGTTTGAGATGTATTTTCCCCATCTTCAAATAGATATTCATTTATTTTTGTTGGGCTTCCATGAGTGAAGACTACATTAATCCCATTAATAGAATATTCTAATTTAAGAGGTAGTGAATCTAAGTAATATTTATTAGAAACTCTAACTTCATTAACAGCCCAAGGTAAAGAAAAGGAGTTTATAGTTGTATTTCTAATGAAAGTATACTCACCATCTACAACAGAAGCATCATAATTACCTTTAATACAAGGAATTTCTCTTCTTCTAATCAAAGCGATTACTTCATTAGGATGTGGTCCGTATCCTACTAAATCACCAAGACATACTATTTTATCAACTCTTTGCTCATCTATATCTTCAAGCACCTTCATAAGTGCATATAAGTTTCCATGAATGTCTGATATTGCAGCTATTTTCATAAATTTATCTCCTCCTATTTACTAATAATATAATTATAGCATTCAATTTTATTAATAAAAGAATAAATTCAAACTTGTAGATATTATAAAAATTTTGAAGTATTATTTATATAAAGAAACTCATTTAGTAGATACTACAATGAGCAAAAAACAATAGCAATGGAGGGCATAAAAAATGAAAGACTCAAGAGTTAAAAATGTATTGGCCCAAATGGGGAAAAATAATTTATCTCAAATTATAGTTACATCACCTGAATCTATTTTTTACTTAACAGGAAAAATGATTCATCCAGGTGAAAGATTTTTAGCATTATATTTAGATATTAACGGAAATCATAAGTTTATAGTAAATAAGCTTTTTCCTATACATGAAGATTTAGGAGTAGATATTGTTTGGTATGATGATATTGAAAATCCAATAGATAGATTATCTAAAATAGTTAAGGTTGGAGAAGCTTTAGGAGTAGATAAAGATCTTCGTGCAAATTTCTTGATTGATTTAATGGATAGAAATGTAGTTAAAGCTTTTGTAAACTCATCACCAATAATTGACACTTTAAGAGCTATTAAAGATGAAGAAGAAATTCAAATAATGAAGGAAGCTTCAAAGATTAATGATGCAGTTATGTTAAAGCTTTGGAAGAACTTAAAGCCAGGATACTCTGAAAAATATTATGCTAATCTTTTATCAGAAATATATGAGGAAGAGGGTGCATCAGGATTTTCCTTCTCTCCAATAATAGCAACTAGCCCAAATGGAGCAGATCCTCATCATGGAACCGGTAAGGATAAGATCAAAGCAGGAGATAGCGTAGTTTTAGATATTGGTGGAAGATACAAAAATTATTGTTCTGATATGACTAGAACAGTATTTATAGGTAAAGAGCCAAGTAAAGAACATGCGGAAGTTTATAATATAGTTAAAAGTGCCAATGAGAAAGCCATTTCAATAATAAAAGAAGGTGTTAAGTTCTCAGATATAGATAAGGCAGCTAGAAACTTAATAACTGATGCTGGATATGGGGAGTATTTTACCCATAGAACAGGTCATAGTATAGGTATTGAAGTTCATGATTTTGGTAATGTTAGTTCAGTAAATCATGATGAAGTAAAGGCTGGAATGATATTCTCAGTTGAACCAGGAATATATCTAAAAGATAATATAGGAGTTAGAATTGAAGATTTAGTTCTTGTAACTAAAGACGGATGTGAAGTTTTAAATTCTGTTACTAAGGAAATAACTATACTTTAGTTAATTAAGAGTTAATGAAAAAAGTCGGCTGAAGCCGACTTTTTTTAAAATTAAGAAACCTCGATGAAGCTTCAACAGTAATTTATAATCTAAAATTATTAATTTTTGATTGATTAAATTATTTCTATAACTCTATTCATCAATTTTATAAAGTCATTTTTAACTCTAGCAGAAGTTTCAATAACTTCTTCATGGTTTAAAGGTTGGTCTAAGATACCAGCTGCCATATTAGTTAAGCATGATATACCAACTGTTTTGATTCCACTGTGGTTTGCAACTATAACTTCTGGAACTGTAGACATACCAACAGCATCTCCACCCATAATTTTAGCCATTCTAACTTCAGCAGGAGTTTCGTATGTAGGCCCAGAGAACATTACATAGACACCTTGTTTTAGATCTAATCCAAGTTCTTTACCTACATTTAAAACTTTATTTCTTAAATCTAAGTTATATGCTTCAGACATATCAGGGAATCTTGGCCCAAATTCATCTAAATTATGTCCAAATAAAGGATTTGAACCAGAGAAGTTTATATGGTCAGTTATAACCATTAAATCTCCAGCGTTAAAGTCTTGGTTTACAGCACCACAAGCATTGGTTACTATAAGTTTTGACACTCCTAATAACTTCATAACTCTTACTGGGAAAGTTATCTTTTCCATAGAGTATCCTTCGTAATAATGAAATCTACCTTGCATTGCAACAACTTGTTTTCCACCTAAGGTTCCTATAACTAATCTTCCTGCATGACCTTCAACAGTTGAAGTAGGGAAGTTAGGTATATCAGAGTAATTATAGAATTCTGGGTTTTCTATAGAGTCAGCTAAAGAGCCAAGTCCAGAACCAAGTATTAGTCCAATTTCAGGTTTGTAGTTGCTTTTGCTTAATATAAAATCGGCAGAAGCTTTAATTTGATTTAATAAATCCATTTAAATCACCTCGTTAAAATTTTTCTCTAGTAAAGTTATATTTATCTTGGAAGTAGTAGAAATTTATATAACAGTTTTATCTGTCTAATAATAGTTCTCCTACGTTAACAACGTCTCCAGCACCAACAGTAAGGATTAAGTCATCCTTTTCAACTTTTGAAGCAAGATACTCCGCAACCTCTTTATGAGTATGAAGGTTTATACAATTTAGACCAGTAGATCTAATTGCTTCTCCTAATTGATCTGATGAAACAAGACCTGTATCTTTTTCTCTTGCAGCATATATATCCATTAATATAAGCTCATCTGAGTTTTCGAAACAATGAGTAAACTCTTCAAAAAGAGTCTTAGTTCTTGTGTAAGTATGAGGTTGGAAAACACAATATATTTTCTTATGAGGAATAAGTTTAGCTGTTGATAAAGTAGCAGCTATTTCTACTGGATGATGAGCATAGTCATCAATTATTGTAGCACCATTAAACTCACCTTTATGTTCAAAACGTTTATGAGCTCCCTTACAATCAAGTAAACCTTCAACTATATATTCATGTGGTATGTTTAATATAAGAGAAGTACAAATACTAGCTAAAGCATTTAATATATTGTGCGTTCCTGTTGTATTTAATTCAACATCGAAAAGATAAGTATCATCTTTAAATGCTCTAAAGGTTGCACATCCCTTATTGTTGAACTTTATGTTACGAGCAGTTACGTCACCTTTATTTATACCGTAGCTAATAGTATTACATTTAGCGTAATTTAAAACTTCCATAACTCTATTATCTTCTGCACAACCAATTAAATAGCCATCAGCAGGAATTAAGTCAGAGAATTTTTTAAATGTATCTTCTATATGGTTTATATCTTTATAATAATCTAGGTGATCTGCATCTATATTTAATATTATTCCTATATAAGGGAAGAATTTTAAGAAAGATGCTTTGTATTCGCAAGCTTCGGTAACGAAATATTCACTTTCACCTATTTTAAAGTTACCATGTATAGCATCAACGTCTCCACCAACTAAAATAGTTGGATCAAGGTCTGCGTTTAAAGTTATATGAGAAAGCATAGAAGTAGTTGTAGTTTTCCCATGAGTACCAGCTACAGCTACATTATATTTATGTCCTTTCATTATATAACCTAAGAACTCAGCTCTATCCATAAGTTCTATGTTTTTTTCTTTTGCTTCTATTATTTCTGGATTGCTAGCAGGAATTGCAGCAGTATATACTATTAAATCTACATTTTTAATATTGTTTTTATTGTGACCTATGTATATTTCAGCGCCAGATTTTCTTAATTTATTTAATACTTCAGATTCTTTAGCATCAGAACCAGAAACTTTATATCCTTTAGTTAATAAAACAGCAGCAAGTCCACTCATGCTTACTCCACCTATACCGATGAAATGAACTTTCTTTTTTTTATCAGTATTTAGATCAAAAGACAAAATATCAACTCCTTTAAATAGAATAGTTTCATTTATAATTATATACAAATTTATGAAGTTGAACACAAATTTTGAGAAATATATGAAATAATTTATAGAAATAAATATAAAATTCAAATATAATTAGAAGAATTATTTAAAATTAACTAGGGAAACTATTGATAATAGAAGGAATATAGAATAAAATATGAATATTAGAGCGAATTGAAGTTGGAATAATTCGGATTTTAAATAAACGGAAAGGAGAAAATTTATGGAAAAATTAAGCAGAAACAATAGGGTTGTTGCCATTACAAAGATATTAACGGAAACTCCTAATAAAGTTGTTGGGTTAAATAAATTTTCGGAACTTTTAAATGCTGCTAAATCTACAATAAGTGAAGATATAGTAATAGTAAGAGAGTTATTAGAAAAATTAGAAATGGGTAGAATTGAAACTATTTCAGGTGCAGCAGGTGGAATAAAGTTTATACCAGATATGGGAAGCGAGAGTAAATTAGAGTTCTGTAATGAATTATGTGATTTATTATCAGAAGAAGGTAGAATAGTACCAGGAAATTTTGTTTATTTAACAGATATAATGTATAACCCACAAATAATTAGTAAAGCAGGGGTAATTTTATCTTCATACTTTAAGAATATGAATATTGACTACATAGTTACCGTAGAAACTAAGGGAATACCATTAGCTTATGAAGTAGCCAAGTGTTTAGGTATTGAATTAGTTATAATAAGAAGAGATAACAAGATAACAGAGGGACCTACAGTTACTATAAACTATGTTTCAGGAACAAGCGGAAGAATTCAACAGATGTCTTTAGCTAAAAAGTCAATGAAATCATCAAGTAAATGTGTATTTATAGATGACTTCTTAAGAGGCGGGGGAACTGCTCAAGGAATCAAGGATCTTTTAAAGGAATTTGACTCTGAATTAGTAGGGACTGGTGTATTAGTAGATAACATAGGTATAAAAAATAAAAGAGCTAGTGAATACATAACTCTTATAGAATTAGAGTTCGATGAGAATACTGGAGAGTTAAAAGTAAGACCATCAGAATTTATTAAATAATATAAAACCAACAGTTGTTTTAGATAAATAAGAAATTTAAGTAAAAAAAGGATTTTAAAACTTTTTATAGAAATATATCTAATATAAAGCAACTGGAGGTGAAGTGAAATGACAATCACAGACGTTAGAATCAGAAAAATAGCAACTGAAGGAAAAATGAAGGCTATAGTTTCTGTAACTTTTGATAATGAATTTGTTGTTCATGATATTAAAGTCATTGAAGGACAAAATGGATTATTCATTGCAATGCCAAGCAGAAAGACACCAGATGGAGAGTTTAAGGATATAGCACATCCTATAAACACTGACACAAGAGAAAAAATGCAATCTTCTATATTAGCAGCTTTTGAAGAGGCTATGAAAGAAGATTTAAATGTTGTAAACGAATAATTAGTAAAATAAAAGGGGGATAACACTCCTTTTATTTTTTTGCTTAAATTAATAAAGTATATTATTCTGTCAAAGGTTGAAATAATTATTCTTATGAAATATAATATATAAGAATGTACACGAACGTTTTTGGATAAAATAAAAATTTTGTCCTTGATTTATAAAAGAGGTGAATTTATGTATAAATGTGCTTTAATCTTAGCAGCTGGGCAAGGGACTAGAATAAAATCAGACTTACCAAAAGTTTTACATAAAGCTTGTGGAAAAGAAATGGTTAATCATGTAATCGACACTTTAAGAAAAGCTGATATTGCAGATATTAACGTAATAATTGGTAAAGGCTCAGAATTGGTTAAAGAAAAGACTTCATCAAGAGAAGTAAGCTACTCTCTTCAAGCAGAACAATTAGGAACAGGACACGCGGTAAAATGCGCTATAGACTTCTTAAAAGATAAGAAGGGAACAGTTGCTATTTTCTGTGGAGATGCACCATTAATTAAAGAGGAAACAGTAGTTAGCTTATTTGAAGAGCATAACTCAAATAATAATACAGCAACTCTTTTAACTTCAATTTTAGATGATGCTACTGGGTATGGAAGAATCATAAGAGATGGAAATGAAGTATTAAAAATAGTTGAACATAAAGATTGTAACGAAGAAGAATTAAAAGTTACAGAAATGAATGCAGGTGTATATTGTTTTGATATAGAAAAATTATTAGAAGCTTTAAATAAATTATCTAATAATAACTCACAAGGGGAGTATTATTTAACAGATGTTATAGGAATACTTAAATCTGAAGGAGAAAAAGTTGGCGCTGTAGTGATAGACTTTGAAGAAACTTTAGGTGTTAATTCAAGAGCTCAATTAGCTCAAGTTGAGAGTATATTAAGAAAAAGAATAAATGCAAAGCATATGGATAATGGAGTAACTTTAATAGATCCAAATAACACTTATATTGGTGCTGACGTTATTATAGGAAAAGACACAATAATATATCCAGGTAACGTATTAGAAGGTAATACAGTTATAGGTGAAAGATGTATGCTATATCCAAATTCAAGAATAAATAATAGCACTATAGAAAATGATGTTGAAATTCAATCTTCAGTTATTTTAGATAGTAAAGTAGGAGAAAAAACTACTGTTGGACCATTTGCATATATTCGTCCAGATTCAGTTATAGGTAGTCATGTAAGAATTGGAGATTTCGTTGAAATAAAGAAATCAGTAATTGGTAACAATACTAAAGTATCTCACTTAACATATGTTGGAGATGCTGAAGTAGGAGAAAACTGCAACTTTGGGTGTGGTACAGTGACTGTAAATTACGATGGTAAGAATAAAAATAAGACTATAATAGGCAATAATAGCTTCATAGGATGCAATACAAACTTAATTTCACCAGTTAAAGTTGAGGATAATGCTTATATTGCAGCAGGATCAACTATAACAGATGATGTTAAAAGTGGAGAACTTGCAGTAGCAAGAGCCAAACAAAGAAATATTGCCGGTTGGGTGGATAAAAGAGGATTACTAAAGAAATAATTTAAATTAATATATATTTATTTTGTTTATAACTAAACTATGTAGAGCAAATTTTAAGGAGGTTCTTACACTTATGATAACGCATGGAAAGAGTATAAAGATATTTACAGGAAATTCTCACCCAGAATTAGCGAAGGAAATTGCTGATTTATTAGGTCTTCCACTAGGAAAAGCTAAGGTTTCTACTTTTAGTGATGGAGAAATATCTGTAGATATAAGTGAAACAGTAAGAGGATGTGATGTATTTATAGTACAATCTACAAGCTCTCCTGTTAACAATAACTTAATGGAACTTTTAATAATGATAGATGCATTTAAGAGAGCATCAGCAGGAAGAATTACAGCTGTTATGCCTTATTACGGATACGCAAGACAAGACAGAAAAGCAAAATCAAGAGATCCAATAACAGCAAAATTAGTTGCTGATATATTAACAGCAGCTGGAGCAGATAGAGTATTAACTATGGATTTACACGCAGCTCAAATACAAGGATACTTCAATATCCCAGTTGACCATATGTTAGGGTCACCAATATTAGCTAAGCACTTTGTTAATAAAGGATTTGCAGATCAAGATGACGTAGTTGTTGTATCTCCAGACTTAGGAAGCGTTACAAGAGCAAGAAAGTTTGCTGATAAATTACATGCTCCTATAGCTATAATTGACAAGAGAAGACCAAAGGCTAACGTTTCAGAAATAATGAACATAATCGGAGAAGTTGAAGGTAAGAGATGTATCTTAATTGACGATATGATTGATACTGCTGGAACTATAGCAAATGCAGCAAATGCATTAAAAGATTTAGGTGCAACTCACGTTTATGCTTGTTGTACTCATGGAGTATTATCAGGACCTGCATTTGAAAGAATAAATAACTCTGCTATCGAGGAATTAGTTATGTTAAATACTATTCCGCTACCAGAAAGAAATGATTTAGACAAATTCAAGGCACTATCTGTAGCACCTTTATTTGCCGAAGCAATAAAGAGAATTTACGATGATGAACCAATAAGTAAATTATTCGAAAACTAATAATTAAAGATAAAGAAAGAGGAGTTATTAAAAATAACTCCTTTTTTTATTAATATTGTGTAACAAATGTAAACTTTATGAGAAAACTATTATTGTTTAAATATTTATAGTATAAAATGTTTATAAGGGAAGGTGGAATTTCAAGTGGATGATAAGTTTGGAAAAGTTTTAGTTGTAGATGATGATACACATATAAATGAGTTAATTGATATGTATTTAAAAAGCTCGGGGTATGAGACAAAGCAATGCTTCAACGGAGTAGATGCTTGTAATATTGTAAATGATCAAAATATAGGCTTAGTAATTTTAGATATTATGCTACCAGGTAAAGATGGAATGGAAGTTCTTAAACATATAAGAAAGACTTCAAACATACCAGTAATAATGCTTACAGCTAAAGGGGAAGTCTTTGATAAAGTGTTAGCTTTAGAACTTGGGGCAGATGATTATGTAGTAAAACCTTTTGATCCAAAAGAACTTATGGCCAGGGTTAAAGCTGTTTCAAGAAGATATACAGCACCAACTACAAATGAAGATTTATTAAAATTTAATGGATTGACTATTGATATTGGAGCTTATGAAGTTATTTATAAAGGAAACAATGTAAAATTGGCGCCTAAAGAGTTAGAATTACTTCACTTTATGGCTAGTAACCCTAATAAGGTATTTACAAGAGAGCAATTAATGTATGAAGTATGGGGATATGATTATCCTGGAGATTCAAGAACTGTTGATGTTCATATAAAAAGGTTAAGAGAAAAGATAAAAGGTGGAGAAGGCTGGGAAGTACAGACTGTTTGGGGTGTTGGCTATAAATTTGAGGTGAAGTAAGTTTGAAGAAAAAGAGTATAGTAATAAAACTAATAATAACTTTTGCCTCAATAACAGGTGGAGTACTAACTCTAGTTGGCCTTATATTAACTGTATGGATTAGTATGATCTATACTGAAGAAAGAATAGAAACTATAGATAAGCAAATATCTATAGTAGAAGAAACTGTAAGAGGGTATTTAAAACAAGAAAATGACTATGGTCAGGTTGAAAAAATATTAACTATGGCAAGCCTAGCAAGTAATACTGATGCAATAATAGTAGATAAGTTAGGATATGTTTATATAGTTTCAAATTCTAAGTATAATGATATGAAGTATACCAAGATTCAAATGCCCGAAAACGTTCAAACAAAAATTGATCAGAAGAAAAGGCATGGAAAAGCAGTTACATTATTTAAAAATGGTCAATTATTAACTTATGTTAAACCTATGTATTCAAATGGAGAGATAGATGGATATATAATTATGGTTCCTGATAGCTATTATGCTAGCAAGCACATAATGTGGATAATTTGGTTATCTATAGTATGTGCAATGATAATTTCAGGGTTAATTATAAATTATTTTGCAAAGAGATTGGTTGTTAAGCCTTTAGGTGAAATAAATAATGCAGCTAAAAGATTGACACAAGGACAGGTTAATGAAAGAGTTGAAGTAAGATCAAATGATGAAATTGGTCAATTAGCAGAATCTTTTAATATTATGGCTGAATCGTTAGAAAAGGTTGATAATACTAGAAAAGAATTTATATCAAATGTGTCTCATGAGTTAAGGTCTCCGATAACTTCTATAAAGGGATTCGTTGGAGGAATCTTAGATGGAGTTATTCCTAAGGATAAGGAAGCGTATTACTTTAAAATAGTATATGAAGAGATAAATAGACTTGCTAGATTGGTAAATGATTTGTTAGATATATCTGCAATGGAGGCTGGAAAGTTTAATCTGCAAAAGATTGATTTTGATATAAATGGAGTTATAAGTCTTTGCATATTAAATCTTGAAGGAAAGATTAAAAGTAAAGGATTAGATGTAAGGGCTATATTTGAAGAAAAACGAAATTATGTAATAGCAGATAGAGATAGAATAATTCAAGTTCTAACAAACCTTCTTGAGAATGCTATAAAATACAGCAATGATAATGGGCAGATTGAAGTAACTACATATACAAAGGGAGACAAGATATATATAAGTATATTTAATTCAGGGGAAAATATATCAAAAGAAGATTTAAACAATATCTGGGATAGATTTTACAAGAGCGATAAGTCAAGGACTAATAAGGTTAGTACAGGACTTGGGTTAGCGATAGTTAGATTGATTTTATCTCAACATAATGAAGATGTTTGGGTAAAAAACATAGATGGAAAAGGTGTTAAGTTTACCTTTTCTCTAAAAAGATCTGACTAAATAAAGTGCATTTGGAGGGGAGACAATGGTTCATAAGAATATTCCAGAAAAGAATTTAAAGAATAATGATGAGGAAAAAAGTTATAACATAAGCTTCAAAAAGAAAAGAACCAAATCAAGTATAAGATTTGGAGCGAAGCTTTTGACTTATTTAATTATTGCAGCAGTATCAGGAGCATTTTTTTCAAGAATAATGATAGATATTAAGTATGGGAATGCTATAAAAAGTATTGAGGAATTTGCTAGCGATGATATGATAATAACTGACTACACTAAGGTTATAGATGTTATAAACCCTTCAATTGTTACTATAGGAAACTCATCAGGAATATATAGTGGTGAAAGTTCAAGTAATACGACTGGAATAATTTTAGATGAATCAGGAAATATAATTACAAGTTATTCTCTTATAAAAGACTTTAAAGAAATTTTTGTAAAACTATCAGATGATAGTTCAGAACCTGTAAATGCAAAATTAGTTGTAAAAAGTGAAGATATAGATTTAGCAATAATAAAAGTAAAAACGGATGAAGAATTAACACCAGTGAAGTTTGCTGAAGACAATGATTTATTTATAGGGCAAGGTATAGCAGTGTTAGGAAATACAGAAGGTAAAGATGGTGTAGATACTGTTAGCCCGGGAATAATAACATCCATAGGGGAAGATACTAATGTACAAGGAAGACCTTATCAACTATTACAAATAAGTGCTCCTATAAATAAAAAAAATGGTGGAGGGCCTATTTGCAATTCGAAAGGTGAGGTTATAGGTTTAGCAAGCTATAATCTATCTCAAAGCAATAAAGATAGTGGATTCTATTATGGTATTCAAATAAAAGATTTGAAAATATTAATAAATTCAACTAATGCATTTAAAAGTGTATTAGGGGTAAATGAAGGTGGAATAATAGCAGATAAAAATACTGAATATAAGGGATTTTATGTGCAGGATTTAGATAAAAAGGGCAATGCTTATAAAGCTGGAATCAAACCAACAGATATAATATTAGAATTAGATGGTACTCCCATAATAACTGTAGACGATGCAACGTTAATACTTAGAAATAAAAAGTCTGGTGAAACTTTAAAGTGTAAGGTTTTAAGAGAAGGAATTATAGAAGAAGTAGATGTTAAAATAAATTAATACTTAAGCAAGAAAGAAGTGCAAAACACTTTAGTTACAAGTTAAGGGTGACAAGTGATAAGTTAAGAAATAAAATAAGCTATGTCTTATTTTGAAAAATTAAAGAAATTGTGAAACAATTTCAAATAAAACTTGTCAATTGTCATTTATAATTTGTCACTAAAAAGTTGTTTCGCACTTTTTTGTATTGAAAATAAAATATGTGATAAAACATAGTGATAAGATGGTATAATATAGAATAGGTCTATATGCTTAGGAGGAAATTATAAAATGTTTTTAATAGTAGGATTAGGAAACCCAGGAAAAGAGTATGCAGGAACTAGACATAATATAGGCTTTGAAGCTGTAGATTATATAGCTGATAAGTATAATATAGAATTAAATAGGATAAAATTTAAAGGTATATTTGGCGAAGGTATGATAAATGGTAAAAAGGTTATTTTACTTAAACCAACAACATATATGAACTTAAGTGGAGAGAGCATAAGAGAAGTAGTTAATTTTTATAAAATATCAAATGAAGATATAATTGTTATATATGACGATATAAGTTTAGAAGTTGGAAGATTAAGAATAAGAGAAAAAGGAAGTCATGGTGGTCACAATGGTATAAAGAGCATAATAGCCAATTTATCAAGTGATGTATTTCCAAGAGTTAAAATAGGAGTAGGAGGTCCAAAAGGTGACCTTGTTTCTCATGTATTAGGAAAGTTTTCAAATAGTGAAATAGAAGTTTTAAGAGAGTCTATAATGGCAACATCAGAAGCAGTTGCTACTATTTTATCAAGAGATACAAAAGAGGCCATGAATAAATTCAATGGGTTTAAGGCAAGTGCCATAAGTGATTAAGGAAGGTGTATTTTGATGAGATTAGAGGGGCTAATGAAACCCTTACGAGATAATGAAGAATTTAACCATTTATTAGGATGCATGAATAAGGGACAATATCCGTTAAGTGCTTATGGATTATCAGAGTCGGGTAAAAGTTACTTAATAAATGGTATTTTTGAAAATAGAGAAAACTCTATAGTTATAGTTACTCATAATGATATTGAAGCTAAGAATTTATATGAAGATTTAAGCCTTTACTCAACGGAAGTTTATTACTTCCCGGTGAGAGAAGTTGTGTTTTACAACATAGATGCTATTTCTGGAGATTTAAGGTGGGCTAGGTTAAAAGTTATTAAGGAAATTTTACAAAATAGAGATAAAAAGATAGTTATAACTTCTATTGATGCGTTAACATCTTTATATACTCCAAGGGAGTACTACTTTAATTATAGTATGAATATTTCACAAGGGTCTGAATTAGATCTGAAGGGTTTATCTAAAAAATTAACAGAGTGTGGATACGAAAGAGTTGAATCTGTAGAAGGAAAAGGTGAATTCTCTTATAGAGGAGGGATACTAGATGTATTCCCTCCTACGTCTATATATCCTTATAGAATTGAGCTTTTCGGAGATGAGGTAGACTCTATAAGAACATTTAATACTGAATCTCAACGTAGTATAGAAAAGATAAAGAGTTTTGATATATTCCCTGCGAAAGAGATAATAATAAATTCTGAAGTTCAAGAAAAAGCTAGTGAAAAAATAAAAGAAGAGCTAAACAATATATTAGATAACGCTAGTAAAAATGATAACGAGAGAATTGAGAAGTTAACTAATATTGTTAGAAAGAACTTAGAAGCTTTAAAGGAAAGTTATACTTTTGAAACAGTAGATAGTTATTTACCTTATTTTTATGATAAGCCAGAAAGTCTTTTTGATTATTTAGAAGACTACCTATTTGTTGTAGATGATATTAAAAGATGTAACGGTAAAATAGATAGTATATACTATGAGTTTAATGAAAATTATACTGCATTCCTTCAAAGAGGAGATATATTACCGTCTCAAAATAAATTATTATTAGATAAAGAAGATTTTTCTATAAAGCTTAATAGAGAAAATGTAATTACGATAAATACATTTTTAGAAAATACTGATTTAATATCAACTTATGAAGATATAGGGTTTAGCCAGGTAACATTAAGTCATTACCATGGGCAACTTGATTTATTAATAGATGATATTAAAGATAAAAAGAATAAGGGTTATAGAACTGTTATCTTATCAGGTACAAGGGTAAGAGGAGAAAGATTAGTTGAAACGTTAAGAGATAGAGAAGTTGAAAGTGTTTATAGAGATATAATAGAAGATATTAAACCTGGTGAAGTTGTAATTACTTTTGGTAATCTTCTAAAAGGATTTGAATATCCAGATTTAAATTTATGTGTAATTTCAGATAAAGAAGTATTTGGAGAAGCAAAAAGAAAGCTTACTAAAAAAGTAGCACAAAGAAAAGGTGTTTCAAAAATACGAAGCTTTGCCGAGTTAAAGCCTGGAGATTATGTAGTACATGCTAATCATGGAATTGGTGTATTTAAGGGAATTAAGCAGATAGAAGTAGCTGGGAGCACTAGAGATTACTTAGATATAGTTTATGATAAAGGTGATAAATTATATGTTCCAGTTGATCAATTGGATTTAGTTCAAAAGTACATTGGAAGTGAAGGGAAAACTCCAAAGGTAAATAAACTTGGAGGAGCTGAATGGCAAAAAGCCAAAGCTAAAGTAAGAAAATCTATAAATGAAATTGCAGAAGATTTAGTGAAGTTATATGCAGCTAGATCTACTTTGAGTGGGTATAAATATGCCAAAGATACTGAGTGGCAAAGGCAATTTGAAGATGAGTTCCCATATGAGGAAACTCCAGACCAATTAACATCTTTAGAGGAAATAAAGCATGATATGGAATCAGATAAGCCTATGGATAGATTGCTTTGTGGAGATGTTGGTTATGGAAAGACAGAGGTTGCTATAAGAGCAGCTTTCAAGGCTGTTATGGATGGAAAACAAGTAGCGTTCTTAGTTCCTACAACGATATTAGCTGAACAGCATTATAAGAATTTTATTAAGAGATTCTCTGACTTTCCTGTTAAGATTGATATGATAAGTAGATTTAGAACTGCGAAGCAGCAAAAAGCTACATTGCAAGCATTGAAAGAGGGAAATGTTGATATATTAATAGGAACTCATAGATTAGTATCTAAGGATATAGTTTTTAAGGATTTAGGGTTATTAATAATAGATGAGGAGCAAAGATTTGGAGTTGCTCAAAAAGAGAAGATTAAAGGCTTAAAGAAAAATATTGATGTTTTAACATTAAGCGCAACGCCAATCCCTAGAACTTTACATATGTCTTTGACAGGTGTAAGGGATATTTCCGTTATCGAAACTCCTCCAGAAGAAAGATATCCTATTCAGACATATGTAGTGGAACAAAATGATCAATTAATAAGAGATGCAATATTAAGAGAAATAGGTAGAGATGGGCAAGTTTATTTTGTTTATAACAGAGTAGGCACAATTCAAGATATGGCAAACTATATTAAAGATTTAGTTCCAGAATGTAAAGTAGGAATAATTCATGGGCAAATGACTGAAAAAGAGTTAGAAAAAGAAATGATTGCTTTTATGAATAAGGAGTACAATGTACTCGTATGTACAACAATCATAGAAACGGGAATAGATATTCCAAATGTTAATACTATGATAGTCCATGATTCAGATAAGATGGGCTTATCACAACTTTATCAATTAAGAGGAAGAGTTGGTAGATCTAATAGAATTGCATATGCATACTTTATTTATACTAAGGATAAGGTATTAACTGAAGTTGCAGAAAAAAGATTAAAGGCACTTAAAGATTTCACAGAGCTTGGATCAGGATTTAAAATTGCAATGAGAGACTTAGAGATAAGAGGTGCTGGGAACATGATGGGATCATCCCAACATGGGCATATGGCAACTATAGGATATGATTTATATTGTAGAATGCTAGAAGATACAGTAAAGCTTATTAAAGGTGAAATTGATAAGGAACCAGTAGAAACTACAGTTGATATAAAGGTAGATGCTTATGTTCCTTCAAGATATATAGAAGATGAAATACAAAAAATAGAAGTATATAAAAAGATTGCAGCTATAAGTAATATTGAGGATTATGAATATATTAAAGAAGAATTAGAAGATAGGTATTCCAATATTCCAGAAGCTGTTTATAATCTTATGGATATAGCTTATATCAAGAGCTTAGCTAAGTCGTTATCTATAGAGGAGATAAAAGAAATGCCTAAGGAGATTAGGTTTAAGTTTGTGGCAGATTTTAGGGGTTATAACAATATTTATAAAGTTTTACTAAAGCAATTTAAGGAAAATGTAGTATTATACTTTGGAGAAGTTCCATCATTTGCAATTAAGTTAAACACAATAAAGAAGGAAGAAGCATTGAATTTCTATAAAGAAATGCTTATAAAAATAATTCAAAATTCATAGAAAAATCAGATGGTAAAGTTTGAATAAAAAGAATATTATTGATATACTAGTAAAGATGAATAATAACTATAATATGTAAAGTGAGGGAAATGATTTGAGAAGTATAAAAAGAATAGTACTTGCTGCAGTAGTCGCAACAATGGCTTTCTCTATGGCAGGATGTAAGTTAATACAAAAGACTCCAGAAGCTATACAAAACACTGTTTTAGCTAAGGTTGGAAGTGAAAAGATAACTTTAGGTGATGTTGATGCGGAGTTAAAAGCTGACATTGATTACTTAAAAGAGACATATGGTGATGATTTTGAATCAAAGATAGATGATGAGCTTAAAGCTAAATTAAAAGAAGTAAGACAACAAGTTTTAAATGCATTAGTAGAAGAAAAAATACTTTATTTAGAAGCTGAAAAGAAAGGCTTAGTTCCAACTCAAGAAGAGCTAGATAAGGAAGTTGCTGAAAGAACAGCTGAAATCCAAGAAGCTTGGGGTGGTGAGGAAGCATTTGCACAAGCTAAAGAATACTATGGATATACTGATGAGACTTTTAAAGCATTTTTAGAAGATCAAGTAGTAATTCAAAAAGTTAAAGATGAAATGTTTAAAGATATTAACATAACTGACGACCAAATAAACAAATACTACGAAGAGCATAAAGATGAGTTTGTAAACTACGGGCAAGCAGACTCAAGACATCTATTATTCAAAACAGAAGAAGAGGCAAAGGCTGCAAGTGACAAGATAAAGAGTGGAGAAACAACTTTTGATGCTTTATTTAAAGAATACGAAGGAAATAAAGCAAAATCTACAGCTACAGATGCAACAGAAGAGGATAAGGCTCTACCTATATCTGAAGATTTAGGAACTGTTTCTCATAATCAACAAAACTTCGACCCTTTATTCTTAGAAGGTTTAAAGCCACTTAAAGAAGGTGAAGTTTCTGAACCAGTAAAATCAAGCTTTGGATATCATATAATAGAAGCTACTAATGTTACTGAAACTACTCCTAAGGAATTTAATGATGAATTAAAAGCACAAATAAAGACAACTTTAGAAAATGAAGAAAAGAAGAGTATATATGAAACTCAATTAGATTCATTAGAAAAAGAATATAAAGTGAAAACTTACGAAAATAGACTTTAATTTAAATAAAATATAATTAAAATTCAGAGAATAAAATTATTCTCTGAATTTTTTTATTATAAAAATATATTAAAACAAGTTAACATTAGTTTTCTTGCCAGAGAATTGAATTAATTCCTCTTTAATTAGATAAGGATAAATATTGGGTATATGTGTATAAAATTTCTAATAACTCAAATAATAATATTGCAGTAAGATATTTATAATTATATAAGGAGGTAACTCAAAGTAATGAAAGCAACAGGAATTGTTAGACGTATCGATGATTTGGGAAGAGTGGTTATACCAAAAGAAATAAGAAGAACTTTAAGAATAAGAGAGGGAGATCCGCTAGAGATATTTACCGATAGAGAAGGTGGAGTAATTCTTAAAAAATATTCTCCAATAGGAGAGTTAACAGATTTTTCCAAGGAATATGCTGAAAGTTTACAAGGATCAATTGGACATATTGTGCTAATTGCGGACAAAGATACATTTATATCAGCAAGTGGAGCTCCTAAAAAGGATTATCTAGAAAGAAAAATAAGTTCTGAGTTAGAAAATATTATGGATGATAGAAAAGCCGTTATAATTACAGAACAAAACAAGACAATCCCTCTACATAATGATGAGGATGAAAAGTTATATTCAAATCAAGTTATAGCACCTATAATTGCTGAAGGAGATGCAATAGGAGCTGTAATGATACTATCAAAAGAAGATGGTGAAAAATTCACTGATCTTGAACTAAAGCTTGCAGAAACAGCTGCTGCTTTTTTAGGAAAACAAATGGAACAATAAACTTGTTTTTTAAAAAGTGCAATTGTAAAAAATTAAACTTAAAAAATAAATTAGTAATAATACCTCTAAACTTAAAATAATAATTATTATTAGTGATAAATAACTTTATAGGTTTGGGGGTATTTTATGAAAAAACAATCTTTGATTAAAGGAAGTATAATTCTAGGAGCTGCTGGTATGATAGCAAAGTTCTTAGGATTATTTTTTAGATGGCCACTTATAATATTAATAGGTGATGAGGGAATAGGATATTATCAATTATCTTATCCGTTATATATGTTTTTTGTAGCTATGGCATCAGGAGTGCCTGTAGCTATGTCTAAGATAATATCGGAAAAAAATGCAGTAGGAGATATAGAGGGTACCTACGAAGTGGTTAAAGAATCAACTTATTTAATGTTATTACTAGGAATAGGAACATCATTTATATTATTTTTCTTTGCAAAACCTATAATATCTTTCTTGAAGTGGGATGCAAAATCATATTATGCTTTAATAGGAATCTCATTTGCGCCTATAGTAGTCTCTATTATGACTATTTTTAGAGGCTTTTTTCAAGGGCTGCAAAATATGACTCCATCAGGGGTTTCACAAATATTAGAACAAATAGGCAGAGTAGTTATAGGAGTTGGACTAGCATTTATATTACTTCCAAAAGGGATAGAGTTTTCAGCAGGAGGAGCAGCTTTTGGGGCAGCAGCAGGAGGAACTATAGCATCTATATACTTATATATTAAATATAGAAAAGTAAGAAATAGTATGGGTATACGTAAAATAAGGACAAACACTGAGGTGTTAAACCAAATATTAAAAATGGCTATTCCTATATCAATAGGTGCTACAGTAGGAACAATAATGAATTTGATTGATGCTATATTGGTACCACAAAAGCTTATAGAGTCTGGTGTAGTAGATGCAACTGCTTTATATGGACAGTTGACAGGTAAAGCGGCAGTACTTGTCAATATACCTTTAACATTATCTATGGCTATATGCACATCTTTGATACCAATAATAGCAGAGAACTATGTGTTAAGAAAGAAAGTAGAATTGCAAAATAAGACCAACTTGGCAATGAAACTATCAGTAGTAATAGCTTTTCCTTGTACAGTAGGCTTGTTTTGTTTAGCTGGACCAGTTATGAAACTACTATTTTTTAAAGCTTATGATGGGTATGAGATTTTAAAATATCTTTCATTATCTATACCATTTATAATCGTGACACAAACTACGACATCTATATTACAAGGGACAAACCATTATATTAGACCAGTTATAAACCTTTTTATAGGATGTGTAGTAAAAGTAATATTAACTATGTTTTTAGTTCCAATTCCACAGATAAATATATTTGGGGCAGTTATAGCTAGTATAGCTGCATATGTAACTGTTACAATACTTAATATAATTGCTTTAAAGAGGAAAATAAAAACAAAGTTAGATGTATATGATGCTATGATTAAGCCATTATTAGCATCATTAATAATGGGAATGGTTGTAACTTTAACGTATATTTTTGCTATGGGACGAACAAATAATAATAGTATTTCTTGCTTATTATCAATATTTGTGGGTATTATTATATATATAATAGCTATTTTAGTTTTTAGAGTTTTTAGTATAAATGAAATTAAAAATAGGGTAGTTAGAAAATGATTTGTAAGGAGAGTACTATATGATAAAAATAGTAGGGTTAGGGCCTGGTGCACCAGAAGCATTAACTATTGGAGCAGTAAAAACTTTAGAAGAAAGTAATAATTTATATTTTAGAACAGAGAAACATCCTACAGTAGATTATTTAAAAGATAGATTAAAGACGTTTAAAACTTGCGACAATTATTATGAAGAAGGTAGTAGCTTTGATGAGGTTTATCAAAACATAGCTAAAGATATCATAGAGGAATATAAGAAAACAAAAGAATTAGTTTATGCAGTTCCTGGACATCCATTAGTAGCTGAGAGATCGGTTTTAAACATAATAGAGTTATGTGATAAGAATAATATTGAATATTCTATATTACCAGCAGTTAGCTTTATTGATGCTATGATGGATAGACTAAAGATTGATCCTATAGAAGGATTGAAGGTAATAGATGCTTTTGATATAAAGAATCAAATATTAGATAAAAGAATAGGAACGATAATAACTCAAGTGTATAATGGGCTAATAGCTTCTGAAGTTAAATTAGAATTATTAGAACACTATAATGATGATACTGAGATAATATACGTAAGAGCAGCGGGAATAGAAGGTCAAGAATCTATAAGAAGAATTCCGCTTTATGAATTAGACATGCAGGAAGATATAGATTATTTAACATCTGTATATATTCCTAAGGATTTAAATAACAAAAAAGATTTCTATGATTTCTTAAATATTATAGAAACTTTAAGAGGAGAAAATGGGTGTCCTTGGGATAGAGAGCAAACTCATGAAAGTATAAAAAATAATCTTTTAGAAGAGTGCTATGAAGTAGTTGAAGCTATTGATGAAGATGATATAGATTCGTTAATAGAAGAACTAGGAGATGTACTTTTACATGTGGTTTTCCATGCTACAATAGGAAAAGAAGATGGATATTTTAATATTAATGATATAATAGAAAGTGCTTCTAAGAAGATGATTTATAGACATCCTCATGTTTTTAAGGATGATAATGTAGAAACATCAGAAGAGGTTTTAGTAAATTGGGAAGAACTAAAGAAAAAAGAAAAGGAATATAACACTATATCTGATGAAATAGATGGTATAGCTAAAACTTTACCTGCGTTAACAAAGGCTCATAAGGTTCAGAAAAAGGTTGCTAAAGTTGGCTTTGATTTTGAGGATGTAAATGAGGCGGCAACAAAGGTAGAGGAAGAATTAAAAGAAGTTTTAGATGTATATAAATCCAATAATAGGGAAAAGATAATAAATGAGGTCGGAGATTTGATATTTGCCTGTGTTAATGTTTCTAGAATGTTAAGTGTTGATGAAGAGGAGGCTCTAAATGCTAGCATTAAGAAATTTTCAAAGAGATTTTCTTTCATTGAGAAAAACATTTTAGATTCAGGTAAAAACATAGATCAGGTATCTCTTGCTGATATGAATAAACTATGGGAAGAAGCTAAAAATTTTGATTAACAAAAGAGGAATTGTTTTATAAATATTTAAAGTTTTCATAATAAATATTATAGATTAATAAATTAGGTGCTAAATTACATGAAAATGATGTAATAAATATATTTTTATAGTAAAAAAACCATATTTCTATAGACTAGCAAAGAAAGTGGAGATATAATAGGTAAATGTAGTATAGTACATAATACGGTAGTTTACTACCAAACTACAACTGTTTATTTAAGGAGGATGTAATCGTGAATAAAGCAGAATTAATTACTAAAATGGCAGAAAAAAGCCAATTAACTAAGAAAGATGCTGAAACAGCTTTAAAGGCTTTCGTTGAATCAGTTCAAGAAGCTTTAGAAAATGGTGAAAAAGTTCAATTAGTTGGATTTGGTACTTTTGAAACTAGAGAAAGAGCTGCTAGAGAAGGAAGAAATCCAAGAACTAAAGAAGTTATAAGCATCCCTGCATCTGTAGTTCCAGTATTCAAAGCAGGAAAAGAATTTAAAGAAAAAGTTAACAAGTAGTAGTAAAAACCCGAGATTACTCGGGTTTTTATAATATCTATATATATTTAAAAGGAGAGTTAAATTATGAGATTAGATAAATATTTAAAGGTTTCTAGAATAATAAAGAGAAGAACGGTAGCTAAAGAAGCTTGTGAAGGTGGAAGAGTTTCTATAAATGATAAAGTTGCTAAGCCATCTACAGTTGTAAAAGAGGGAGATATAATAGAAATAGCTTTTGCAACTAGAAGCCTTAAAGCAAGAATAGTAAACATTGCTGAACATGTAAGAAAAGAAAATGCAAAAGCAATGTATGAGATATTAGAAGGCGAAGAGGATAAAGAATAAAATAGACTACTTACTCATATATTTTAAACAAGAAGTATATGGGGGAGTAGGTATGGAAAAAAAGGATGTAAGCAAAATAGAAGAAAATAAAGGAAATCTAGTTCTAGAAAATAGAAAGAGATTGACACTTTCAGGAGTAGTGGAAGTAATAAGTTTTGATGAAGAAAAGATATTACTAAATACGAAATTAGGAGCGCTAACTATAAAAGGAAATGAGTTAAAAATGAATAAACTAGATGTCCAAAATGGTGATGTGACAATAGTTGGAGATGTATGGTCTATGGTGTATAGTGGTAAAGAAATGAAAAAAGAAAAAGAAAGTATAATCGGAAGGCTATTTAAGTAATAGATTATGCCACTGTCAACAAGTGCACAGTTTAATATAATTTTATATTCAATATTAGCAGGGATATTAACTGGTGCTATGTTTGATATATATAGAATTATAAGAGGCAGTAAAGTTCCTAAAATAATAATTGTAATTGAAGATATGTTATTTTGGATTTTAGCTGCCTTAGTGGTATTTTGTTTCTTACTATACACCAATTATGCATTTTTAGGAGCATATGTATACTTATTTATGCTCGCAACATTATTTGTTTACTTAAAGTTAGTTAGTCCAATTTGTCTAAAATTTGAGATTAGTATATTAAATTTTTTAGGAAAAGTGTCAAGAATACTATTTAAGAATATAGTATATCCTTTCAAAATTATATTTTATAACATTATGGGAAAAAATAATTAAGGGTAGAAGCTATAACTTATGTAAAAATGACTTGAATAAAATATGTAGAGTGTTTAAAATATAGATATAGATTATTAAAAAGAGGGTTCTATATTTATGAGGAAAAAGATAACCTTGAGAGGTATAGTAATTATTGTTCTGTTTTTAGTGTTTGGTTTTAATGTTGTAAAGCAGACTATGGCAATAAAAAGAATAAATAATGATATAGCAGAAAAAAGTGAACAACTCAATGAAAAGAAAGAAGAAAATAGGAAGCTACAAGCTGAGTTAGAAAGGGTACAATCAAATTATGATTACCTAGAAAAACTAGCGAGAGAAAGACTTGGACTTATTAAGGAAGGTGAACAAATAATACTTCCTTCAGAGCCACAAGAATAATATGATTAACATAGCACTAAAAAGGTTATTATTAATAATGACATATATTTATTTAAAATTTAAGGAGGATTCTTTGTAGCATGACATTAGCGGCAGGAAAAATATTAGAAGGTACAGTGGTTAATATCACAAATTTTGGAGCGTTTGTAGAAATAGAAGGAAAAACTGGATTAGTTCATATTTCAGAGGTTGCAGATTCTTTTGTAAAGGACATAAGAGAACATCTTAGTGAGCAAGATAAAGTAAAAGTAAAAGTTATCTCAATTGATGATAATGGAAAGATCAGCTTATCTATTAAACAAGCTAATGTTAAGAAGAAATCAGTAAAGCCTGTAGAAGTTGAATGGGGCACAGAAAAGAAGAAAGCTAATACAGCTAATTTCGAAGATATAATGTCTAGATTCTTAAAAGATAGTGAAGAAAGACAACAAGATTATAAGAAGAATCAAGAATTCAAAGGCAGAAGTAAAAAAAGCTTCTAATTAGAAGTTTATAGATTATATATAAATAATAAAGATTGTGTAAAGACAGTCTTTATTTTTTTATATAATAGTTATGTTATGAGGAAATTTCAAAAAAATATAACTTGTAAGTATATAATTAGGTTAATAAATTAATAGAAATATGGCTATTATATATTTAAGAAGTGGCTATATTACTGGATTTATAAGATGCTATTTAGAGATATTTCTGTATAAAAGAGATAAAAAATAAAAAAAAACAAAAAATATGTTGACAGTATAATAATCATGCTATATAATTAATTTTGTCGTCAGGCGGCGACAACAAAACGTGCTGAAGTGGCGGAACAGGCAGACGCACAGGACTTAAAATCCTGCGGTAGCGATACCGTACCGGTTCGATTCCGGTCTTCAGCACCAAAGTAAACTAAATTCAACTTTTAATATCGCGGGGTGGAGCAGTTGGCAGCTCGTCGGGCTCATAACCCGAAGGTCGTAGGTTCAAGTCCTGCCCCCGCAACCAAAGATGGCGGAATAGCTCAGCTGGCTAGAGCACTCGGTTCATACCCGAGGTGTCGTAGGTTCAAGTCCTATTTCCGCTACCAAATACGCTGAAGTGGCGGAACAGGCAGACGCACAGGACTTAAAATCCTGCGGTAGCGATACCGTACCGGTTCGATTCCGGTCTTCAGCACCAAGTTGAATTTAGTTTAATAATATCGCGGGGTGGAGCAGTTGGCAGCTCGTCGGGCTCATAACCCGAAGGTCGTAGGTTCAAGTCCTGCCCCCGCAACCAAAATGTGGCGGAATAGCTCAGCTGGCTAGAGCACTCGGTTCATACCCGAGGTGTCGTAGGTTCAAGTCCTATTTCCGCTACCAGATACGCTGAAGTGGCGGAACAGGCAGACGCACAGGACTTAAAATCCTGCGGTAGCGATACCGTACCGGTTCGATTCCGGTCTTCAGCACCAAGAGTTAAAACTAAGTTTTAACTCTTTTTTATTTTGAAAATGTTTTTGAGTAAGGTCTCACTTTTGTGAGATTTTTTTTTATTCAAAAAATATTATATGAATTTATTTAAGAAAGTATTACAATAATTAAATTTTAAAAAATGATTTTAAATTAGTTTTTGCGACAAAAAATAGACTTGAAAAGTAGATAAGAGAAAAAGTTTTATGTAGCCTTGAAGGTAAAAGGATACATAAATATAGAAAAATATGTTTTATTGTCTTATGAAAAAACATATGTAGATACATTAAATGACATAATAGTAAACGATGAGATGATATAATTTAATATACAAATTATGGAAAAGGGTGAGGGTTATGCAATACGAGGTTAAGGTACCTACATATAAAAGAGTAAATAAAAGAAAACTAAATTTAGAGAGTAATGTAGTTACAATAATAGTAGCTTTTATTATTGGAGTTACATTGGGCAGAGTAAATCTTAGTTTTGTGGAAGGGCTAACTTTAGCGCCTTTTGGAATAGCGTATTTATTTTCAACAATACTTAAGAGAAGGGAAAAGGAGTATTTAACTGCTTTCATTTCTGTGAGCTTAGGATATTTAACTACTTATAAAGTTATCGATAATGCATTTGTTTATTTTGTAATAGCATTGTCTACTGTAATATATGGATATGTAATGAATAAGTTAGATAAAAAGATAAGTAAAAAGGTATTGTTTTTATTATCTATAGGTATTTATGTATCACTTGGAACATTTGTTGGAAGTCAAGGATTGAGTATAAGTTTTGGATTTTCGCTTATAGAGGCAATATCAATAATACCATTCTTCTATATGATTAATTATGGTATAAGCTGTTTGTCTGAAATAAGAACAAACTATATATTTTCTGTAGAAGAACTTATAAGTATAGCTATAATATTATGTTTAATAGTAGCAGGAATAGGTGGAGTTGAGGTTTTTGGAGTAAATATAAGAAATCTTTTAGGGATAATGGTGGTAACGACAATTGCGTATTCAGGGGGTATTTCAGTAGGCGCTATAATTGGAGTAACTATGGGGATTATAATAGGGATAACAACTAGGGATTTATTTTTGCCTATAGGTATTTACAGTATATGTGGATTAATTGTAGGGATATTTAAGGATACAGGTAAGATTTTTTCAGTATTGGCATATGTAATATCTTATTTTTTAGTAGTGATGTATTCAGAAAGTATTGGATTACCTAATATTTTAGAAGTTTCTATATCTGCTATATGGTTACTTTTAATTCCTAATAATTTTATTAAAGATATACTAGCAGAAATAAATAATGAGGAAAAAAGTAAAAGTATAAATGAAATACAAATCCAAGGAATAAAGAATGAATTTATGGATAGATTAGATGGATTTAAAAATATATTAAATACTATATCATCCTCTTTAAATAATTTATCTGAAAATAATAACTTGCTTATTAAAAATAAAAGTGTAGCTCTTATAGAAAACCTAGCTGATAGAGTATGCTCTAACTGTGAATTAAATAATAAATGCTGGGGAAGAGAGTTGCATACTACTTTTTCTTGTTTTGGGGAATTGATAGGAAGTTGTGAGAGTGGAAAAATTATAATTCCAAAAGAGTTAGATAGAAAATGTGTTAAGTTAAATACTTTATTAAAAGGAACTGAAAATTTACTTAATAATTATACTATAAATGAAAATGTTAAGAGTAGATTAGTTGAAGGAAGAAGATTGATCGCAAATCAAATGAATAATATGTCTATAGCAATGGATGATATTATAAGAGATTTTGAAAAAGATGTTACTAATTGCAGTGAAGTTGATAAATTATTAAGAAAAACTTTTGTAAAGAATAATATAAAATATAGTGAAGTATATAGTTACACTGATAGGTGTGGACATTTAAAAATAAAAGTTAAAAGAGAAAATTGTGAAGGATGTAGTTATTGTATAAAAAATGTATTGCCGGTAATAAGTGATCTAATAAAATTACCATTATCATTAACTGATGATGGATGTAGAATAAATCCGAGTAATAATGAATGTACATTTGTAATAGAAGAAACACCAAAATATAATATATTATCTTATGCGGCATTTACTCCTAAAGATGGAGAAAAATATTCAGGTGATACTTTTAGCTTTGGTAAAAATAAAAATGGATTATATGTAACTACTATTAGTGATGGAATGGGATCAGGGCCAGAAGCAAGTGCTGAAAGTAATATAACTGTAAATCTTATAGAAAAGTTTATAGAACAAGGCTTTGATGAAGCTACATCACTAAATACGATAAATTCTATAATGGGAATGAAATTTAATGAAGATGAAAAATTTACAACATTAGATATGAATACTATTGATTTGTATACAGGAAATGTTTCTTTTATTAAGGTTGGTGGAGTGGTAAGTTTCATAAAGAGAGGAAATGAAGTTGAAGTAATTGAAAGTTCTGAGTTGCCTTTTGGAATTTTAGATAGTATTGAAGTTAAAAAGATAAAGAGGAAAATAAAACATGGAGATATTATAGTTACAATAACTGATGGAATATTAGATGTTGATAAAAATAATGCTGGAAATTATAGATGGGTTAAAGATTACCTAGAGAAGAGTACAACTAATCCAGAGTATTTATCAAGAGATATCTTAGAGAAGGCTAAGGAATTGTGCAATGGAAAGATATTTGATGATATGACAGTTGTTGTTTCAAAGGCATACTCAATTTATTAATTAATAATGTATCATTAACAATTATAGTTGGAACTGCTTTAAAAGTTCCCCTAATGAATAAAGTCAGCATTGCTGACTTTATTCATTAGTTTTTAATTATTCTCTGCTAATTATTAATTAGTATAAATATTTACATTAAAATATCATAAAGGTATTATATATATAATATTAAAAATATAATTGTAGGAGAAAACAAGTGTTAGATAAAGTAAGAGAGTATATTTTAGAAAATGAACTTATAGATAAAGGCGATAATATTCTTGTAGCCCTATCAGGAGGACCTGATTCAGTATGTTTATTACATATATTAGCTAGATTGAGAAGCGAATTTAATTTAAGATTGGGAGCAATACATATAAACCATCTATTAAGAGGTGAAGAAGCTATAGATGATGAGAACTATACAAAGGAATTATGTAGAGCCTTAGATGTAGAAAATTATGTAGAAAGAATTGATATAAAGGCTATAGCAGAAAAAGAAGGTCAATCTATAGAATTAGCTGGTCGTGAGGAAAGATATAAAGCCTTTAACAAAATAAAAGAGAAGTCTTCTTATAATAAGATTGCAGTAGCGCATAATTCTAATGATCAAGCAGAGACTATTTTAATGAGACTTATGAGAGGAAGTGGATTAGAGGGGTTAACTGGAATCAAGGCAAAAAGAGAAGATGGAATTATAAGACCTATCCTTTGCTTAAATAGAAATGAAATTGAAAGATATTGTGAAAAGTATAGACTAGAGCCAAGAATAGATAAAAGTAATTATGAAAAGATATATAATAGAAATAAAGTTAGATTAGATATTCTTCCTTATATGAAGGAAAATTTCAATGAAGATATTATTGATACTTTAAATAGAATGGCTTTATTGTTACAAAAGGATAATGAGTATTTAGAAGAAGTTGCAGCTATGGCATACAGAAAATATTGCAAAGAAGAAAATGATAAAATAATAGTACGTAAAGAGTTGTTTGAAAATGAAAAAGAAGCTATAACTACTAGAGTATTAAAGAGAAGTTTTAAGAATATATCAAATTCTCATAAAAATTTCGAAATGAAGCATATAGTAGATATTATAGAATTATCAAAGTTAGGTACTAATAAAGAGGTGCACTTAACAAATGGAATAGTAGTTCAAAATATTTATGGGGATATAATATTTAAACAGAGAAAAGATAAGGAAGAGAGTATTAAAGCACAAGAGGTCTATATAAAAAAAGAAGATTTAGTTGACGAAATCGAATTTTCAAAATATGAAGTTGAACTACAAATTATTAGCAAAAAAAATAACATAGAATTTTCCAATAATGACTTAATAAAGTTTTTTGATTATGATAAGATAGAAGAAGGAATTATTATAAGAAATCGTAAGGATGGGGATAAAATGGTGCCTATAGGAATGAAAGGTACCAAGAAGTTAAAAGATGTATTTATAAATTCAAAAATTCCCAAGGAAATTAGAAATATAATTCCTATAGTTTGTTTTGATGAAAAAATAGCTTGGGTTGTAGGTGTTAAAGTTTCTGAACAATTTAAAGTAACTAGTAATACAAAACAAATATTAAAAATAACATTTAGAGAAAGGGTTTAAAAAAATGGTGAATGACGTTCAAGAAATACTATTAAGTGAGGAAAAAATAGCTTTAAAAATAAAGGAATTAGGAAAAGCTATAAGTGAAGAGTACGCAGGAAAAGAATTATTAGTTGTAGGAGTATTAAAAGGTTCAGTAATATTTGTTTCAGACCTAGTTAGAAATATTTCTATTCCATGTGAAATGGATTTTATGTCTGTATCAAGCTATGGTGTATCATCAGAAAGTTCTGGAGTGGTAAGAATACTTAAAGACTTAGATAACAGCATAGAAGGCAAAGATGTAATAATAGCAGAAGATATTATAGATAGTGGAATTACTTTAGAATATTTAGTTGATTTCCTAAAAGGAAGAAATGCTAAGTCTATAGAGATAGTTACATTACTAAGTAAACCAGCTAGAAGAAAAGTTGACATAGATGTAAAATATGTTGGATTTGAAGTTCCTGATGAATTCTTAGTTGGATATGGGTTAGATTATGCTAATAAATATAGAAATTTACCTTTCGTAGGAATTCTAAAAAGATCAGTTTATGAAAAATAATATTTAGGCAAATAGATTAAAGTGAAGAAAGGGGGGCCTTGGATGAAGAAGTATTCAAGTGCAACTGTATGGATAATAGCCATATTTTTATTAATTCTATCAGCTACATTTTTACTAAATGGAGGCAATACAGCTGACAAAATAGTATTTAGTGATTTTCAACAAAAATGGATAAACAATGAGATTGAAAGTGTTACTATTCAAACTGATAAAATGACCATTACAGGAGAAACGAGAGATGGTAATAAGTTTACCGTTTACGCACCAGATACTATGCTAGAGGCACTTAATGCTCAATATCCTAAAGATGATGTTAAGATGGAATACATACCACCATCAAATAATAGTTTTTGGGTAAGTATTATTCCGACAGTTATGATAATGGTATTATTTGGGATATTTATATTTATATTCACCCAACAATCCCAAGGTGGTGGTGGCGGAAAGGGAGTTATGAACTTTGGAAAAAGCAGAGCTAAGATGATGACTCCTGATAGTAAGCGAGTAACATTTGATGATGTTGCAGGAGCTGATGAAGAAAAAGCTGAGTTAGAAGAAATAGTAGATTTCTTAAAACAACCATCAAGATATACAGAAATGGGAGCAAGAATACCTAAGGGTGTACTTTTAGTAGGACCTCCTGGAACAGGTAAAACTTTATTAGCTAAGGCTATAGCAGGAGAAGCGGGTGTTCCATTCTTTAGTATATCAGGATCTGATTTCGTTGAGATGTTCGTTGGAGTTGGAGCTTCAAGAGTAAGAGACTTATTTGAGCAAGCAAAGAAAAGTGCTCCATCGTTAGTATTTATTGATGAAATTGATGCTGTTGGTCGTCAAAGAGGAGCAGGATTAGGTGGAGGTCATGATGAAAGAGAACAAACACTTAATCAGTTACTAGTTGAGATGGATGGATTTGGAGCTAATGAAGGAATAATTATGATAGCGGCTACAAATAGACCTGACATACTAGACCCAGCTCTTCTAAGACCAGGTAGATTTGATAGACAAATAGTTGTAGGAAGACCAGATAGACAAGGTAGAGAAGCTGTACTAAAGGTTCATACTACAAAGAAACCTCTAGACCCAAGTGTTAGCTTAGAAGTTTTAGCTAAGAGAACGCCAGGATTTAGTGGGGCAGATTTAGAAAACTTAGCAAATGAAGCAGCTCTTTTAGCTGTTAGAAAAGATAAAAAGACAATTGGAATGGATGAATTTGAAGAAGCTATAACAAGAGTTATAGCAGGTCCGGAAAAGAAGAGCAGAACTATTAGTGAACATGATAGAAAGCTTACAGCTTACCATGAGGCAGGGCATGCTGTTGTAATGAAATTATTAAAGCATTCAGATCCTGTACATGAAATAAGTATTATTCCAAGAGGTATGGCTGGTGGATATACTATGCATTTACCTACTGAAGATAGAGCTTATACATCAAAGGAAAAATTAAAAGATGAGATGGTAGGCTTACTTGGAGGAAGAGTAGCAGAAAAACTGATTCTTGGAGATATAAGTACTGGAGCTAAAAATGATATAGATAGAGCTTCAGCTATTGCGAGATCTATGGTTATGGAATATGGAATGAGTGATGAGATAGGAACTATTTCATATGGAAGTGATAATAATGAAGTCTTCTTAGGAAGAGATTTAGGTAGAGGCAGAAACTTCAGTGAAGAAGTAGGGGCTAAGATAGATATAGAGATTAAGAAATTTATATCAGAAGCATATGATACAGCTGAATCCTTATTAAAGACCAATATATCAAAGTTACATGCTGTAGCTATTGAGTTATTAGATAAAGAAAAAATTGATGGTAAGGAATTTGAAGCAATATTTGATGCGAACTAAATAACGAAAATAATGTTATAGAATGAAAAGGATACTGTATTTAGATATACTGTATCCTTTTTTATTTGATATTTAGTATTAATTATTTTGTAACTACGGTTTAAGAAATTTTGATTAGAATAAATTATATTTATAACTCAATATTAGATGACAATCTTGCTATTGCAATGAAAGGTGATTTTAGAGATTGATAATAATTTTTATAATAAGGTGTATTAAAAGGGAATACTATTGTTATAATTAATGATAAAAAATTACAATTTAATTCTGGAGATATTATTATAATTAATACATATTTGCTATAGTTGAGGTTTTCTGATTATAGGTATATGAATAAAGCTTTTAAACGTTGTTGTAGATGCACTTTAAAAAATTAAACAAAAGCATATTATACTAAATTCCTCAAAAAATTTATGAAGATAAAGAAGTGCTAGATATAATTATGAGAGCATTTGATGATTATAATTTGCTTAAATCCCAATCGATTTAGACAGTAAAGATTATGTATATTACTTTGAAGACGTTATTAATGAGGAATAAAATAAATGTTAAATTACTAAATCACTTTTACAAAAAGAGTGAAAAAAGTAATAAAGTGTGCTACAATACGAATGAAAAGTTAAAAAAATAAAACTATGTTCGTATGGAGGTATAGGATGAGAAATGTTTATGATACACCGCTTAACACAAGATACGCATCAAAAGAAATGAGTTATATATTTTCCGATGATATGAAATTTTCTACTTGGAGAAAGCTTTGGGTAGCTTTAGCAGAGGGAGAAAAAGAGCTTGGATTAGAGATAACTGAAGAACAGTTAGAAGAATTAAGAGCGAATATAAATAATATAAATTATGACGAAGCAATAAAAAAGGAAAAAGAAGTAAGACATGATGTAATGAGTCATGTTTATGCTTACGGGCTTCAATGTCCTAGTGCTAAAGGAATAATACACTTAGGAGCTACAAGTTGTTACGTAGGAGATAATACAGATATTATTATTTTAAGGGATGCTTTAGAGTTAATAAGAAATAAAGTAGTTACAGTTTTACATAGATTAAGCAAGTTTGCAATGGAGTATAAGGGAATGCCTACATTAGGATTTACACATTTCCAACCAGCGCAATTAACTACAGTAGGAAAAAGAGCAACTCTTTGGATGCAAGACTTAGTTATGGATATAGAGAATATTGAATTTCTTTTAAGTACTTTAAAATTAAGGGGAGTTAAAGGGACTACAGGTACTCAAGCAAGTTTTATGACTCTTTTTGATGGTGATGAAGAAAAGGTTAAAGAATTAGACAAAATTGTTGCTAAGAAGATGGGGTTTGAAAAAAGTTATGGTGTAACAGGTCAAACTTACCCAAGAAAGCTTGATTCAATAGTGTTAAATACATTATCTGAAATTGCACAAAGTGCTTATAAGTTTAGTAATGACTTAAGATTACTTCAAAGTATGAAAGAAATGGAAGAACCGTTTGAAAAGAATCAAATAGGGTCATCTGCCATGGCTTATAAGAGAAATCCTATGAGAAGTGAAAGAATAGGAGCACTTGCTAGATATGTTATAGTAGACTCATTAAATCCTGCAATAACAGCTGCTACTCAGTGGTTTGAGAGAACACTAGACGATTCAGCTAATAAGAGAATAGCAGTAGCAGAAGCATTTTTAGCTTTAGATGGCGTATTAAATCTTTACATAAATATTTCAGAAAATATGGTTGTATATGATAAGGTAATAAGAGCTCATGTTGATAGTGAACTTCCATTTATGGCTACTGAAAACATCATGATGGAAGCTGTAAAAAGAGGTGGAGACAGACAAGAACTTCACGAAAGAATCAGAGTACATTCAATGGAAGCTGCTAAGAGAGTTAAAGGCGAAGGTCTTGACAATGATTTAATTAAAAGAATAATTGCGGATGATTCATTTAAATTAACTGAAGAAGAAATATTAAGTATAATAGATCCAAAGTTATTTACAGGAAGAGCAGAAAGTCAAGTTGTTGAATTCATTGATGAATATGTAAATCCTATAGTAGATAGATATAAAAATGCAGTGAATATAAAGAGTGAAATAACAGTATAATAAATGCTCCCTTAGGGAGTTTTGGTATTTATAATAATTATGCATATATCTACGAATTATATAAAAAATAAAGGTAAAAAGTATTCGTAATAAATATTGAAAGGTTTAAACGACTTTGATACCCTGGTACAGGGATATAAAATGTCTCTAAATACTTTTAAATAGAAAATTATGTCTTAAAAGGAGGCAGTTGAAATGTCGACATTTATTGTTTTAGGAGCTCAATGGGGAGATGAAGGTAAAGGTAAGATGACAGATTACTTAGCAGAAGAAGCTGAAGTAGTTGTTAGATTTCAGGGAGGAAATAATGCAGGTCATACTGTAGAAGTTGGTGAGAAACAATACAAACTTCACTTAATACCTTCAGGAATATTACATGATGAAAAGTTAAATGTAATAGGAAATGGTGTAGTTGTAGATCCAATAGCTCTTTTTTCTGAAATAGATTATTTAGAAAGAGAGGGAGTTAAAGTAACTCCAGAAAAATTAATAGTAAGTGATAGAGCACATGTTATAATGCCATACCATAAGACTCTTGATAAATTAAAAGAAAAAGCAAGAGGTAAAAATGACATAGGAACTACAGGAAAAGGCATAGGACCATGTTATACAGATAAATTTGAAAGATGTGGAATAAGAATATGCGACCTTATAAATAAGGAAGTATTTAGAGAAAAATTAGAAACAAACATAAGTCTTAAAAATGATTATATAACTAAAATACTTGGTGGCGAACCTCTAAACTTTGATGAAATATACAATGAATATATAGAATATGCTGAAAGATTAAGACCTTTTGTTCAAGATACGTCAGTAAGAATTTATGACGATATAAAGAAAAATAAAACTGTTCTGTTTGAAGGAGCTCAAGGAATGCTTCTTGATATAGATTACGGAACATATCCATTCGTAACTTCATCAAACACAACTGCTGGAGGAGTTGCAAGTGGTGTTGGTATAGGACCAAATATGATTACAAATGCTGTAGGTATAGCTAAAGCATACACTACTAGGGTTGGTAAGGGACCATTCCCAACAGAATTAGATAATGAAATTGGAGAATGGATAAGAGAAAAGGGCCATGAATATGGAGTAACTACTGGTAGATCAAGAAGATGTGGATGGTTAGACATAGTTATCTTAAAAACATCTGTAAGAGTAAGTGGATTAACGTCTTTAGCTGTTACAAAGATTGATACTTTAGCTGGGTTAGATAAAGTTATGATATGTGTAGGATACAAGTTTAATAATAAAGTAATAGATTACTTCCCAGCTAGCTTAGAAGATTTAGCTAAGTGTGAGCCTATATATGAAGAATTTGAAGGTTGGGATGAATCAGTTGCTGATGCAAGAAGCTATAAAGAGCTACATCCAAATGCGAGAAAGTATTTAGAGAGAATTGAAGAGTTAACTGATACAAGAATATCAATAGTTTCTGTTGGGCCCAAAAGAGACCAAACTATGAGAATTAAACCATTATAATTATAAAGAGTAAAGCTGTTGCAAATTATGCACAGCTTTATTTTTTACACTTTTTTATATGAATAAATAAATCAAATCATTTTTAAGTTGATCAGATTTATTAGTTGAAGAAAGTGATAAGAATACACTATATACGAATAATGAGGTAAATAAAATATTAATAATATGTTATATATTACGAACAATAAAATAATATTTTTAAAAAATGTTGACTTATTTTGAGGTGCAATGTTATTATTTAAATAACGAGGGATAATATGGAAAAAAGGTTTTAAATAAAATTTGAATATTATTGGAGGAGAATTTATGGCTTGCAATAGAATTATATTCGTTGAAAAAAAAGAAGGTTTTAATGTTGAAGGTAAATTGCTTTTAGAAGATTTTAGGGATAATCTTGCTATTAAGACGTTAGATAATGTTAGGGTTTTAAATAAGTACATAATTGGAGAGATTGAAGAAGAGTATTATGAAACAGCATTAAAGACTATTTTTTCTGAGCTACCAGTGGATAACGTTTATGAAGGGAAATTAGATATTAAAGAAGGGGACATTGCTTTTGGGGTAGAGTTCTTACCAGGCCAATACGATCAAAGAGCTGACTCTGCTTCAGAATGTTTAATGCTTTTAACAAAGGAAAAGAGAGTAGATGTTAAATGGAGCAAAATTATAATTCTACAAGGTAATATATCTAATAATGATATAGAAAAAATAAAATCATATTTTATAAACCCTGTTGATTCAAGAGAAGTAGATATAAATTCAGTAGAGCTGACAAATGAATATAGGGAGCCTGAAGCTGTAGAAGTTTTAAATGGGTTTATTGATAAAAATATAGATGAGTTAAAAGAATTCCATAAAACTATGGGATTAGCTATGAGCATTGGAGATTTAGAGCTGATAAGAAAGTATTTCTTATCAGAAAATAGAGATCCAAGTATAACTGAAATAAAGGTTATTGATACTTATTGGTCAGATCATTGTAGACATACTACATTCTTGACCTCAATAAAAGAAATTGAAATAGAAGATGGAAAGTACAACCTTCCAGTAAAAAAAGAATATGAAGCTTATATGAGTTCAAGAGATTTTGTTTATGGAGAAGATACAGATAGAGATATAAATTTAATGGACCTAGCTGTAATATGTATGAAGGAATTAAGAAAAAGAGGACTTACAGAAGATTTAGATATATCAGATGAGATTAATGCATGTTCAATAAATATAAAGGTTGAAACAGAGAGCGGAGAAGAAGAATATCTTCTAATGTTTAAAAATGAAACACATAACCATCCAACAGAAATTGAACCTTTTGGAGGAGCAGCAACTTGTCTTGGAGGAGCTATTAGGGATCCTCTTTCAGGAAGAACTTATGTATATGGGGCTATGAGAGTTACAGGAGCAGCAGATCCAACAGTTAGCATAGAAGAAACTATAAAAGGAAAGTTACCTCAAAGAACTATAACTCTTGGAGCAGCAAGTGGATATAGTTCATATGGAAATCAAATCGGCCTTGCAACAGGACAAGTTGATGAGGTTTACCACCCAAATTACGCAGCTAAGAGAATGGAAGTTGGAGCAGTTATTGCAGCAGCACCAAAGGAAAATGTTAGACGTGAGGAACCACAAAAAGGTGATGTTGTAGTTCTTCTAGGTGGAAAGACAGGAAGAGATGGAATCGGAGGAGCAACAGGTTCCTCAAAGGAGCATACAGAAGATTCAATAAATGAATGTGGAGCAGAAGTTCAAAAAGGAAATCCGCCTACAGAAAGAAAAATTCAAAGATTATTTAGAAATAAAGAAGTTACTAGAATGATAAAAAGATGTAATGATTTTGGAGCAGGTGGAGTTTCGGTAGCTATTGGAGAATTATGTAGAGGACTTGATATAGATTTAGATCAAGTTCCTAAAAAGTATGAGGGATTAGATGGAACTGAAATAGCTATATCAGAATCTCAAGAAAGAATGGCAGTAGTTATAGAAAGAGAAAATATAGAGAAGTTTATAAAGTTATCCAGTGAAGAAAATCTAGAAGCTGTAGTTGTTGCAGAAGTTACCGATACAGAAAGATTAAGAATGTTCTGGAGAGGTAACACAATTGTTAATATAAAGAGAAGCTTCTTAGATACAAACGGAGAGACTCAAGAAACAAAAGTGAAAGTAACAGCTCCGGCTGAATATCCATTTGCAGTAGGTGAAGTTAATGTAAAGGATAAGTGGATAGAAACTCTTAATCAGTTAAATGTTTGTGATAAAAAAGGTTTAATTGAAAGGTTTGATTCGACTATTGGAAGCGGAACAGTTCTTATGCCATTGGGAGGAAAATATTCAAGAACTCCAGCCGAAGGTATGGTATTTAAGATTCCAGTGCAAAAAGGGGAAACAAATTCAGCATCAATAATGACTTATGGATTTAATCCAGAGCTTGGAACATGGAGTCCATTCCATATGGCATATTATGCAGTTATAGAATCAATAACTAAACTTTCTTGTATCGGTGGAGATTATAGAAAAGCAAGATTAACATTCCAAGAGTACTTTGAAAAGTTAGGAGATAAAAAAGAAAGATGGGGCAAACCTTTCTCAGCACTTTTAGGAGCATATAAAGCACAGATGGATTTAGAGATACCTGCTATAGGTGGTAAGGATTCAATGTCAGGTAGCTTTGGAGAAATGGATGTACCTCCAACACTTATATCATTTGCAGTTGGAATGATTAATAGTGAAGATGCTATATCCCCAGAATTTAAGAAAGCAGGGTCTAAGATAATATTAGTTAAATCAGAAAAAGAAGAAGATGGAACTTTAAAATCTGAGATGTTTAAAAATAACTTAGTTACTTTAAATAAATTAATAACTGATAAGAAAGTTTTAAGCGCATATTCACTTAAATTTGGTGGAGTAGCAGAAGGTTTAAGCAAAATGGCGTTAGGAAATAAAGTAGGAGTTAAGTTTAATTCATTAACTAATGAAGAGTTATTTGGATTTAACTATGGAAGCTTTATTTTAGAAGTTGATAAAGAATTAGATGAAAAAGAGCTTAGCACTATGAACTATATAGTAATAGGTGAAACTATAAATGAAGAAATGATTTTATCAGAAGATCTTGATTTAAATATTTCATTAAATGAAGTAAGTGAAGAATATGAAAGAAAATTAAAAAATGTATTTAAATCAAAAATAAAAAGTTCAGAAGGAAAACTAGAAGAAGTTTTATATAAAGAAGGAAGTAAGGTTTCTCCTTTAATAAAGGTAGCAAAACCCAAAATAGTTATTCCAGTATTCCCAGGAACAAACTGTGAATATGATTGCAGGAGAGCTTTTGAAAGAGAAGGCGGAGAGGTCAGAGAGGTAGTTTTAAGAAACTATAATAAAGAAGCACTTCTAGAATCTTTAGATAGATTAAAGAAAGAAATAGATAACTCACAAATCATAATGCTTCCAGGTGGATTCTCTGCTGGAGACGAACCAGATGGATCGGCTAAATTTATAGTTAATGTTTTAAGAAATGAAAAGATAAAAGAAGCTGTAATGGAGCTATTAAATAATAGAGACGGATTGATGCTAGGAATCTGCAACGGCTTCCAAGCACTTATGAAGTTAGGTCTTCTACCATATGGTGAAATATGTGATATAGAAGAAAATATGGGAACATTAACTTTCAATAATATAAATAGACATATGTCTTCAATGGTTAGAACTAAGATAGTTTCTAAAAAATCACCATGGTTTAACGAGGTTAGCTTAGGAGATGTTCATACCGTACCAATATCTCACGGAGAAGGTAAGTTTGTTGCGCCAAAAGAACTATTAGAGTCATTGGTGAAAAATGGACAAATAGCTACACAATATGTTGATTTTGAAGGAAATATATCGATGGACATGCCTTTCAATCCAAATGGGTCAATGTGTGCTATAGAAGCTATTACAAGTCCTGATGGAAGAATATTAGGAAAGATGGCTCACTCTGAAAGAACAGGAAGCAATCTTTATAAGAATATGGAAGGTAACTTTGAACAAGGCTTATTTAAATCAGGATTAAATTATTTTAAATAAATTATTCGAATTGAGGAGAGTGTATTTATGAAGGTAGCAATATTTTTTGGAAGTAAATCAGATACCGAAGTTATGAGAGGTGCAGCTAACTGTTTAAAAGAATTTGGAGTAGAATATAAAGCCTTTATTCTTTCTGCTCATAGAGTGCCAGAAAAATTAGAAGAAACTTTAAAAGAAATCGAAAAAGAGGGTTATGAAGTAATAATAGCAGGAGCTGGACTTGCAGCACATTTGCCGGGAGTAATTGCATCTCAAACTATATTGCCTGTAATTGGAGTTCCTGTTAAAGCAGCCATTGAGGGGCTAGATGCACTTTTATCAATTGTGCAAATGCCAAAGTCTATTCCGGTTGCAACAGTTGGAATAAACAATAGTTATAATGCTGGGATGTTAGCAGTTCAAATGCTTTCATTAAAATATCCTGAAATAAAAGAGAAATTGGTAGATTTTAGAATAAATATGAAGAAAAAATTTATAGAAGAGAATGGACAAGGAGTGGAATTATAATGGTTAATAAGTATGAAAAATTATATGAAGGTAAAGCAAAACAAATTTTTAGAACTGACAATGAGGAGAATGTAATTGTTCATTACAAAGATGATGCAACAGCTTTTAACGGAGAAAAGAAGGCTCAAATACAAAATAAAGGTGTTCTTAATAATCAAATTACATCAATGATTTTTGAAATGTTAAATAAGAATGGAATTAAAACTCACTTCATAGAAAAGTTAAATGATAGAGATCAACTTTGCAAAAGAGTGGAAATAGTACCCCTTGAAGTTATAGTAAGAAATGTTGCTGCTGGAAGCATGGCAAAGAGATTAGGATTAGAAGAAGGCTTTAAATTAAAAACTACTGTATTCGAATTATCTTATAAAGATGATAGCCTAGGAGATCCATTAATAAATGATTATCATGCCGTTGGTATTGGAGCAACTACTTTTGAAGAGTTAAATAGTATTTATGAAATGACTGCTAAGATAAATGAACTTCTAAAAGAGTTCTTTAAAAAGCAAAATATAGATTTAATAGATTTCAAAATTGAATTTGGTAGACTACCAAATGGGGAAGTAGTTTTAGCTGATGAAATATCACCAGATACATGTAGATTCTGGGATTCAACTACTGGAGAAAAGTTAGATAAAGATAGATTTAGAAGAGATATGGGTAACGTTGAAGAAGCATACGTAGAAATTTTAAAGAGAATACAAGGGTAAAATAAAGAATTTAAGGGAGATTTAAAAATGATAAATTCATCAATTGACATTATGGATCCTGCAAATGATAAATTTAAAGACGAATGTGGTGTTTTTGGGATATATGTAAAC
This sequence comes from Clostridium hominis, assembly GCF_014287825.1. Taxonomy (NCBI): domain Bacteria; kingdom Bacillati; phylum Bacillota; class Clostridia; order Eubacteriales; family Clostridiaceae; genus Clostridium; species Clostridium hominis. The sequence continues at coordinate 140,363 of NZ_JACOOO010000031.1, forward strand.
CAACCAGTTGATGTTGCATCAGTAACTTATTATGGTCTTTATGCACTTCAACATAGAGGACAAGAAAGTGCAGGAATAGCAGTTGCTAATGGACAAGAAGTAAAGATTCATAGAGGACTGGGTTTAATTACAGAAGCTTTTAATAATGATAATTTGGATTATCTTAGATCTTTAAATGGGAATATAAGTATAGGTCATGTTAGATATTCTACAGCTGGAGCTAAAACGGTTGAAAATGCACAACCGCTTTTAGCTAATACAAAGCTAGGTCCTATAGCTATGGCTCATAACGGAAACTTAGTAAATGCTGATGTTATACGTGAGTTATTAGAGGATGGTGGACATGTATTTCATACATCAGTTGATTCAGAGGTTTTAGCATCACTTATAGCTAGAAGTTCAAAGAGAGGTATAGAAAGAGCTGTTGTTAATGCAATTTCTGCAGTAAGAGGTTCTTTTGCAATGGTTATTATGACAAAGGATAAGTTAATAGGAATAAGAGATCCACATGGAATAAGACCTCTTTGTCTTGGAAAGATTGATGAAGGCTACGTTCTTTCTTCTGAAAGTTGCGCTTTAGATTCTGTAGGAGCGGAGTTAGTTCGTGATATAGAACCAGGAGAGATAGTGGTGATTGATGGTGATGGAGTTAAATCTATTAAGTATTCAGAAGGAACTACATGTCAGACTTGTGCTTTTGAATATATATACTTTGCAAGACCGGATTCAGTTATAGATGAATTGGATGTTTATAATACAAGAGTTAAGCAAGGAGAAGTTCTTTACCAAGAACATAAGATAGATGCTGACTTAGTAGTGGCAGTTCCTGATTCAGGAATACCAGCGGCTGTTGGATATTCTAAGGCTTCAGGAATTCCTTATGAGATGGGATTTGTTAAAAATAGATATGTGGGAAGAACATTCATATCACCATCTCAAGAGTTTAGAGAAAGAGCAGTGGCAGTAAAGTTAAATCCTCTTAAAGTTAATGTAAATGGAAAAAGAGTTATTCTTATAGATGATTCTATAGTAAGAGGTACTACATCAAAGCATTTAATAGATTCTCTAAGAAGGGCAGGAGCTACAGAAGTACATTTTCTTGTAGCATCACCAATAGTTAAATTCCCTTGTTATTTTGGAATAGATACTCCTTATAGAAGTGAACTTATAGGAGCTAATAAATCAGTAGAAGAAATAAGAGAATCAATAGGATGTGATTCTTTAGGATACTTAAGTTTAGAAGGAATGTATGAAGGTTTTTACGGAAGAAGAAACTTCTGTGTAGGATGCTTTAATGGAGTTTATCCAGTTTCAGCACCAATGGAAAAATTAAATGAGAATCTTGAGGAGGAAGAAGTGTTATGCTAACTTACAAGGAATCAGGGGTTAATATAGAAGAAGGATATAAGTCTGTAAAACTTATTCAAAACTACGCAAAAGAAACTATGAGTAAGTATGTTTTAAATGGCTTAGGATCTTTCGGAGGCATGATTGAAATACCAGAAGGATATAGAAGACCAGTTCTTGTTTCAGGAACTGATGGAGTAGGTACTAAATTAGATATAGCTTGTAAAAAGAGAAAGTATGATACTGTAGGTATAGATTGTGTTGCTATGTGCGTTAATGATATTTTATGTCATGGAGCAAGACCTTTATATTTCTTAGATTATATAGCATGTGGAAAGCTTGAGGCAGAAGTAGCAGCGGATTTAGTAAAAGGTGTTTCAGAAGGATGTCTTCAATCAGCTTGTGCATTAATTGGTGGAGAAACTGCTGAGATGCCAGGATTTTATAAAGAAGGAGATTATGATATTGCAGGTTTTGCAGTAGGCGTGATTGAAAAAGACCAAATAATAAGTGGGCAAGACATTAAAGAGGGAGACAGGCTTATAGGAATAGCTTCTTCTGGAATTCATTCAAATGGATATTCGCTTGTAAGAAAAGTGTTTAATGATTTAGATAGAGAGTTTAATGGTAGACCAATATATGAAACACTTTTAGAACCAACTAAGATATATGTTAAACCAGTTTTAAGTATATTAGATAAATTTACAGTGAAAGGAATGGCTCATATAACTGGTGGTGGATTTATTGAAAATGTTCCAAGAATGTTTAATGGAAGAGAAAATTTAACTGCAGTTATAGAAAAGGAAAGTTACGAACTTCCAGAGATATTCTTAGAGATGGAAAGATTGGGTGTTAACAGAGAGCATATGTATAACACTTTTAATATGGGAATAGGATTTATTTTGTGCGTAGATGAAAAAGATGTTAATGACATTTTAAATGAGCTTAAGGAATGTGGAGAAGAGGCTTATGAAATTGGATATATAACATCTGGAGGTGAGGGTATTTGTTTAAAATAGCAGTACTTGCTTCTGGTGGAGGGTCAAACCTTCAATCAATAATAGATAAGATTAATGATGGATACATAAATGCTTCAATAGATGTTGTTATCGGAAGTAAAGATGGAATATATGCTTTAGAGCGAGCTAAAAAGCATAATATAAATACTTGTGTTATTAGTAAGAAAGAATTTGGATGTGAAACGTCTAATAAAATTTTAGAAGTAGTAAGAGATGCTGATTTAATAGTATTAGCTGGATATCTATCAATATTAGAAGGTGAAATATTAAAGGTATTTAAAAATAGAATAATAAATATTCATCCTTCTCTTATCCCAGCCTTTTGCGGAGATAAAATGTATGGCGAGCACGTACATAAAGCCGCTATTGAAAAGGGTGTTAAATATTCAGGGTGTACAGTTCATTTTGTAAATGAAGAGGTTGATGGAGGTGCGATAATCTTACAGGATATAGTAAGTGTAACACCTGACGATACCTATGAAACTCTTCAAAAAAAGATTTTAGTAAAAGAACATTTAAATCTTCCTAAAGCAATTAAGCTTATAAGTGAAGGGAAAATTGAGATAGTAAATAATAAGGTTATTATAAAAGAAGAGGTGTAGTATGAAAAAAAGAGCTTTAATAAGTGTTTTTAATAAAGATGGAGTTTTAGATCTAGCTAAATTTTTAGAAAGTATAGATGTAGAAATTATTTCTACAGGAGGAACATTTAAATACTTAAAAGATAATGGGATAAATGTTATTGAAGTAAATGAAGTGACAAGTTTTCCAGAAATGCTAGACGGAAGAGTTAAGACATTACACCCACTTATACATGCAGGTATATTAGCTATAAGAGATAAAGAAGAGCATATGAATACCTTAAAGGAAAGAGAAATAAATACAATTGACTATGTTGTAGTTAACTTATATCCTTTCTTTGAAAAAGTTCGTGAAGATTTAAGCTTTGAAGAAAAAGTTGAGTTTATAGATATCGGCGGACCAACAATGCTTAGATCAGCAGCTAAGAATTTTAGAGATGTTGTTGTTTTAAGTGATAAAGATGACTATGAGAGAGTTATAGATGAAATAAAGAAAAATGGAGAGGTTTCATTTGAATTAAGAAAGATTTTAGCTGGTAAGGTATTTAACTTAACTAATGCTTATGATGCAGCTATATCTAACTTCTTATTAGAAGATGAAGAAGAGTATCCTGAATATCTTTCTATTTCATATAAAAAGAAACAAAGCTTAAGATATGGTGAAAATCCACATCAAAGTGCTGCTTATTATTCATCAAATGAGTTTGACGGAGCTATGAATAGCTTTGAAATATTAAATGGGAAAGAGTTATCTTACAATAACATAAAAGATTTAGATATTGCATGGAAAGTGTGTAATGAATTTGCGGAAACAGCTTGTTGTGCATTAAAACATAATACACCTTGTGGAGTTGCTATAGGAGAAACTTCATTTGAAGTTTATAAGAAAGCTCATGATGCAGACCCAGTATCTATATTTGGTGGAATTGTTGCAGTAAATAGAGAGATAGATGAAGAGACTGCCATGGAGATGAGTAAAATATTCTTAGAAGTTATTGCAGCACCAGCGTTTACTGAAGGAGCTTTAGAAGTTTTAAGAGCTAAGAAAAATTTAAGAGTAATAAAATGTAATCAAAAGCCAAGTGCTAAAAAATTTATGGTAACTGTTGATGGTGGAATACTAGTTCAAGAGGAAGATTTAAAGTTAAAAAATGAGTTAAGTATTGTTACTAAAAAGAAACCAACTGAATCTGAATTAAGGGATATGGAATTTGGAATGAAGGTTGTTAAGTATGTAAAATCTAATGCTATTGTTGCTATTAAAGATGGTGTTGCAGTAGGAATTGGTGGTGGACAAGTTAATAGAATTTGGGCAACTACTGAGGCTTTAGAAAGAGGAAAGGGAGCAACTGTATTAGCATCAGATGCATTCTTCCCATTTAGAGATTGCGTAGATGAAGCAGTTAAATACGGTATAAAAGCAATAGTTCAACCAGGTGGTTCAATAAGGGATGAAGAATCTATAAGCGCATGTGATGAACATGAAATATCAATGGTGTTTACAGGAGTTAGACATTTTAAACACTAATTTTATAAAGCTATATGAAACTAATTTTTCATATAGCTTTAATTATAGGGGGATTTTTAAATGAAGATTTTATTAGTTGGTTCTGGCGGTAGAGAAAGTGCTATTGCTTTTAAGATAATTCAAAATGAAAAGGTATCTAAGATATATGTAGCGCCAGGTAATGGTGGAACAGCTTTATATGAGAAATGTGAAAATTTAAATATAACTGATATAGATGAACTTTTATCTTTTGCAAAAGGGAATAATATAGATTTGACTATTGTAGGACCTGAGGAACCTTTAACTAAAGGGATAGTAGATAAGTTTAGAAGTGAAGGATTAAGAATATTTGGACCTGATAAAAAAGGTGCTGAACTTGAAGGAAGTAAAAGTTTTTCAAAAGACTTCATGAGAAAGTATGGAGTTAGCACAGCTGAGTATGAAGTATTTTATGACGCTGAAAAAGCAAAAGCATATTTAGAAACTTGTAATTATCCAATAGTTATAAAGGCTGATGGATTAGCAGCTGGAAAAGGCGTAGTTATTTGTGAAGAGCTAAGTACGGCTTTAGATACTATAGATTTATTTATGATTCAAGATATGTTTAAGGGTGCAGGCAAGAAGATTGTTATAGAGGAGTTTTTAGTTGGAATAGAAGCATCAATTCTTTCTATAACAGACGGAAAAACAATAATCCCATTCTTATCAGCAAAAGATCATAAACAAATTTTTGATGGAAATAAGGGACCTAATACAGGTGGTATGGGGGTAGTATGTCCAAATCCATATGTAAATGATGAGGTTTTAAAAGATTTTTACAATAATATAATGAATAAAACTTTAGTTGGTATTAGAGAAGAGAAAATGGATTTTAGAGGAATAATATTCTTTGGAATAATGATAACTGAAAAAGGTGTTAAGCTTTTAGAGTATAACGTAAGAATGGGAGATCCTGAAACTCAATCTGTTCTTACTTTAATGAAAACGGATCTTTTAGAGTTAATAGAAAAATCGTTAGATCAAAAGTTAGAGGATACTAAAGTAGAGTGGGAAGAAGGCTATTGTGTAAATGTTGTTCTTTCTTCAAAAGGATACCCAGAGAAAGCTTACACTGGATATGAAATAGAAATTGATAATATAGAATTAAACAATGTATTTATAGCTGGAGCAAAGTTAGAAGGAGATAAGCTTATAACTACTGGAGGAAGAGTTCTATCTGTTGTTGGAAAAGGAAAAAGTTTAGAGGAAGCAAAGGAAGTAGCATATAAGATTAGAGAAAAGGTAAATTTTGAAGGTGCTTATTGTAGAAAAGATATTGGAACTGCAAAATAATTATATTTTAAATATTATGTTAAATTTGTATGTTTAGGTGATATAATGAAAAAAATAATAATAAATGCCGAGTTAGGGGGTAATGAAAATGAAAAGTGATATAGAAATAGCGCAAGAAGCTAAGATGGAACCTATAGTAAAAGTTGCAGAATCTATAGGTTTAAATGAAGATGATATAGATCTTTATGGAAAGTATAAATGTAAATTATCTTTAGATATTTTAAACAAAGAAGGAAAAGATGGAAAGTTAGTTTTAGTAACTGCAATAAATCCAACACCAGCTGGAGAAGGAAAATCTACAGTTACAGTTGGGTTAGGTCAGGCTTTATGTAAATTAAATAAAAAGTCTATAATAGCATTAAGAGAACCTTCTTTAGGACCTGTATTTGGAATAAAAGGCGGAGCAGCTGGAGGTGGATATTCTCAAGTAGTTCCGATGGAAGATATTAATTTACACTTTACAGGTGATATGCATGCTATTACAAGTGCAAATAATTTATTATGTGCAGCTATAGATAATCATATCCATCAAGGAAACTTATTGAGAATAGATACGAGAAAGATATTATTTAAAAGAGTTATGGATATGAATGATAGAGCTTTAAGAAACATAGTAGTAGGAATGGGTGGACCAATTAATGGATTCTTAAGAGAAGATGGATTCATGATAACAGTTGCATCTGAAATTATGGCTATTCTTTGTTTAGCATCTGATTTAAAAGATTTAAAAGAAAGAATGGGTAACATATTAGTTGCATATGATTTAGATAATAATCCTGTATATGCAAAGCAATTAGAAATTCAAGGTGCTATGGCATTATTAATGAAGGATGCTATAAAGCCTAATTTAGTTCAAACTTTAGAAAATACTCCAGCGATAATTCATGGAGGTCCTTTTGCTAACATAGCTCATGGTTGTAATTCAATAATTGCAACAAAGATGGCTTTAAAGCTTTCTGATATAGTAGTAACAGAAGCAGGCTTTGGGGCAGATTTAGGTGCAGAGAAATTCTTCGATATAAAATGTAGATATGGAGAATTAACACCAGGATGTGTAGTTTTAGTTGCTACAATAAGAGCACTTAAGCATCATGGAGGCTGTAAAAAGGAAGAACTAAGCATTCCAAATGTAGAAACATTAAAGAATGGATTGTCTAACTTACAAAAACAAATAGAAAATATTCAAAAGTATAATGTTCCAGTAGTTGTAGCTATAAATAGATTTTTAACTGATAGTAAAGAAGAGGAAGAAGCTATAAAGAAGTTCTGTGAAGAACTAGGAGTTAAGGTTGCGCTTTCAGAAGTTTGGGAAAAAGGTGGAGAAGGCGGAGTAGACCTAGCTAATGCAGTTATTCAATCTTTGGAGGAAAAATCAGAATTCGCACCTATATATAATAAGGAAGAATCTATAGAAGAAAAGATATTAACAATAGCGAAAGAGATATATGGAGCAACTGGTGTTAACTATACTAATGCTGCTAAAAAGCAAATTGCTAATTTAGAGAGAATAGGTCTAGATAAATTACCAATATGTATGGCTAAGACTCAATATTCATTATCAGATGATCCAACCCTTTTAGGAAGACCGGAGAACTTTGTTGTAACTGTTAAAGAAATAAGAGTTTCAAACGGTGCAGGATTCATAGTTGCATTAACTGGAGATATAATGACTATGCCTGGATTACCAAAGGTTCCTGCGGCTAACAAAATGGATATACAAGAAAATGGAAAAATTGTTGGATTGTTCTAGAGAATAAAGGCTAAATACTTGACAAAAGTTATGTAATTGTTAAAATTAAAGTATTGATTAAATTAATTAGGATATAAAGATTAAAGGCAGCTTAAAGGCTGCTTTTAATTATATTAAGGTGGTGCTTGTATGATATTGTTAGTAGATGTAGGGAATACAAACATAGTTATAGGAATATATGAAGATAACAAATATATAGCTAGCTGGAGACTTTCTACAGATACCAAGAAAACTTCTGATGAATATAGTATTCAACTTATGCAGTTATTTACTCAAAATGGATTAGATCCTAAACAAGTAAAAGGTATAATCATATCATCAGTTGTACCTAACATAATGCATTCTTTAGAGAATATGGTTAGAAAAAGCTTTGATATAGAGCCAATAGTTGTTGGCCCTGGAATCAAAACTGGAATTAATATAAAGTATGATAATCCTAAGGAAGTCGGAGCAGATAGAATTGTAAATGCAGTAGCGGCTAATGAACTTTATAATAAGGATTTAATAATAATAGATTTTGGTACAGCAACGACTTATTGTGCATTAACTAAGGAAGGAAATTATTTAGGTGGATGCATATCACCAGGAATAAAGATATCTTCAGATGCTTTATTTGAAAGAGCAGCTAAATTACCAAGAATAGAGCTAGAAGTACCCAAAAATATTATATGTAAAAATACAATAACAAGTATGCAAGCTGGAATACTTTATGGTTATATAGGTCAAGTAGAGTACATTGTTAAGAAGACGAAAGAAGAGATGAAAAGCTTAGGATTAGGAGAACCTTTTGTAATAGCGACTGGAGGGTTAGCGAACACAATTGCTAGACAGACAGATGTTATAGATGAAGTTAAGGGAGACTTAACATTAGAGGGGTTAAGAATAATATACGAAAAGAATAGGGAGTAACAAAGGATGAAAATAGGGAACCTTACTTTTAAAAATAATGTTTTCTTAGCACCTATGGCTGGAGTTACGGATATTTCCTTTAGAGGATTATGTAAAGAAATGGGATGTGGTTTAGTTTACACAGAAATGGTTAGTGCGAAGGCATTATATTATGGAAGTGATAACACTAAGGCATTATTAAGAATAGCAGATGAAGAAAAACCTGTTGCTGCTCAAATTTTTGGAAATGATCCTAAAATAATGGCAGAGGTAGTTCAAAAATATTTTAACCCAATGGAGGATATTTGTATTTTAGATATAAATATGGGATGTCCTGCACCAAAAATAACAAAAAACAATGAAGGATCTGCATTGATGAGAGATCCTAAATTAGCAGCAGAAATTGTAAGTAGTATAAAAAAGGTTTCGAACAAGCCCGTAACTGTAAAATTTAGAAAAGGTTATGATGAAGAAAATATTAATGCTGTAGAATTTGGGAAGGCTTTAGAAGAAGCAGGTGCTGATGCTATTGCTATTCATGGTAGAACAAAAAAACAAATGTATGAAGGTAAAGCAGATTGGGATATAATAGCTAAGGTGAAGGCTGCTGTTTCAATTCCAGTAATAGGGAATGGAGACGTGTTTACACCGGAAGATGCTTTAAGAATGAAAAATATTACTAATTGTGATGCTATTATGATAGCAAGAGGAAGTATGGGTAATCCATGGATATTTAAGCAAGTAGAAGATGTTTTAAATGATAAAGAACCTTCTATAGTAACTGATACAGAAAGAATAAATATGTGTATTAGACATTATGAATTGGCTTTAAAATATGATGGAGAACGTAAAGCTGTAAGAGAAATGAGAAAACATGCATCGTGGTATCTTAAAGGACTACCAAATAGTAGTGAGTTAAGAAATACTATTAATTCTATGAATGAAAGTTCCAAGGTTATAGAGATGCTAAATGAGTATAAAAATCTTTTGATATAAAATAATACTTATAGTAGTAATTTATATCAAAATATAGAATATTATTAAGAAAAGCGCTATTTTTTATGGAGTGTAATTTTATTGACATATCAAAAGGGCTGCTTTATAATATTTAAAATGATTTCAAGATTATTAACCTATAAATAGGTATTTAATAAAGTAAGATTCGAAGGGGAGAAAGATATGAGTCAAACAAAAAAGTTTATAATGACTTATGAAGGAGTTAAAAAGCTAGAGGAAGAGTTAGAGTATTTAAAAACAGTTAAAAGAAAAGAAATAACTGAAAAAATTAAGGTAGCTTTAGGGTATGGGGACTTAAGTGAAAACTCAGAATATGATGAAGCAAAGAACGACCAAGCATTTACAGAAGGAAGAATCCTTCAACTAGAAAATATGTTAAAAAATGCACAAGTAGTAGATGAAAGTGAAATCCCAAGCGATACAGTTTCAGTAGGAGCAGTAGTTAAGGTTAAGGATTATGACTTTGATGAAGAAGTTGAATACACAATAGTAGGATCAGCAGAAGCGGATCCAATGAACTTTAAAATCTCAAATGAATCACCAGTAGGAGAAGCATTACTAGGTAAAAGAATTGGGGATGTTGTTGAAGTTACAGTTCCAGAAGGAATTAGTAAGTTCGAAGTTCTAGGAATTAGAAGAGCTTAATTGGAGGTAGAATTAATGTCAACTGAAGAAATGAATATACAAGAGCTAGAGTCTCAATATAGTGAGCAAGAAGCTTTAAGAAGAGAAAAACTAGCTAAATTACAAGAAGAAGGAAAGGACCCGTTTGACGTATATAAGGTTAACAGAACACATTCTTCAAAAGAAGTAAAAGATAATTTTGAAGCTTTAGAAGGTAAAGAAGTTACTGTAGCTGGAAGAATTATGTCTAAAAGAGGTCAAGGAAAAGTAGTTTTCTCTGATATACATGATAGAGATGGAAAAATCCAATTATTCATAAAGATTGATGAAGTTGGAGAGGAAGCTTTAAAGCAATATAAGACTAATGATTTAGGTGACTGGGTTGCTTGTACTGGTGAAGTATTTAAGACTAAAACTGGAGAAGTTTCTGTTAAAGCTAAAGAGATAGAGTTAATCTGTAAATCTTTAAAACCACTTCCAGAAAAATGGCATGGATTAAAGGATCCAGATTTAAGATATAGACAAAGAGAAGTAGATATTATAACTAATCCAGGTGTTAAAGAAACTATAATAAAGAGAACTCAAATTATCAAAGGAATTAGAGAATTCTTAGATAATAAAGGATTCTTAGAAGTTGAAACACCAATATTAGGGGCAATTGCTGGTGGGGCTGCTGCAAGACCATTTATAACTCACCATAATACTTTAGATATAGATATGTATTTAAGAATAGCAACAGAATTATACTTAAAGAGATTAATAGTTGCAGGTCTTGAAAAAGTATATGATATGGGTAAAAACTTCAGAAACGAAGGAATGTCTGTTAGACATAATCCAGAGTTTACTATGATTGAATTATACGAAGCTTATGCTGACTATAATGACATGATGGAAATAACTGAAAACATGATAGAGTATGTTTGTAAAAAGGTAAATGGAACTACTAAAGTTACTTACCAAGGTACTGAAATTGACTTTAAGGCACCATGGAGAAGAATAACTATGGTTGATGCTGTTAAGGAATATGCTGGAATTGACTTCAATGAAATAAAAACAGATGAAGAAGCTCAAGCTATTGCTAAAGAGAAGCATTTAGAGTTCCCAAAACCATTAAATACTGTAACTAAAGGTGAAGTATTAAACATGTTATACGAAGAATTTGGTGAACAACATATGATTCAACCAACATTCATTATAGATTACCCAGTAGAAATTTCTCCTCTTACAAAGAAAAAGAGAGGAAATGAAATGTTTACTGAAAGATTTGAAGGATTTGTATTCGGTAGAGAATTATGTAATGCATATTCTGAATTAAATGATCCTATAGTTCAAAGACAAAGATTTGAACAACAAGCTAAGGAAAGAGAACTTGGTGATGATGAAGCATACATGATTGACGAAGAATTCATGAGCGCATTAGAAACAGGTATGCCACCAACTGGTGGACTTGGAATTGGAATAGATAGATTAGTTATGTTCTTAACTGATTCTGCTTCAATTAGAGACGTTATATTATTCCCAACGATGAAACCACAAAACTAATCAAAGTCGCCGAAAGGCGACTTTTAAAATTTTATTATATAAAATTTTAAAAAAGGGGTTGCATTTTATATAAAAGTTGATATAATAGATTATGCAATGACGTTCCGCGATAGCTCAATGGTGGAGCACTCGGCTGTTAACCGATAGGTTGGAGGTTCGAGCCCTCTTCGCGGAGCCATTTTTAAACTTCATTGCAAAAGTTAAAAGGAAACTCACTCGACAGAGTTGAGGAGTACGAGATTCTAGCTAAATTATAAATTTAGAGAATCATAGAATATTCCGCGATAGCTCAATGGTGGAGCACTCGGCTGTTAACCGATAGGCTGGAGGTTCGAGTCCTCTTCGCGGAGCCATTTTAAACTTAAGAAAAAAGTAACTAGCTCAGTTAAGCTGAGAAGTACGAGATTCTAACTAGATCAGAGATTTAAAGAATCATAGAATATTCCGCGATAGCTCAATGGTGGAGCACTCGGCTGTTAACCGATAGGCTGGAGGTTCGAGTCCTCTTCGCGGAGCCATTTTTATTTTAAAAGAGTTTTGTAAGAACAGATTAGTCTGATTTTACAAAACTCTTTTTTATTCTTTAGAAAATTTTTATTAAATATATTATATTGTAATAATTATTTTAGTGATAACTCTATAGTTTACTCTAATAATCCACCTAAACTGGTATCAGCAGATTTAAATCCTGATGCATATACAGCATATTCAATAGGACGCTTATTACATAAAGAAAAAAGAGCAGGATCATTGAGACGCTTTAAACTAACTTTTAATGGTTTTCCATTTACTTCGATAATCCATATTCGTTTATTAGTATCTATAGCTATATCTAATCCTAGCTCTACGCAATCTCCGAATTCACTCTCGATAGACGAACATACTTCTTTTCCGTAATAAAGTATATTGGAATATATTCCATTTGGTGTATCGTAGCTTTCATTAAATGTTCTTTTTAAAATAACCTCAAAGTTTTCTACTCTTCCACCACTTCTTGGGCTAGTTATGACACTACCAGGAGCGCTTATTCTACCAGAAATTCCACTAATGTGCCAAGTTCCTTGCCAATTTTTTTGAAATAAAACTCTTAAGTCAAAATCGCTGTCATCAAATGGTGCTTTATTAATTTCTTTTTGGATAAGATATCTGCCACCTTTTTCATAAAATGGAGCCATTACATTTTCCAAATTTAAAAGGTTTGTTAGTGTAAATTTATGATTTTCTTCAGCAGTTCTATATTCTACACCATATTCAATGTCAGAAATCTTTCTTACTCTAAAAACCCCTTTACCTTTACTAAGGGCATCTGGTTTTAAATAAATACTATGATATTTGTTTAAGGCATTTTTTAAATCATTTACATCCTCATACGGAATAGTTTCAGGAATAATATAATTAAGTTTAGGATTTTTTCTTAAAGCATCGAAGGTTTGTAATTTTGCAAGCTTAGGAATAGAATTTAATATATGGCAGCTATCTCTTAGATTGTTTCTTAATAAGATACTCTCAGCTCTGCAATTATTTTCTACATTACGATCGTAAATAATTTTTGGTAGCGGAAAAGTATTCATAGTCCATTGAGAATTTTTCTTAGTCAATCCTTTGATTAGTTTATTATTCCAGTCAATAGTTTCAATAGAAAAGAAGCAACATAATCCATATAAGCTTTCACAAGCTTTAAAAAATTGTGTATAAGCAGTTATTCCTTTTCCTCTAAGGAGATAATCAAATTTTTCTTGATTAATAAAAACACCTATTAAAGGTCCTATAGATAAATGATTATTATCAATTTGTTTAAGTTGAAGTAAAGTTCCTTCATCTAAATATATATAGTTTTTTACGTTTTTAGACAAGTATAGCCGATTCAAATTAAGATTATTATGCTCATCTAGTATAACTACATTTAAATTAATGTCTAAAGATCCTACAGAGAGGATAATTTGATTTTTATTAATATTTAAGTTAAGGTGTTTAATTTGTGATTCAGTAAAATAGCAACATGAGATATCTGATGAATCTATATAAGTTATTTTAACTTTTGACAACATAGTTTTTCCTCCATGAAAATACAGCCTAATAGATATTAGGAATATAGTAATATCAGTGTATTATATGATTAATGAAATAAATATGATAATAAAATAATTTGTAGGAGGTAATAAATAAGGTGATATGAGTACTTTCACCATTACCTTAAGTTGTGAATAACATAGTATTAGTGATAAAAGGCAATTATGTAGTGAAGCTATGAATTTAAATTTGGCAGATTTGGAAATCTAGGAATTAATTTAGCGATTGATGAAAAAGATGAGATTTGATTACAGGATATTGTAGTGTAATTAATCTGAGCGTAATAATAAAAATTGGAGGGAGAAATGTTAAACGTTAAAATAATAATATTGTTAAATAATGTAGATAAAGATATTTGCTTATTAGGAAAAGATATATATAATAAATTGAAAATAGAGGATAATAAGCAATATAATATCCACTTAGGACAATTGAAAGTTAGATCTGCGATTAAGTGTAATATGAATGAAGAAGAAAGCATGAGCTTTTCAGAAGAAGTATCAAATGAAATATTAATATATGATGATATTATTTTAAATATATGGAGAAAGAATGAAAATATTTACCTTGGACCGGTGGTAGGTGTATTTATGCCGATTAATTATTGTGAGGAGATTGGAAAAGGAGCTCCACCACTTGAAGCTATAGAGCATATTCAGGAAGCAAGTCCTCATGAAAGATGTATGGCGTACTGTTTTTCGGTTAAAGACATTGATTGGGAAAATAATAGAATTAAGGGATATACGTTTAGGGTAGCATCGAATAGGTGGGAATATAGATGGTTACCTATGGCAGATATTATTTATGATAGGATTGCACATGGAAATGAAGAAGAGAAAAGACTGGTTAAAGAAGAAAGACAAAATTTAAGAGAGAATTCTAATATAAGGTTTATTAACCCAGAAGGAAGTTTAGGAAAATGGCCGTTATATAAAAAATTATTCATGTATGATGAGATGCATAAATATTTACCTGAAACAATTTTATATAAAAGTTTTAATGATATAGTATCTATGCTAAATAAGTATAACTTTATATTTATTAAATCTTCTATGGGAAGCAGAGGCGAAGAAGTATTTTCCATAGAAAAAGTTGATGGAAAATATAGGATTGATTTTTATAATAGAAAGCTTAAATTAGTATTTGTTGAAAACCTGGATCTGTTGAAAAATTATATAGATAAATTTATAATAGAAAAACAAAAGTATGGAAGAGTATTTTTTGTTGTACAACAAGGTATTAATCTAATAAAGTATAATGGGCATAAAATGGATTTTAGAATAACATTAGAAAAGGATGAATATGGTATATGGGAAGCCACAAATTATTATGCAATACACTCTAAGGAGCATTCTAATATAACAAACTATTGTGTTGGAGGAGTATTACACTTATATGAAGATGTTTATGAAGTATTAAAAGAAAATTATAAAGATGTATATATACCAACTGAGGATGAATTTGGTAAAGAAACTATTAAAGTTGCAAAATATATTGAAAAGCAATTTGGAACTTATGGAGAGATAGGAATGGATATGGCTATTGATGAAGACGGTCATATATGGTTAATAGAAGGTAATGCAAAGCCTGATAAATATCGTGTACCAGGTATTGATGATATGGAAGGACCATCCCCACAATCATGTGCTATATTTAAATACTCTAAATATTTAGCTCAACTTAGAAAGTAATGATTAATAAGAAATGGTGTGTTGTAAAATACAACACACCATTTCTTATTAATCATAAACAAAAGATTTTTCTATTCCTGGAGAATTGCAAGCAAACAGAAGTGCTGTATAATCAAGTTCAAAAGAAATGATATCTCCTAATTTATATTGAGTTAAACAATCTTCAATATCTATTATTGTATGATTTGAGGTTTGTCCAATAACTTTAATTGACGGATCTGTAGCATAAATATTTTCATAGGGGATATCTTGTATTCCAAAAGATAAAATAGCACGCTTTCTATTACCTTTATCAATAAAGGACTTCTTCTGCATAAAAGCATCAAACCCTAATTCACCCAAAGGTATAGTAGGCTTAATATTTAACTCTATAATTTCTGCTTTAAGAATATAGAGGTTAGATGAAAAATTTTTTATATCCATATCAGAATGATAATATTCA
This sequence comes from Clostridium hominis, assembly GCF_014287825.1. Taxonomy (NCBI): domain Bacteria; kingdom Bacillati; phylum Bacillota; class Clostridia; order Eubacteriales; family Clostridiaceae; genus Clostridium; species Clostridium hominis. The sequence continues at coordinate 156,173 of NZ_JACOOO010000031.1, forward strand.
TCTAAATATTTACCGAATGCATATTCAATTCCGAATTGATGCAGACCTCCAATTCTTAAATGGTTTATTTCAGGAGGTAAAAGACCTTGTTCTATAAGATAGTAACTAGTCGCATTTCCTGCTGAAAGGTATTTAAAATTAAAATTAAATTTATTTTCTAATTCTTTTGCAATACTTATAAATAAATTATTATTTTTAACAGTTGGCAGAACTGTACCGTAGCAATTAAAATTAGTTCCCAATCCATAAATTTCTATATTAGGTAGGGAAAGAACTTCTGAAACAAAATCTTCAATTTCTGATTTGTTTTCAAACCAAATACCTTCTCGCAGATCTCCTAAATCAATCATTATCAATATTTTATGAATTTTATTTTGCTTTATAGCTTCCTTAGATAATTCTCTAACAATATCAATTTCAGAATTTAAAGATATGTCAGCATAGCGTATAATGTCTTCGATTTCACTTAAAGCAGGACTTCTTAAAAGAGCCTTTTCACAATGGAGATTTTCAATTTTTTTTAGATTGGAAACAAGAGCTTCGGCAATAACAGTAATCCCGCCATTAACGATAGCTTCTGCAGTTTCATAAAGTCCGTTAAAAACCTTATTAACTCCTATTATTGTAATTCCTATTTTAGAAAAAGAGTCAACCTCTATTTTTGCATTATATTGTAGTTTTCTTAAATTAATCTCAAGTTTTGGGTAAGTCATATAGTTTCATCTCCATATAAATATTTAAATTTTAATAAATATCATAACTAATAATGTCATCAAAGGTATCCTCTCTTCGGATTAACTCAATATTACCTTCTTTAGTTATGAGAGCAACGGCGCTTCTAGGTCTATTATTATATATAGTTTGACTTTCGATAGAATAGGCGCCAGTATCTATAAAGGCTAGGGTATCTCCGAGTGAAGTGTTTTTTGGCAATAAAAAAAATTCTTCATAAACACCTTGATGGAAATAATCTCCACCATCACATAGTGGACCAGCTATCTTAGTTAATAGGGTGTAATCGTCTTTAATATTTTTGGTGTTGAAAAGATAGAAGAACCAATTAAAATGAAGGCTATCGGATAATATGCTATAACCAGCATCGATAAATTTCCAATTTACTATGTCTAGTATATTAAACTTATCATCATAATTAGTTTTAATTTTTTCGCTGTAGATAGTTGTCAATAATACTGCCGCACTACTTACTATTTTTCTGCCGGGTTCAATACATATTTCTATGTCATCTCTCCACTTTAAAACTTCATCAATAATTATATTTGCAAAATCAGAAGAATTAAGAGATGTATATAAATAATCTTTTAATGGATTACCTTGCCCATATTTATAAGGTACTGGAATACCTCCACCTAAATTTATAGATTTAAATTTAATATTTAATGAGTTTTCTAATCGTTTTGCTTCATCAATAATAACTTTTACGGCCTTTGAAAAAGGATCAATTATTGGAATTTGATCACCTATGTGTATATGAAGGCCTTTAAGATTTACATAAGGCATATTTATTATTTTTTTACACATTAGCTCTGCATCTTTTAAGTCAATTCCGGCTTTAGCGTGATAGGCTGTTACACAATCAGGATGAGTGGGAGAAGATACATTTGGCTCTATCCTTATAGAAACATTGGCTTCTATTTGTAGTTCATTTGTAATCTCTTCGATGAGGTCTAATTCATAAAAACTGTCTACATTTATAGAATAGATATTATTTTTTATGGCATATTCTAAATCGCTTTTTTTCTTAAGAACACCATTGAATATTATTTCAGATCCCTTAAAACCACTTTTTATACATTTCATTATTTCGTAAATAGAATTAGCTTCAGCAAATATCTCATTATCTTTAACTATTTCTAGTATTTTAATTAGAGAACAAGCCTTTGAGGCATAAAATATCTTGGTGTTAGGGTAGTTTTTAAAAGCTTCCTTAATTTCAGTAATATTGCGGATTATTTCTAATTCAGAATATAGGTAGAATGGAGTTTGAATTTTTTTAGAGATATCATATAGGTCGATATTTTCAAATAATAAATGATCGTTTTTTTCAGAGAAACGTCTATCTGATGATATGATTTTTTCCCTAGTAGTATTAAAAGTATCAATAGACTCCTTTTTCTTATCAGTGGATATTAAATCTTTGTTCATAGTATTTACATCCTTAAGTTAACTAATTAATTTAGTTATTTTTTTTATAGTACATAATATGAAAAGAAAATTTTGTTGGTGACTAATTTATAATAAGCAAGAAAATTAGAATTATTTATATCGAAAAATGGAAAAATTCATATATTAGTAATGAAAGGTTATAGTTTATAGACTATAAAATAATAATATGTAGGTTGATAAGATGAACAATACAACTAATGAACAGCCAAAAGAAAAGTTAACATTAAAAAGAGAACTTGGAATTGTTGCTACAACAGCTATAGTAGTTGGAAATATGATTGGATCAGGAATTTTCATGGCCCCGCAAGGATTAGCTGAAGCATCTAATCCTATAGCAACTTGTATTGCTTGGTTAATTACGTCCGTTGGGTCTATTTTCCTTGCTTTAAGCTTTGCAAGACTTGGAAGAGTTATGCCTCAAACTGGAGGTCCTATAGTTTATACAAAGGCAGCATTTGGGGAATTCGCATCATTTTTAGTAACATGGACCTATTGGATAGGAATTTGGGTTGGTGATGCAGCAATTATAACTGCAGCTACAAGTTATTTGAGTTACTTTTTTCCGGTACTTGCAGTTAATAGGTTATGGGCATTTTTAGTATCAAGTCTCATATTGTGGATATTTACCATAATAAATATAAGGGGAGTAAAGCAATCTGGAATTGTAGGGATAATTACTACTGTATTTAAGATTTTACCTTTAATAGTATTTGCTTGTATCGCTTCAATGCATTTTAATGTTGAGAATTTTAATACAGTATCGGCAACATCTACAACAGGACTATCTACAATACCTATAGCTGTTAGTATAACTTTATGGTCATTTTTAGGACTAGAAAGTGCTACTATTCCTGCAGGAGAAATAAAAGATCCAGAAAAAAATATAAAGAGGAGTACCATTTGGGGAATTGGAATAACATCTATAATTTATATAGTTATAAGTGTTCTAGCAATTGGAGCTATTTCACAAGGTGCGTTGGCAACATCAAATGCGCCTTTAGCAGATATTATAAATGTTACAACAAATAGCAATTGGGGAGGTCCTTTCATTGCCTTTGGAGCAATAATCTCTATATTAGGGGCTATAAATGGTTGGGTTTTATTATCAGGAAGATGTTCTTTTGCCGCAGCTGAAGAAAATCTATTCCCAGCTATATTTGGAAAAATTCATAATAAGTATAGAACTCCATATATGTCGATATTAATAGCAAGTATAGGAACAACTATTATTTTAATCACTAATTATATTACTACTTTAACAGGAGCTTTTAATTTTATAGTATTATTATCAACTTTATCTGTTTTGCCTGTATACACTTTTACTGCAGCAGCAGAGATGATTATATTGAAAAAAGAAACTGGAAAGGTTAGTTTTGCTAAATTTATCAAAACATCAATATTTGCTTTGATAGCATTTGCATATTCCATATATGCTATATATGGAACTGGTGCAGAGATAGTAATGTATGGGTTTATATTAATTCTTATAGGAATTCCATTTTATGCTTACCTCAAAATAAATAGAAACTAACTTAGCTATTAAATAGTGTAAGGTATTTGTATTTAATGTATTGTGAGAATAATAGGAAGGTAATATGAAACGTTTATTTATAAATTATAAGGAGAGATGGTTATGACAGAAAGGTCTAGTTTAATTAAAATTATTATTTTACAAGACTTTATATTAGATCCACGAGAAATAAGTATTCCTAAAAAAGTAATTGAAAAGATAGATTTTAATAAAGAAATATTTTTTAAGTTTGGAGCAGAAAAAAAAGAAGTTAACTGTACTGCAAATGATACTGAAGATATTATATATATATCAAGTAGCTTGGTTGATGAATTCTCTGTATATTCAGGTATGAAGACAAATTTTATTATAAATGAGAATGTTATTTGTATTGGACCAGTAATCGGAAGTTTCACAGACACTACAAGTGTACGTATTGCTAGTGAACAACGACCTGGAACTAAGCTTAAGTGTCTATGTGAATCAAATAGGGATGCAAGAACAATTTTATATTTTTTTTCAGTAAATGATTTTGATAGTGAAAATGAAAGAATACATGGAACTTATTATAATTATGTAGCTGAAAGATGGGAAAAAGGATATTTTCCTATTCCAGATGTTTTGTATGATAGGGGTGGAGGTATATTAAATAAACAAAAAGGTGCATCTCAATATATTAGAGAGACAATTGAAAAAGATGAAAATGTTATGAGATTTAACCCAAGATATTATTTTGATAAATGGCAGGTTTATGATAAACTCAATAGATATGATGAAGTAAAAAAATATCTTCCATTAACAATTAGGTATAGAAATGCAAGTGATTTATTGATGATGCTAGAGAAGTCAAAAACTCTATATATAAAAGATAGGGTTGGAAATAGAGGAATTGGAGTCACTAGAATAGTGAAGCTTTTAGATGGAACCTTTGACCTAAGTTATTTCACGAAAGAATTGTTTCAAGAAAGATATTATAGTTTTGAAGGGTTAGTAAGTAGAATAGATGAATTATATAAAGGTAAAAATGCTATAATCCAACCATCTATAGATATGATAAAGGTAGATGAAGGAAATGTAGATATGAGGGCTACCGTTCAAAGAGATGGTAATGGTAATCTTGGTATAGTTGCATGTCCAGTAAGATTAGGTAAAAGTGGGGCTCCTATTACTAGCACTAGGTCAGGTTCTAAAGTGTATCGTTTTGAAGAATTTTTTATGAGTATATTAAATTATCCAAAAGAAAAGATAGATGGGATTAAAGCTAAAATAGATGATTTTTTAATCAGCACTTATAAGGCTATAGAAGATATTTATGGAAGGTTTGGAGAGATTGGAATAGATTTTGCAATAGATAAAAGTGGAGAAATATGGTTTATAGAATGTAATGCGAAACCAGGAAAAGATACTGTATATTTATCTTATGATAAAGAAACCATAAAAAAAGCATTTTTAAATCCATTAGAATATGCAAAATATATAGCAGGATATTAATTTTATAATAAAAGGTGTTATGAAAACATTACTTTTTCATAACACCTTTTATTTATTCTTCTGTACAATCGTCTATATCAGTGAACTCTAAAGATAAGCCAACCATAACTTCTAAATATGGGCCAGCACAATCTTCTTTAGGAGTTAAAGAAAAGAATGCAAAATTCCAGTCGATATATGTGGATGAGTCTTCTTCAAGTGACTTAGGAGAGCAACTAAAAGAAATAGTTTCATTAACAGGAATAATTATATTAGTAGAAGATGAAGAACGGGTTGGAAAGCATCCTCCATATCTTGGACATACCGGCATACTAATAGAAAATTCAACCTCACCTAATGCCTTTATTTGATATCCAGCTAGAGCTTCACATTCAATAGATTTTTCACATCTACAATTTGGAACTAACACTTTTTGAACAATTGGAGTTTTTACACATGATATATTAGAAAGATTAAAACATACGCTAGGAAAGCCAACAACAAATTTAAAACCCCTTGGTAATTTTAAACGGGAACACCCTTTAACTAGTGATAGGCAAGAAGGATTATTTGATTTAAGTTCAGATGGTTTAATTGGAATACCAGACTTATCAAAAAAGTAAGTCTTACCAAACTCAAATTTATTAAAATTATCTTTAAAATCTTCATATTTAGCCATTTTAAAATAACACCTACTTTAATAAAATTTTTATATATAGTTTTTAGTCTACTAAGATTTATTTGCATATTTTATGCAGAAATATAGTGTCCTTTAATACATTATATGAAGACATTACGATAATTGACAATATTTGATAAAAATATATAAAATTAGTTATTTTTATCAATCATAGAGTTAAAATCATCTGTAGGGTAATTAGGATAATTAAAAATTTTACCTTCCCATGTTCTTATAGTTACATAATTTTTACCTCTAGAAATAATATATTCAGGCAGAAGTGGGGTTTTTCCATTACCATTTGGCGCGTTAACAATATATGTTGGAATAGCCATTCCAGAAGTATAGCCTCTTAAATACTCCATTATTTCAATACCATCGTCAATTGAGGTGTTAAAATGATGCGTACCTATTACGTTTTTGGCGTGGAAAATGTAATAGGGTTTAACTCTACATTTTAAAAGCTCTTGATTTAAAAGACGCATTATATATTTATCATTGTTGATTCCATTTAGCAGAACAGCTTGATTTCCTAGTGGTATTCCTGAGTTAGCAAGTTTATCACAGGCAGCTTTAGCATCTTGAGTTATTTCAAGTGGGTGATTAAAATGAGTATTAATATAAATAGGACGATATTTTTTTAGTATTTTTAGTAGGTCATCAGTAATTCTTTGAGGCATTGTAACTGGGCATCTAGTACCTATTCTTACATAATCAACGGTGTTAATGCTAAAGAGCTCATTTAATAACCAATCTAATGTATTATCGGATAGCATTAGCGCATCTCCACCTGTTAATAATACATCTCTTATTTCTGTATTAGCTTTTATATAGTTAATAGATTCTTGGAGAGTTTCTTTAGATTTATGTTCATCTATACAACCAATATTCCTTCTGCGTTGGCAATGCCTACAAAATGAAGGGCATACATTAGTTACATTAATTATTAGTCTATCAGGGTACCTTCTTGTTATAGAACCGGCAGGATTAGTAAATTCTTCTGACATCGGGTCTAATACACCTCTATCATCTAATTCAAGAAAAGTTGGGATTGATTGCAGTTTTATGGGATTGAATTTATCATCATCATCTATTAAAGAAGTATAATAAGGTGTAATACCCCAACGATATTTCTGTTCAACTTTTTTTATACTATCAATTTCTGAATCGGTTAAATTTATTATTTTGGACAAAAGAGATACATCGCTAATTCTATTTTTTAATTGCCATTTCCAATCATTCCAATCAGACTCGGTTCCATTTAAAATTTCTAGTATCTTTTTCTTTTTAGAGAGCATTTTTTCTTCTTGGAGTGGTGATAATCCTTTAGGAATAGTGTCCTTTATATCTAGGTAATCTTGTATTCTAGTTTTTAATTCAGAACATCTTTCTAATGAAATAGATTGTTTAGATTTATCTGAGCACATATATACTTCCTCCTTAATTAAGATTTTATTGTATTAAATAGATTGATAATTTCATATTATGCTTGTTTAGGAAAATAGTAACTATAAGTAGGATATATGTGTAAGATTCTGATTAATAAAAGTCATTTTGCTTGACATATAAATGTGTTTTGGTAAAATTAATATATAATTTAATAAACACGATGAAAAAGAAAAGTAATTTTAATGTTTCTTTAAGAGAGATGATGGTTGGTGTGAATCATTAGAAAATTAAAATGAATGGAGCTTTGGAGTGTATTTTTTAAAGATGGGCTTGAGCCAAGAAGGGTGGAACCGCGGAATATTTAATTTCGTCCCTTTGTGGTTATAAGGCTTTTTTTTATTTTATAATAAAAATTACTTTGAAATTTAATAATTTGAATTTAACTGAAAGTCCGAATCTAAGATTTGAGTACGTGAAGTTACACATGGTGTACTCATTCGACCTAAAGAGAAGGAGTTTCATTATATATAAGTTTAAAAAATAGGAGGAATTAAGTATGTCAGTAGAAAAGACTATGGATAAAATAGTTGCTTTATGTAAAAGTAGAGGTTTTATATTCCCAGGATCAGAGATATATGGTGGTCTTGCGAACTCATGGGATTACGGTCCATTAGGAGTAGAGTTTAAAAACAATGTAAAAAAAGCTTGGTGGAAGAAGTTTGTACAAGAAAGTCCATACAATGTTGGAGTTGATTGTGCAATATTAATGAATCCAGAAGTTTGGGTTGCGTCAGGGCACGTTGGAGGATTTTCTGACCCACTTATGGATTGTAAAGAGTGTAAGGCTAGATTTAGAGCAGATAAGTTAGTTGAAGATCATATGACTGAAAATGGAGCAGAGGTTGCTACAGCTGATGGTTGGACAAATGAGCAATTAATGGAATACATAACTAGCAATAATATAATTTGTCCTAAATGTGGAAAAATGAACTATACTGATATTAGAAAGTTCAACTTAATGTTTAAAACTTTCCAAGGGATAACTGAAGATTCAGCTAGTACAGTATATTTAAGACCAGAAACAGCTCAAGGGATATTCGTTAACTTTAAGTCAGTTCAAAGAACCTCAAGAAAGAAAGTGCCATTTGGTATAGCTCAAATAGGTAAGTCTTTCAGAAATGAAATTACTCCTGGTAACTTCACTTTCAGAACAAGAGAATTTGAACAAATGGAATTAGAGTTCTTCTGCAAACCAGGAACAGATTTAGAGTGGTTTGGATATTGGAAAGATTATTGCTGGAACTTCTTGTTAAACCTAGGAGTTAAGGCTGATTGTTTAAGAATGAGAGACCACGGTGAAGAAGAATTATCATTCTATTCAAATGCAACATCTGATATAGAATACTTATTCCCATTTGGTTGGGGAGAACTTTGGGGAATAGCTGATAGAACAGACTATGACTTAAAGAAACATGCAGAGCACTCAGGAACTGATATGACTTACTTAGATCCAACAACTAATGAGAAATATGTACCATATTGTATAGAGCCATCATTAGGAGCTGATAGAGTTGCATTAGCATTCTTAGTAGATGCTTATGATGAAGAAGAGTTAGAAGGTGGAGATGTTAGAACAGTAATGCACTTACATCCAGCTTTAGCTCCATACAAAGCAGCTGTATTACCATTATCTAAGAAGTTATCAGAAAAAGCTGATGAGGTTTATTCAATGTTAGCTAAGAACTTCAACATAGAATATGATGAAACAGGAAGTATTGGTAAGAGATATAGAAGACAAGATGAAATAGGAACTCCATTCTGTATAACAATTGACTTTGAAACAGAAAATGATGGATGTGTAACTATAAGACATAGAGATTCTATGACTCAAGAAAGAGTTAAAATAGAAGAATTAAATGACTTTATAGCTAAGAGTTTAGAGTTTTAATTATTTTAAAGGGTTGTTTTATAAAAAACAACCCTTTTAATTTTTATATAGGTAGGATATTTTCCATCAATAGAATATAATAATTTAAAATGTTATAATAAAATTAGAATGGGATAAAATTCAAATAAAGAGAATTTTGTATGAAGGTATACTAGTACTTTGGAGGATAATATGAAAAAGGATTTTAAAGAATTTAAAGATTTTATTAAGAATAAAAATGTTGCTGTAGTTGGCATAGGGGTTAGTAATATACCTCTTATAAACTTTTTGCTAAAGTTAGGAGCTAAGGTTACAGCTTTTGATAGAAAGACTAAAGAAGAATTAGGTGATGTATTTAATAACTTTGTATCAAAAGGAGTAAAATTAGAACTTGGAGAAAATTATCTTGATAATTTAACAGGGTTTGAAGTTGTGTTTAAAACACCATCTATGAGAATAGATTGTGATGCTTTAGTTAAGGTCAAGAATGAAGGTGCATATGTAACTTCAGAGATGGAAGAGTTCGTAAGATATTGTAAAGGTAAGGTATATGCCATTACAGGATCTGATGGAAAAACTACAACTACTAGTATAGTAGCAAAACTTTTAGAAACAGAAGGATATAGAACGTGGGTAGGTGGAAATATAGGAACTCCACTTTTTTCAAGAATAGAAGAAGTTGAAGATGGGCATATGGTAGTTTTAGAGTTATCTAGTTTCCAACTTATGACTATGAACTCGCCAGTTGATGTTGCTATAGTAACTAATTTAACACCTAATCATTTAGATATGCATAAAGGCATGGAAGAATATATAGATTCTAAAAAGAATGTCTTCCTATATCAAAATGAAACAGATGTATTGGTTGTGAATAGGGAAAATGATATAACATTCGGTTTTGAAAAAGAAGCTAAAGGTTATGTAAGGGAATTTAGTTCAAAGAGAATAATAGAAAATGGAGCTTATTATAAAGAGGGAAAACTTTATTTAGAAGGAAATGAAGTTTGTGAAAAAGATAATATAATTATAAAAGGAATGCACAATGTAGAAAATTACTTAGCTGCTTTTATAGCTACTAAAGATGATGTGAAAATTGAAACTATGAAAAATGTAGCAGAAAGCTTTGGTGGAGTAGAGCATAGATGTGAATTTGTTAGGGAAATAGATGGAGTTAAGTATTATAATGATTCAATAGCATCTACACCGACAAGAACTGTAGCTGGATTGAGAGCTTTTGAAAAAAAGGTAATATTAATTGCTGGTGGATATGACAAGCATATTCCTTTTGAACCGTTAGCAGAGGATGGATATCCTTATATAAAAGAAGTGATAATATTAGGAGCTACTAAATTTAAAATAAAAGAAGCCTTTGAAAAGCTTAAAATAGAAAAGGGAATAGAAATACCGACTATAATGGTAGATTCTTTAGAAGAAGCTGTAGAAGTTTCAAGAAAGATATCTACGGAAGGTGATGTGGTAACTTTATCTCCTGCATGTGCATCTTTTGATATGTTTCCAAACTTTATGGTAAGAGGAAATAAGTTTAAAGAAATAGTTAATGTTATAAAATAAGCGAGAGAATAATTAAAGTTTATAAGTGAAAATGAGTTAGAGTATATTATGTATAATCTAGCTCATTTTTATACTTACAAATAAGTAAATATAATAGTTAATATGTAAAAATAAACTCAACATATCCTGGCGTATCAATATGTGTATATTAAAGAAAAATAAAGAAAATTAAAGAAATAAAAAAATAATTTAATTGTATAAGTAGAAAGTTTTGTAAGAGAAAAGAGAAAGATGATAATATAGTAAAAGTCGTCGGCAGTAATTACAAATTACTAAAGATGATTTGTTGAAAACATCAGTTTGAAGTCAAAAAACTTTAAAAAAAGATGTTGACAACAAAAAAGATAAATGTTATCATAAGAAAGCAGTCGAAATTGATTGCTAAATGATCTTTGAAAATTGAACAGAATATAAATTAAGAACCAGCAATTCTTTTGAGAGTTTTTAAAATATTTAAAGACTCAAAGTAATTTGAGCAACAGATTAAACTTTTTATTGAGAGTTTGATCCTGGCTCAGGACGAACGCTGGCGGCATGCCTAACACATGCAAGTCGAGCGAGTGGAGTTCTTCGGAACAAAGCTAGCGGCGGACGGGTGA
>NZ_JACOOO010000037.1:0-164721 GCF_014287825.1 Clostridium hominis
TTGCTCTCCTACTGAAAATACGAATTCACTTCCACAATCTCTACATACTAATGTCTTATCTGTCATAAATATTCCTCCTGAAATTAAAGATTCTAATTGGATGTAATAATCTCTAATTTGTGAGAAACTACTTATCTAAATGGATCTTTTAATTTTTCTTTTTTTGTTAGCAACTTTTCTACTTATTTATAATAACATAGTATTTATCTAATTGCAACCTTTTTTTATCTTTCTACACATTTCCAATATAACTACATGTTAAGTTTGGCATTATAAGCTGCCCATTACTACTATATTTTTCATAAACCTTTTTTAATTCATTAACATAATTATCATACTGTGCATCATTACTTTTCAGTGAATATGAAGACGATAGATTACGTCCAATAAATCCATCCATATCAAAAATTAAGTTATTAAGAAAAACTTTTGTTTCATATTTGCCGTTAAAAAAGTCTGAAAAATCATCCTCATTGTTTTTACCATACATTCCATCAGAAAAGCCATTGAAACTTGGGCAATATTTTCGATTAACTTTATAGTTTTCCATTACTAATTCATTTTTATTATCTCTAACATTCCAAACTAAAATCACTTTTCCTTCTGGTTTCAAAATACGCTGGCACTCTTTTTTAAATCTTTCTCTATCAAACCAATGGAAAGCCTGTGCAACAGTGATGTAGTCAACGCTATTGTCGTCAATAGTAGTATTTTCAGCACATCCATTAACAGACGTAAATCTAGGAAGATCTTTTAAATTAGTTTCAGCAATAACACGCATATCAGCGTTAGGTTCAACACCATATACCTTACTGCCCTTTTCAAGTAGTTGTCCAGTTAAAATACCAGTACCAGAGCCTATATCCACAATAATACTATTTTTAGATATTCCTACATCTGTAAAAAGATAATCAATAAAATTGAAAGGATATGATGGACGATATTTAGAATATATCTTTCCCATACCATTAAATTTATTTTCATTCATCTCTTTAACCTCCTAAACTAATACAACTATACTAAACACAATTTATGATTTATTAATATTAAAACCTGTATTTTATTATAATCAAAAAAGGTTGTAGTTAAAACTACAACCTATAATAATCTAAAATTATCTTCTATTTTGTTCTTTTTTAGCTCTTCTACAAGCTAAACATCTTGTTGGTTCATTTGTAAATCCCTTTTCTTGGTAGAATTCTTGCTCTCCTACTGAAAATACGAATTCACTTCCACAATCTCTACATACTAATGTCTTATCTGTCATAAATATTCCTCCTGAAATTAAAGATTCTAATTGGATGTAATAATCTCTAATTTATGAGAAACTACTTATCTAAATGGATCTTTTAATTTTTCTTTTTTTGTTAGCAACTTTGCTACTCATTTATAATAACATAGTATTTATCTAATTGCAACCTTTTTTTATTACTTTTTATAAATAATTAAAATTAATACAATATTTTCTACATAACAACATCTAAATTTGCTGCGTTTATTCTTACATTGCTTAACATAAAAGAAAAAGAAGTATCCTTTATATATACTTTTTTTCTCCAACTAAAAATAAGTATTATATCAACAAATGCTAAATATCTATATACTTTTTAAATTCTTCTATTCCATCACCAGAATAAACAGAAACCTTAAAAATTCTATTAACGCCTGAAGCCATTAATTGATCCTCAATGATACTAATACTCTCTTTGCAACCTTCTTTATCTACCTTAGTTATAACACCAATAACTTCTCTTCCAAAAGTTCCAGCAAACCCAGGTGGAAGCATAGAAATAGTATCGCCACACTCCTGAACTAAAGCAATTATATTAGCCTCTGCAGCAGTCGTTATCAATGCACTATAATAAACTCTATTCTCCAAATATTCACCAGGAGTATCTATAAAGTCATCATACAATTGTATAGATTGAGTTTCCTTATAAGTAACCTCTTCCCCCTGAAGTATCTGACAAAGAGATGTTTTCCCACAGCCACTCTTTCCTATAAATATAACACTCTTCATAATCCATTCCCCTTATTTAGTTGAGATTTTATAATTAAAAGTTAAGAGTTTATATTTAAAAGGATATGAATAAAGCCAGCTTTCGCTGACTTTAAATAACTATAAACTTTTAACTATTCACTCTTAACTTTAAAAGTGCTAATACGCAATACTTATATATATACAAACTCAACTATCTTATATATTTTCAAGGAGGAAACAATAAAAATTATATAATATATCCAATCACATATAAAATATCACATATCAGCAACAATTTTAAACACAATATAATTTAAGACCTTGTAATATTAGTTGCAGTAAACTTAAGCATATCACCAAGTACTTTCATTACTTCATTTAAAGATTCTTCTACTGAAGATACAGAACCAACTATAACTAAAGATCCACTAAATCTATCAATAAATCCAATAGATACATCTGAAGCCTTAGTAGCAATATCAGCAGCTATTATAGTTCCTTCACTTGGAGTTATCGTCATTATCCCGATAGCTCCCCTTTGCTCAGTCACTAGCCCAAGCTTCTGATACAATTCAGGCACAGGATTAGCAATAACATGAGCCAAAGTAACCTGCTTTCCAGGAACAAACTCCTGAACTATCCTAGTGGTCTCAGATTTCCCAAATATATTATCCATAGTACATCACCTTAGTACAAATTCTCTATGAAGTTTGGTGATGGACTTGCTATTACTGCTGAGTCTAATAGCATTCCACTTTCCATTAGATGTTTCTTTGCATTTTCTACTGACATTTCAACGGCGGATAATTCTCCATTTATAATAAAGAAGCTTTTCCCACACATCCCTCTTGCAAGTCTAACTTCCACAAGAGTAACAGCTGATGTTTTTGCTGCTATATCTGCTGCTTCAATTATAGATGCAACTGAATAGCTCTCAACTATTCCTACAGCTCCTTTAATTTCTACAGATGTGCTTCCTGATATTGCACCATATATCTGCTCAGTAGGGTTTCCTAATAAAAATGAATCTATAACATTATGCTCAAAGCCTATTGTTCCACCTTCTATTGCAGCTTTAACATCTGATAAGTTTCCCTTAAATAATACAATATATTTCCCAGGACATACTGTTGCAGCATGAATAATGTCTATATTTGATGTCTTCGACATTTTATCTGCAGCCATCATTCCAGTTGGAACCTTTAAATATTCAACTAAACCTAATGCATTAACCAAGAATTATCCCTCCCTTCTTATTACTAAATAATCTTTATTTACTTCATCTATAATTCCATCTATAGGACTATGCAAAAATACTCCTAAAGACTTTTCATCTATATTTCCTATAACTTGTCCACTTTCAACCTTATCTCCCTTATTAACTACAAGCGTTACTGGAGCACCTATTGATTGTCTAGTTTTTATAGTTAAAATGTTTGGTTCTAAAGTCATTTCATTTAGAGGAGCATCTACGTTAAACTTAGTTAACTTTAACCTTGCAACAACCCTACCTACTGGCACTCTCCTAAATTCTCTTTCATCTTTAACCTTACTATCAATTTTAGGCAACTTAACACCATTAGCTCTAAGTCTTCCCTTTAAATCAGCTATAATCGCCTTTGGATTTAACCCTTGATGGCAAGCATATGCTGAACAAAGATTACATTCACAGCATGCTAATGCATTAACAAAAACCTCTGAATTATAATCTAGTCCAAAAGCTAAAGAATTCATAATCTTATGTGGCTCTATTGAATGTCCTAATAAATTTCTTGGACATAAATCTGTACACATTCTACATTGAGAGCAAACTCCCATAGCTCTCTTTAAAGCAACTTTCAATCTATATTCTCTAAGCTCAATTATTGGATTGTCCATTGGTAATACAAATATACCTTTTGTAGTTTTAGTTACAGTATCATTTAAACTTCCTATTACACCAGTCATTGGCCCACCAACTAAAAGTTTATAACTCTCTATAGATGGTCCACCAGCTTCCTTAATTAAATCACCAAACTTTGTCCCTATTGGAACTCTTAAAGTCTTTGGTTCATTAACTGCTCCACCAACTGTTAAATACTTATATGTAACTGGTTCTTTCTTTTCTACTGCATTATAAACATTAAATGCTGTTTCAACATTCATAACCATTGCCCCAACATTTATAGGAATTCCACCTTGAGGAACTACCCTACCTGTTGTTTCATAAACTAAAACTACTTCATCACCTGCTGGATATCCATCCTTAAGCAATTTCTTTCTAAGTCGTGGGTACTTATAAATAACTCTCTCAACAGCTTCATCAGCCTCATGATAATGTTCCTTATAAGCCAATATTCCTTCCTTCGCTCCTACAGCTTCAACAACAAGACTTAACCCTGTCAAAATTTCATCTGTATGAGTTGCTAACAAATTCTGATCAACCCTAAATAAAGGTTCACATTCTGCACCATTTAAAATAACAGTATTTACATCATAAGATAACTTTGCATAAGTAGGGAAACCCGCTCCCCCTGCACCAACTATCCCACTTTTCTTAAGTAAATCCTTTAACTCTTGAAGCTCCATATAAAATCACTTCCTTTAATCCACAATTCCAACAATAGCTGCATCAGCTGGTACTTCTTTATTAAGTCCTAACCTAGCACTAGACCCAGTAGTAACTATAACCTCAGTATTTATCCCAGCTCCTACCCTATCAATTGCAACCAGATTCTTTCCATTATTATAATCATCAGAAGGCTTAACTATCAAAAGCTTATACCCCATCAAATTATCCTCTTTTCTAGTACTAACAACATTCCCAATAACAGTACCAATAAACATGATATTCTCCTTTCGCTTCGCGAAGATAAATATGTCCTACGGACAGATAAATGTTCAACTTCGTTGAAGAGAAATATGACCTTCTGTCAGATAAATATTCAACTTCGTTGAAGATAAATATGCCTTCGGCAGAGAAATATTCAGCAAATCTGAAGATAAATATTTCACTTCGTGAAAGATAGATATGCCTTGCTACAGGTAAATTTCCTCTTTGCCAAAGGCAAACATTTCTCTGCCTCAAGGCATATCTCTCCATGGCGTAGCCATATATTTCTCTATGACATAGTCATACATTTATCTTGGCATAAGCCAACATTTCTCTATGACGCAGTCATATATTTCTCTTGCCATAGGCAACACTTCTCTTTGTCACAGCCAACTAAATAATTTCTACAAAGCTTCCATTTTTGATTCCTAATGCATTAGCTTCATCTGTATCTATATGCATTTCAAAGTGGAAGTCTTCTCTAACTCTAACGTCTACATTTTCTAATATTCCGGCTCTATCTCCATTAACTTTTACAGATACAACTCCTTCTCCAATTCCAAGTCTCTTAGAATCATCAGGATGCATATGTATATGTCTTTTAGCAACAATACATCCTTCATCAATTCTCACTGTACCTTTTGGGCCTACTATAGTTATTGGAGCTGAAGCTGCAATATCTCCTGAAAGTCTAACTGGAGCTTTAACTCCTAAAGTTATTGCATCTGTAGCTGATATCTCAACTTGAGTTTCACTTCTTAATGGTCCTAAGATTCTTACTTTTTCAATACTTCTTAATTTTGGACCTACTATTGTGACAAGCTCCTCTGATGCAAATTGATCTCCCATTAGATATTTCTTAACATTTAACTCATACCCCTTACCAAATAAAACTTCTAAATGCTCCTTTGATAAGTGTACATGTCTTGCAGAAACCCCAACCTTCACCACTTTTTTAGATGAAGGTTGTTCGCTATTTAATACTTGAATTACTTTTTCAGTTATAAGTTGTACTAATGCTTCGTTCATTTATATCACCAAACCTAACTAAAATTAAGCTTGCTTTGGTAATATTGACTCTACAGTTGAGTGTGGTCTTGGAATTACGTGAACAGCAACTATTTCACCTAATTTTGAAGCAACTTCTGATCCAGCTTCAACAGCAGCTTTAACAGCTCCAACGTCTCCTCTTACCATAACAGTAACTAATCCAGATCCTATTTTTTCAGTTCCTACTAATTCAACGTTAGCAGCCTTAACCATTGCATCTGCACCTTCTATAGCAGCTACTAAACCTCTAGTTTCTAACATTCCTAATGCTTGTTGTCCCATTTTAATTCCTCCTAAATTCTCATTTTTTTTATTTGAATTCTCATCTTTATCAACTTCTAAAATAATCTCAGCTTCAGCCTTATATTCCTTGCTAACTACTTCAACAACTTCAGGTTCTTCAATCTTAGTTACCTCTTGAGTCATATACTCTTTATTTACGGCATTCACTACTTTTGATTCTTCACCCTTAATTGCCTCTACTTTTACCTCTTCAATCTTAGTATCTTTAACTTTAGACTTCTTAGGCTCTTTTACCTTTACCCCCTCAACTTTAGCTTTATCAACCTTAGTCTTAAATTTAGGTTCTTTAACGACTTTTTTAGCAGAAGGTTTTCTACCTCTTTTAGGCTTTTTCTCTTCAACCTCTTCATTTAAATTTTCAATATTCTTTTCATCCATAAATTATCATCTCGCTTTGTTAAACTTTAAGCTACTCCTATCTAGCAAAGCCATTACTTCTTCATGCGGTCTTGGAATCACAGCATGAGCAACACATTTAGTTATAGAATCCGCAGTTCTCGTCCCAACCTCAACAGCAGCTTGAACATCTTCCACAAAACCTTCTACAACTATTGTCACTAATCTTCCACCAAGCTTCTTCTCCATCGTCTTAAACTTGACGTTAGAAGTCTTAGTCATACTGTCCAAAGCCTCAACAGAAGCCACAACCCCAACAACCTCAACTATACCAATTGCATTCATTCCAACCACCCTATTTTCTAGTTAATAATTAAGAGTTAAAAGTTTAGAGTTTTGACTTAATCAAACCCTTTACTATCCTGAGGTAACTCTTATTTTTGCCAAAGTCAAACTTTTCACCTCGGCAAAGCTAACTCTTAAACTTTTACGTCAGCAAAACTCTTCCTTTCACCATTGGGTGAACACTTCTCCGCCGTAGGAATATTTCTCTATGACAAAGTCATACATTTCTCTGTCTGTAAGGCATATTTCTCTTTCGCCCTAGCAAAATACTCCTCCTCGACGCAGCCGACTAACCTAGTGTTGGTAATATTTTTTCTACATCTCCATTTGGTCTTGGGATTACGTGTACAGCAACTAATTCACCTAAATTAGATGCAGCGCTTGCTCCAACTTCTGTAGCCGCTTTAACAGCTCCAACATCACCTCTTACCATTATAGTTACTAATCCAGATCCAATTTTTTCAGTTCCTATTAAAGTTACATCTGCTGCCTTAACCATTGCATCTGCTGCCTCGATTGCTGCAACTAATCCTCTTGTTTCTACCATTCCTAAAGCTTCTTGTTTCATAATAAAATCCTCCTAAATCCTTCTTTTTAATATTTTAATTCGATAATTTTTATAATTAATTTTAATGAACTACATAATCTAATCTTTTCACTTTAACTTAATAAACCCTCTATATCCTCAAGAAAGCTAATTCTAGTTCTTTTGCGCTAGCAAAATCTTCTCTCTTCCCTTCACCGCAGGTGACTCTTGGACTTTGGCTTTAGCCAAACTCTTGCCCTCAGCGAAGCTGACATTTGGACTTTTGCGCCAGCAAAACCTTCTCCTAGTCTCTATATACAACTTGTATCTACAAATCCTTTAATTCCTTCATCTACTCTAGGTATTACATAACTACAACTAACACCTGATATCTTATTAGCAGCTCTTATTCCTGCATCAATAGCCATTTCAACATCACTTACAGTACCTTCAAACTTTATTACAATAAGAAGTGGTACCTCAAGCTTATCAGCATTAGCAGGTTTATTCTTATCAAAAGTAACTATCTTTACATTACCAGCTTTACAAGCCGCATCTGCTGCTACAAGTGCTGTAGTTAAACCAAACACCTCTAATAATCCTAAAGCCCTCACTCCATAGCACCTCATTCAAACATTTCTCTTGCTCTTTAACTAATTCAAAACTTCATTTCAGCGAAATTGAATCTTAGATTTTGAAGTAGTCAAATCTTTTCTCTCACCGTAGGTAACTCTTGGACTTTGGCGCAAGCCAAACTCTTCCCCTCAGCGAAGCTGACATTTGGACTTTTGCGTCAGCAAAACTTTTCTCCTCGACGCAGTCGACTATTTATTTATAATCGCTATCTTTATTCCTTCTTGTCTAATATTTGTTTCAAGAGCCTCTTGTAATTTTTCTAATGGGAACTCATGAGTTATAAGCTCTTTTATTGGTAATCCAAGTCCATTAGCTCTCTTTAAGAAATCAAATGTTGTTAAGTAATCTTGTGGTGTGTAAACCCAAGAACCTACAGCTGTAATTTCTTTATTACAAATGTCAAAGTGTGGGTTTATTGTAGCATCTCCATTATTTACGAAGAATCCTACTTCACATAATCCTCCACCTCTTCTAACAAGCTTCCAAATTCCTGCATGAGCCTTTGGTGAACCTGTACATTGGAAAGCAAAATCTGCTCCAAGTCCATCTGTTAAGTCTTTTACTTTTTCTATAGTTTCATCAAATGAACTGCTCTTCATTACATTTACAGTTGCAGTTGCACCTAATCTCTTAGCCATTTCTAATCTCTTTTCATTTCCATCAAGAGCTACTATATTTTCAATACCCATAGTTCTTAATACGCTAAGTAACAATAATCCTATTGGTCCACAACCTTGAACTAAAACCTTAGAGTTGAATTTTAAAAGTCCAGTTGTCTTAGCTCTTTCAACAGCATGTACAACAACTGCTGCTGGCTCTATCAATACTCTTGAGTGTAAATCCATATCAGATACATTAAACACTGTTGAGTTCTTTCTTATTACTATATAATCACCAAACCATCCATTTAAATGGATGTTGTCATCAGTCATTAATCCATATATACCTTGATTTTCACAAAGGTTAGTTCTTTCTGGATGTTGTAAACATGTTGGACATTCTCCACAAGGGATGATACAAGTTACTATCTTATCTCCAACATTAAGTGATTTTCCTGCTGAATCTCTCTTGATGTTTTTACCCATCTTTATTATTTCACCAGTACCTTCATGTCCAAGTACTACTGGAATTAATCCAAATGGATCATTTTTATACTCATGTACGTCTGTACCACAAATTCCACAACCTTCAACCTTAACTAACATTTCATCGTCACTAATTTCAGGTATGTTGAATTCTTTTATTTCAATTCTTTCCTTAGCTGTCATCATACCAACCTTTGCAGTGTTAGCATTTGTTACAGACTTTGGTGCTTCAGCTCCTGTAGTCATTTCTTGAATTATACTTTTAACTATAGCTTCAATATTAATATTGTTAATTTCCATATCCCTCTCCCCCTTTTTCTAGTTAATAGTTAAGAGTTAATAATTAATCTCTTCTTCAAATCCCTTTAACTTTAATACATATCTATATTCTCTTCACCATAGGTGAACATTTCTCTGACCAAAGGTCATATTTCTCTTTGACGTAGTCAAATATTTCTCTTGCTGTTAGGCAACATTTCTCTTCAACGAAGTTGAATATTTCTCTTGGCTTAAGCCAATATTTATCTGCCAAAGGCATATTTCTCTTTGCGTCAGCAAATCCCTTCCCTATTTTATTGATAAAGAATCTTTTAAAACACATCTTCTTGCCTTAGTAAATGTTTTGGCTGAGCTTAATCCTTCACCAGTTTTACTTGCTATTGTGAATGTTGGATATCCTTCAGCCCCTACCCCTAAAGCAGAATATGAAGGCGCATTCTTAACAAATATTGCAGTATCAACCTCTCTTGCAAAGTAAGTTAATCTATCTATATTCTTTGAGTGCATATGAGCTGAGTGTCTATTTCCATGCTCTAACTCAACAGCAACTTCTACTGCCTCTTCAAAATCCTTAACTGTTACTATTCCTAGTATTGGCATCATTAATTCTTCAACTATTAATAAATGCTTTTTGCATCCTTTAAAGATGATACATCTTACTGAATCTTCAGCATAAACTCCTATAGCATCTAAGATAACCTTGGCATCTCTACCAACAAACTTTCTATTTAAAGTTACCTTATCACCTTTACGAATTAATACTGTATTTACTAATTTTTTAATTAGCTCAGGATCTTCTAAAAGATAAGCTCCATTCTTTTGCATTTCTTCTACTAATTCATCACAAATTTCCTCAACAGCTACTATTTCTTTTTCAGCTATACAAGGTAAGTTATTATCAAATGTTGCTCCATCTATAATATCCCTAGCTGCAGCTTTTATATCTGCTGTCTCATCTACTATTACAGGGGGATTCCCTGCACCTGCACCTATAGCTCTCTTCCCTGAAGAACAAGCTTGTTTAACAACTCCTGGTCCACCAGTTGCTGATATAAAAGGTATATCCTTATGATTCATTAATGCTGAAGTTATCTCAATGCTTGGCTTATCAAAAGTAACTACTATGTTCTTTGGTCCACCAGCTTCAATAGATGCCTCATTTACAAGCTTAACAGCAAATTTAGTACATTCTTTAGCACCTGGATGTGGTGCAAACACTACTGAATTTCCTGCTGCTATCATTCCAATAGAGTTACAAAAAACTGTAGCTGTTGGATTTGTTGATGGAGTTATAGCTGCAATTACACCAAATGGTCCTTGCTCAACCAAAGTTAATCCACCATCTCCACTCCAAGCTGTAGTCGTTAAATCTTCAGTTCCTGGAGTCTTTTCTGCTACTAACAAATGCTTCGTTATCTTATCTTCAACTCTTCCCATGCCTGTCTCATCAACAGCCATAACTGATAATCTTTCAGCGTATGTTAAACACTTTTCTCTTATTTTGTGTATTATATTTTCTCTCTCTTTAATTGAAAGCTTTTTTAATTCTTTATAAGCTTGTTTAGCTGCTGCTACTGCTGAATCTACATCACTAAATATGTAATCTTCATTGTTCTTACAGCTACCATTGCCCTTACATCCACCGCTACAATCACACTTCTTTTCTGCAACAGATTCAGTCTTAGACATTTCCTTCATTATCTTAGCTACAATCTCTTGCACTAATTCTGTACTAGCTTCCATACTACTACCTCCCATCTCATTTCTCTTTCACTAAGTCAAACTATTGCTCTGTCCAAGTTACATTTGTACATTTGAAACAACAAATCTCCTTATTTTGACGAAGTCAACTCTTACTCATTTGCGAAGCAAATCTCTTGGTCTGCCGAAGGCACCTTTGGCCATTTGCGCCAGCAAATCTTTTCACCTTTGCGTCAGCAAAATTTTCCCCTACCGAAGGTACTTTTCACCTCAGCACTAGCTGACTTTTCATCTTTGCGAAGCAAACTCTTCCCATATCTCTTTTGCTATATAAGCTAACTTATTATCATAATCAGCAGTTCCACCACTTACTCCAACTCCACCAACAACTTTTCCATTAACCTCTAAAGGAAATCCTCCAGGAAAAGTTACTATTTTTCCACTATTGGTGTTCATAATTCCAAAAAGTTCTCCACCATCTCTGGATAACTCCTTAAGTACTTCTGTGGATAATCTTACTGTTGCACTTGTATAAGCTTTATTTACTGCTATATCATAGCTTGCTGGAAGTGCCCCATCCATAAAATGAACTGCTATAGGAAATCCCCATTCATTAGCTATAGCTATTACGATAGGTGTACCTAACTCTTCTGCCGTACTTTCAACTTCCTTCATGACTTTAGTCGCTATACTTAAATTAAGATATTTCAAATTACTCATACCAATCACCCTATAGTTTCTAGTCGATTTATCACTATATACCTTATATTTTTATCTCCTAATCTATCTCATAAACTCCCTTAACTATTTCAGGTTCTCTATAATTCTGTATACATTTACAACATCTGCAATAAAGTTGCTGTAATCTACAGCATTATACTTTCATCTTATATCCTTAGCCTTATTTAAAGGCTCTTTTTTTATGATTCTACTTGCTTAGAAGAGCCTTCATTTTCTTCAATAGCTTTTTGAAATAGATTATCCAAAGATACTTTATTATTATTTTTTAATTCTTCTATCACTAATTGTGTAATTCTTTCTACTAACATACTCTGATCCATCTAATACCTCCTAAGGAATAATAGGAGTTTCTATCTAGAATTTAATCTTATTTGCCTAAAATCTTAGAAGTAACTTCTTTAGCAATTCTAGCTATAAGATCTTCATCTACTGATGGTTCTTCATTGTTAGCCTTACATGTGCAAGCTCCACCTTTTTGACATAAAGCTGGGTGCTTTCCTGTTAAATTCATTGCTTTTCTTATATCAATTAACTTATCTACTTGATTATCATTTAATACTTGAGGTTGTCCAATTTGGCTAGATATAAACATTAACTTAGCATAGAATTCTAAAGATTCCATTTTAAAGTAAGCTCCCATTAAGTCTGGTCCATAAGTTAATGCTCCATGATTTTCTAAAAGAACTGCATCATAGCATTGTAAATACTTAGCTACTGCATCTGGAATTTCATCAGTTGATGGTGTACCATATTCAGCTATTGGAACTGCTCCTAAAGCTATAACTGCTTCTGGCATTATTGGCTTATCTAGTGGAATTCCTGCTATAGCATAGCTTGTACCATATGGTGGATGAGCATGTACTACTGATTTTACGTCTGGTCTTTCTCTATATACTCTTAAATGCATCTTTACTTCTGAAGATGGTTTAAACTTTCCATTAGCTTGAAGTACATTACCATTTATATCAACCTTACAAATCATGTCTGGAGTCATATACCCTTTTGAAACCCCTGTTGGTGTACAAAGTACTTCCTTATCATTAATCTTTACAGAGATATTACCATCATTAGCAGCAACAAAGCCATTTTGGTATATTCTCTTACCTATCTCACAAATTTGTTTCTTGATTTCGTATTCTGAAAACATAAATTCCCTCCATTAACTTATATTTATTTTGGTTTTCCTTTATTTTTACTTGTTTTTATCTTTGTTTATCTTTATTTTACCAATATAAGTATGTATAGTCAATATAAGGTACGATATTTTCTTTATTTATTATTATTAAATTTTATATTTCTTTTTAATATAACTCACTTTCAAATCACATATACTCTTTCAACAAGGCCTATTTCCTGACTTTAAGCACATTTTAGGCACATTTTATGTTAGAAAGTGATACTTTCTGTTTTATATGTTGTTTTTTAAGCAAACTCAACATTAAGCTTTTAATACTCTCCAAATCTGTACTTTATAAATTCAACCTAAACCCAAATTGGTAGTATTAATAAGAATATTGTTAATCTTTATTTAAATAAAAAAAGGATTGAAAACTCCAATCCTTTAAGTATCAATAAATTAAAACTATTCTTCTATATCATTATCCTTATTTTTTATATCATCATACTTCTTTAAAGCACTTAACATTCCATCTTCTACAGCTTGTCTAATGATAAAATATAAAATTAGTCCTAATCCTATAAAAACTAATACACTCTCCCCACTAATCATTTTTACCTCCAGTTCATTAACCTTTTATTAATCATTTTTATTAAACTTCCTCATCTCTTCAACAAGAGTATATGTACAAAATATCATAGTAAAAATAATCATTGTAGCAACTACTATCCCCATTTGTTCTTGTCCAAATCTTAATAATTCAAATAGACCTATAAATACAACTACAATTATGACTGTGGTTACAAATGATAAAATTATTTTAATAATTAGATCCTTATCTTTATTTTTTCTTATAACAATCTTTTCTTCATCTTCATCTTCATTAATAGAGTTATATCTACCAAATAAATAAACTCCCCCAACTAATGCTAAAAGTAAAATTATTGACCACACCCTTTATCCCCTCCTACTTATTAACCTTGTAAAACATATGATTTTTAGTATATGTATTAACAAATTGTATAAATTAAGTATAAAATATTCTTAACAATAATTCCATTTAATTACCAATTTTTTTTGAAACCTCTCTATAAACTTTCAAATATGCACTATTATAAATAAAAAAACGCCTGTAGCACAAATTAAAATATTCATACTACAAGCATATTTATTTTACTATTAATTTATTATTCACTTTATTCCAAATACTCATCAGATATTTGCTCTAGCAAATCTATTGCTCTTATAAAATCTGACTCCTTGGACATTTACGCAAGTAAATCTCTTGCTCTCAGCGTAGCTGACTTTTGGACATTTGCGTCAGCAAATCTATTACTCATTACATATATTTACTTTTACGTCATTATCTCTTAGAACTTTATCCCATTTCTTTGATAATGGTTCATCTGTGTATAAATAATCTATCTCATCAAAATCCATTATATTTACAAAGGAGCTCCTATCAAACTTCATTGAGTCAACAACTAAGAATACCTTGTCTGCTGATCTGGCCATAAGCTTTTTAACTTCAGCCTCTTGCTCATTAGAATCCATTACTCCTCTATTTATATCCATGCCCTTACAGCATATTATAGCCTTATTTACAAAGTAATTTTGAATTACACTTTCTGACCACTTTCCAACAAAGGACTTAGCACTGTCTCTAAAAGTACCCCCTGCTAATATAAGATTTACATCTCTTGTGTCTTGTAATTCAATTAACACTTTTAATGAATTTGTAATTATAGTAACTCTCTTCTTGCTTCTCTTTATACATTTGGCAACATAGAAAGCAGTTGAAGATGAGTCTAGCATTAATGTATCGCCTTCTTGTATGATTTGGGAAACTTGCTCTGCAATTTTCATTTTTCCTTCTTTATTAGAAATTTCCCTCATATCTGCCGGCATATCTACATTAGTGCCTTGATTAATTATTGCACCACCGTAAGTTCTTTTTAGTATTCCTTGCTCTTCTAACTTCTCTAAATCTCTACGGATAGTTTCTTCCGTGACTGAAAAATTAGTAGCTAATTCTTGTACTAGAACCTTCTTCTTATCCTGAATGATGTCAACAATCTTCTGTCTTCTAACTATTGCTAACACTAACTTCACAACCTTTTCCTAATTTATAATTTTCAATTTATAATTTATAATTTTGGATAAAACTACTCCGTAGTTTCTAAAAATATATTTTTAAAATTGCCTAAGCAATTTTATCAACAATTATTAACTATATAAGATTATACCTGAATTTCTGTAAAATTAAAGTATATTTTGTAATTTTAGATAGCTGATTTCTTAGATTATTACTGTTAATATTAGATACTTACACAAGTATATTATTAATTATAATAAAAATTAATACCTGCTTAAGCATTTAATATATACATTTTTATTTTAATACAACCTCCGGTGAATACACTTCACAACTAAATGCATTAAATATAAGTTTTCTACCTTCTTCAATAGATTCTATTTCTTTATTTGCTATAGCTTGCATCATAACATTTCCTAATACAGCAGCTTCAATAGGACCTGCTATTAATGTTTTTCCTGTTCTTTTCATTGTTAGCTCACATAAGAATTTGTCTTGAATTCCTCCACCAACAACGTTTATTCCTGGTATTTCTCTTCCTGAAATCTCTTCTAATTCTTCTATTGTAGCCTTATATTCACTAGTCAATCCATTATATATAGCCATAGCTATTTCCCCTAACTCTGTAGGCTCACCTTGTCCATGTTCTATACAATATTCTTTTATTGATTTTATCATATTTTTTGTATTCATAAGTCTTGGATCATTTGTATTAACTGTAAATATACAATTTTCATATTTTTTAGCTTCTCTAATTATGTCTGGGAAACCAATCTCTTCATGGAACTCACACCAATTCTTTCTTAATTGTTGAAGTAACCATGTACCATTTATATTTTTTAATAGTCTTATCTTGTTTCCTACTCCACCTTCATTAGTCAATGCTGCTTTAAATGTTGATTCACTTATTATTGGCGAATCTATTTCCATTCCAAGCAATGACCATGTTCCAGAGCTTAAGAATGCATTTCCCTTTTCCTTAAATGGTGTTCCTGCCACAGCTGATGCAGTATCATGCCCACCAATTGCTATTACAGGCACTCTATCCATTCCTGTTTCATCCATTATTTCTTCTGTTAAATATCCATAAGTTTCTCCTGGCTCAATTATGTCATTAAATATATTTTCAGGAATTCCAAGGGTATTTATTAATTCTTTATCCCATGTTCTATTTTTCATATCTAAAAGCCCCGAAGTTGAAGCTATTGTAAACTCATTTTTCTTTTCATTAGTAAGATAATATGCAAAAAGGTCTGGCATAAATAATAAAGAATCTGCATTTTCTAAAATTGTATTTCTCTTTAATCTATCACCAACAAGTTGAAAGGCTGTATTGAAAGTATTATTTGAAATACCTGTTCTTAAATAAAGACTTTCCAAATCAATCTTTTTCTCAACTTCTTTTACCCCTTCATAATTTCTCTCATCTCTATAATGCATAGGCATACCAATCAAATTATTATCCTTATCTAAAAGACCATAATCAACTCCCCATGTATCTATTCCAATGGAAGTTATTTTAGTTCCTGATGCTACTAATTTTTTTAGAGCTGTCTTAGTTTCATTTAATAATCTAGGAAAATCCCAAACATATTTATTACCTAAGAAAACCGGTTCATTAGGAAATCTATGTATCTCCTTAATATCAATGAAGTCCTTTTCAATTTTAACCAAAATAGCTCTACCTGAAGATGCTCCAAAATCAAATGCTAAAAAATTACCCATAAATTCATATTCCCCCTGCTTTAGTTTATGTAAATATTTTCCTTTATATTTATATAATACAACATAAAAACAACATAAACAATATTTTTTACACGTTTTTTTCTGTGTTTATTTTGTTTTAGTTGACTTATATTATTTTTGGGTGTAAACTAAAAATTGTAAAATATGTATACGTTTTGAAAGTGTATGTTTTAAAATGGGAGGGTTAGAATTATGGGATTAAATACTCAATATCCAAAGATAGGTATAAGACCTACTATTGATGGTAGAAGACTAGGTGTTAGAGAATCATTAGAAGAACAAACTATGAATATGGCAAAACAAGTTGCTGAATTATACTCTTCTACATTAAGATATCCAAACGGAGAAGCTGTAGAATGTGTTATTGCTGACTCTACAATAGGTGGAGTTGCTGAAGCAGCTAGATGTGCAGACAAATTTTCAAGGGAAGGTGTTGGCTTAACTGTTACTGTAACTCCTTGTTGGTGTTATGGTAGTGAAACTATAGATATGGATCCACATAGACCTAAGGCTATATGGGGATTCAATGGTACTGAGAGACCTGGTGCTGTTTACTTAGCTGCTGCTCTTTCTGGACATAGCCAATTTGGACTACCTGCTTTCGGTATATATGGAAGAGATGTTCAAGATGCTAACATGACAGAGATTCCTGAAGATGTTAAAGAAAAATTGTTAAGATTCGCAAGAGCTGGATTAGCTGTTGCTGAAATGAAAGGAAAATCTTATCTTTCAATTGGATCTGTTGCAATGGGTATTGCAGGTTCAATAGTTGACCAAAAATTCTTCCAAAAATATCTTGGAATGAGAAATGAATATGTTGATATGAGTGAAGTCAACAGAAGACTTGATAGAGGAATATATGACCCTGTTGAATATAAAAAAGCTTTAGCATGGGTTAAAGAAAATTGTAAAGAAGGAACAGATAAAAATGCTCCTCAATACCAAAGAACTAGAGAAGAAAAAGATAAAATTTGGGAAACTGTTGTTAAGATGACTCTTATCGCAAAAGACTTAATGATCGGAAACCCAAAGCTTGCTGAATTAGGGTATTTTGAAGAAGCAGAAGGTCATAATGCTATAGCTGCTGGTTTCCAAGGTCAAAGAAACTGGACAGACCATATGCCAAACGGTGACTTTATGGAGGCTTTACTTTGCTCTTCATTTGACTGGAATGGAATAAGAGAAGCATTTGTATTAGCTACAGAAAACGACTCATTAAATGGTGTTGCAATGTTATTTGGTCACCTTTTAACAAATACAGCTCAACTATTCTCAGACGTAAGAACTTACTGGTCTCCTGATGCAGTTAAGAGAGTTACAGGAAAAGAATTAACTGGACGTGCTGCTAATGGTATTATCCACTTAATCAACTCAGGTGCTACTACTCTTGATGCTACTGGAAGACAAAATGATTCAGAAGGAAATCCAGCATTAAAACCATTCTGGGAAATCACAGAATCTGAAGTTAAAGACTGTTTAGATGCTACAAGATGGTGGCCAGCAGTTCACGAATACTTCAGAGGAGGCGGATACTCTTCTAAATTCTTATCAAAGGCTGGAATGCCAATGACAATGTCAAGAGTATGCTTAATCGACGGTTTAGGACCAGTTCTTCAAATCGCTGAAGGATATACTGTTGAATTAGACCCAGAAGTTCATAAAACTATAGATAACAGAACAGACTCATCATGGCCAACAACTTGGTTTGCTCCAAACATAACTGGAGAAGGTGCATTCAAAGACGTTTACTCAGTAATGAATAACTGGGGAGCTAACCATGGTGCTATATCATACGGACACATCGGAGCTGACTTAATAACTCTAGCTTCAATGTTAAGAATCCCAGTTGCTATGCACAACGTACCAGAAGAAAAAATCTTCAGACCAAGTACTGCTGGAATGTTTGGAACTAAAGATTTAGAATCTGCAGACTTTAGATTCTGTCAAAACTTTGGCCCACTTTATAAGTAGTCGCTACGCTCCTACATTTCGCTAAAGCGAAGATAAATGTTTGACTTTGTCAAAGAGAAATATATAAGCCTTCAGTTTGATATAGTGTCAACTGAAGGCTTTTTTATGTTCAACTCAATTGGGTCAAGTATTATCCATATTAACCAAATATATCTATTATAAAATTAATTTTTTTTCAAATTTTTTATAAATATTTATTCTTATCATAAAGTAACTATTTCTATCTCCCAAAGTAATATTTTTCTAATAATATATTTTTTTTCTAACTAAATTTAAAATTTCTTTTTTTATAAACAATATTTATCCGCTCGATGATCCCATTTCTCTTGCCATAGGCAACATTTCTCCTCAACGCAGTTGAAAACTTCTCTTCACAAAATGAATATTTAATTCTCTCTCTGTTAATTAATTATAATATATTAATTCAAACTGGAGGTTACCTTGAATAATTCACCTTTATTTAACCTAAGTACAAAAGTCTCAAATGATTCTATAGATTTATACAATAGACTTATTTCCATTAAAGAATATCAAATTGCTGATCAATTAAAACGATCCTGCACTAGCATAGAAGCTAATATTAGAGAAGCTAGATATGCTGAGAGTAAAAGAGATTTTCTACATAAAATTTATATTGCAACCAAAGAATGTAATGAATCTATTCAATGGATTCGTATAATAAACAAAAAGTATATTTTAGATGATACTTCAGTAAAAGAATTATCTAATAACTGTTACAGTATTCTAAGAATGCTTTCAGCAACAATAAAAACAACTAAGAGAAACCTAAATAATTGAATCTACTCCATAAACTTTAATAGTTATACTCCTCAACCTTAAGACAAATACAATTACATTCTTATCAGCGTAGCTAAATATTCCTCTGCTCATATAGCACATTTCCCCAACCGAAGGTCACATTTCTCTTCAACACAGTTGAATATTTCTCTGCTCGTAGAGCATATTTCTCTTGCCATAGGCAACATTTCTCTTAATAAAACAAAAAAGAATACTGCCCCCTAAAAAGCAGTATTCTTTCTTTATTTTATTAAATACTAATCGTATATTAAATCCTTGATATCAGCATCATTCATGTTGTCTTTAGTATACCATTTAGCACCAGTATCAACGTCTTCTACCTTTTCACCGTTCATAGCTTTTACAGCTAATTCAACAGCTTGGTATCCGATTTGGTATGGATCTTGAGTAACTGAACCTAAGAACCAACCTTTTTCAACAGCAGTCTTTTGACCTTTACCTGAGTCAAATCCGATAGCAACGATATCTTTGTATTTACCATTATCTTTATCGAAATCTGAACCATCGTTAGTAGCTGCTAATATACCTGTAACTCCACCTTCGTTAGAACCATAGATAGCTATTAAGTTCTTAGTAGATAATACAGCTTGAGCTGAGTTTTGAACGTCTGTAACTGAAGTTGTTGGTGGAACATTAACAACTACTTTAACTTTAACTTCACCTGTAGCAGCTTTGTTGAATACATCATGTCCAGAAACTTCAACGTTTCCTGCACCAACTAATTCTTCAGCATTCTTAACTGCTTGATCTATGAAACCTTTAGTTCTATCAACAAGAGAAGCACTTGTAGCATCTTGAGAAACTACTCCGATAACTACTGGATCTGCTGATGTAGAAGCTTTTATTTTATCTACTATTGAAGATTCTTCAAATAGCTTGTCTGCTGCTATTGTAGCTGCATTGTAGTTGTTAGTTGAAGCTGTAGCTGCAACTTGTCCCTCTGGAGCTCCTGGAATACCTGAGTCAAACCCTACTACTGGGATTCCCTCTTTTTTAGCGTCAGATAATTGTGATGATACTGATTGAGTATCAAGAACTGCTAAAGCTAATGCCTTTGGTTTTTTAGCTAAAGCTGAATTTATCATATTAACTTGGTCATTGATATCACTTTCAGATGCTGGTCCTTCAAATGTAATTTCTACATTATATTTTTCTGCTGCATCTTCAGCACCTTTCTTAACTACTTGCCAGAACTGATGTTGGAACCCTTTAGAGATAACAGCTACATATGGCTTATCTCCACTATCTGTTCCTTCTGTAGTTTCTGTATTTGTTTTTCCTTCATCTGTACCAGTGTTATCTCCACCAGATGAATTTCCACATGCTACAAAACTCATTGTTAAAGCAAGAGTAGCTGCAAGAGAAACAATTCTTTTAATTTTTTTCATAATAATCCTCCTCAATATCCCTTTTATATATTTTTAAGCAATATTATTGCTCTAAGGCTTTATTATTAGCCGTTGTAGTTTTTACTTCTGTCTTATTTTTCTTTACTTGATTAGACTTTTTGTTTCTGTATATATCTAATAATACTGCACAGATAACAACTACACCTGTGAAGAATGTTTGCCATTGACCTTGTAAATTCATTGACATTAATCCATTCTTTAATACACTCATTATAAATACACCAATCATAGTTCCTGAAACAGACCCTACTCCACCAGCAAGAGATGTTCCTCCGATAACAACCCCAGCTATAGCCAATAATTCTAATCCATTACCTGTACCTGGAATTATTGTTGTATAAGCAGCTGCATAAACTATACCCGCAAGTCCTGCAAAGAAACCACTTATAACATAAACCATTATTTTCCATATATCTACTCTTACCCCTGAAAGTCTAACAGCCTCTTCATTACTTCCTATAGCAAAAGTATATCTACCCATTCTAGTTTTATTTAAAACTAAAGATGCTATTAAAAATAATACTACTAAGAATATTAGCCCTGTTGGGAAGCCCCCTGGAGTTTTAAAGAATACTGTCTTAAACCATCCAGCCTCATCATATGAAGTAGGATAACGTTGTGTTTGAACCTTTGCTATAATAGATCCTAGACCTTGTGAAACTAGCATTGTTCCTAATGTTGCTATGAATGGAGGTAATTTTAATTTTGCAATAAGTATACCATTTAGTAAACCAAAAAGAGTTGCAATAACAACTATTAATATTAATGCTGCCCATATTGGCCAACCCCATACATTAAAAGCAACACCACCAATTAATGTAGAACACATCATAACAGTACCAATTGAAAGATCCATTCCTCCAGTTATGATAACAAAAGTAACACCAAGTGCCATAAATCCTATATAATAAGATGAATCTAATATATTTATAAATGTTTGCTTACTAAAGAAATTTTGTCCTAACACTGAGAATACTAAAACTAATATTATTAATGCTGCCAAAGATAAAAACTTTTGTAACCCTTTACCTTTAACGTTGTCTAATAAACTATTTTCTTTTGACTTTGCCATTTCTTCTCCCTCCTAATATTACCTTTCTGTAGCATATTTCATTATTACTTCTTGATCTGCATCCTTAATATCTAGTATTTTAGTTAATCTACCTTCACACATTACTGCTATTCTGTCACTCATACGTAATACTTCAGGAAGCTCAGAAGAAATCATTATTATAGATTTTCCTGCTGCAGCAAGTTCATTCATTAAATTGTAAATTTCACTTTTAGCTCCTACGTCAATTCCACGAGTTGGCTCATCAAATATTAAAATATCAGCATCCTTAATAAGCCATTTTGCGATAACAACCTTTTGTTGGTTACCACCAGATAAATTCTTTATTAATTGATGTATAGATGGAGTTTTTATTTTAATCTTTTCTACATACTCATTAGTACTAGCCTTAACCTTTGAATCATCAACAATAATTGACTTTGTAAAACCTTCAAGATTTGCAAGTACTGCATTTTCAGCAACAGAAAGTCCTGTAGCTAGTCCAAATCTCTTTCTGTCTTCTGAAAGATACCCTATTCCAGCATTAACAGCATCAGTAGTCGACTTAATTGAAACTTCTTTTCCATTAATTTTTATTGTTCCACCATGCTTAGGATCTGCACCAAATAACAATCTTGCTGTTTCAGTTCTACCAGCTCCCATAAGACCAGCAAAACCTAATATTTCACCTTTCTTCAAGTCAAACGATACATTATTAACATCATTGGATGATAAATTTTTAACTTCCAAAACTACATCAGCATTTGGTTTAACATTACTTCTCTCCTTCTTTTGAGATGCAACATTACGCCCAACCATAGCCTTTATTACTTCGTTCATTGTAGTCTCTTTTGTCACTAATTCTTTAATGAACTCACCATCTCTCATTACAGTGATTCTATCTGTGATTTTAAAGATCTCATCCATCCTGTGAGATATGTAAACCATAGAAACCCCTATGCTTTTTAGTTCGTCCATTATTCTAAATAATTCTTTAGTTTCTGCTTCAGTTAAAGCTGCTGTTGGTTCATCTAGTATAAGTATATTAGCATTAAATGAAATAGCCTTTGCAATCTCTATCATTTGCTGCTTCCCAACGGTTAGATTTCCAACTAATTCTGTTGGTTTAATATTTACTTTTAATTCCTTAAATAATTTTTCTGTCTTTTCATTAATAATCTTATCATTAAGAAAAAAGCCATCTGATTCTCTTCCAATAAAAATATTTTGCGCTGCTGTTAAATGGCTCATTAAGTTCAACTCCTGGTGAACTATAGCAATCCCAGCTTCTTGCGCATCCCTTGGATTCTTAAATACCACACTGTTACCATTGTATATAATTTCACCCTCATCTCTTTGATAAATACCAGTAAGAATCTTCATCAAAGTAGATTTACCTGCTCCATTTTCACCCGCTAGAGCATTAACCTCTCCTTTTCTGAGAGTTAATGAACATTTCTTTAAAGCATGTACACCTGGAAATCTTTTATCTATGTTTTCCATCTTTAACACTACTTCGTTGTTCATTTAATCACTCCTCCCCCTTATTTTTGTTTGTTGTTGTGGTTTTTCTTTGTTTTATATTGGTTACGATTTCATTATACCCATCTTTTCCATATTTTTCAATATATATTTTTCATAATATTGAAACTTTTCCATTAATTTAGTAAAATTAAAATAAATACCAAATAAATAAAGGAGAGAATAAATATGTTAAAAGGAATACCATCAATAATTTCACCAGAATTATTAAAAATCTTAATGGAAATGGGTCATGGAGATACTATTGTTATTGCGGACGGGAACTTCCCTTCCAACACATGTGGACAAAGAGTAGTTAGATTGGATGGACATAACGTCCCAGAAATTCTAGAAGCAATTTTAAAACTATTCCCACTAGACACTTATTCAGAAAAACCAGTTTCACTTATGAGCGTTGTGCCAGGAGACGATGTAGTTCCAACAGTTTGGGATACATACGAAACAATAATAAAAAATAACTTTGATAAATTTACTTCCTTTGGATTTATTGAAAGATTTGCTTTCTACGAAAAAGCCAAAGAAGCTTATGCAGTAATAGCAACCTCAGAAAAGGCACTCTATGCAAACGTTATACTAACAAAAGGAGTATGTTAGTCGACTTCGCCGAAGAGAAAGGTCTGCTAACGCAGAAGGGAAATGTTTGACTTAGTAAAATGGGAAAAGTCTGCTGTGCAGAAATGAAAGTCATACTTCGTATGAATTTAAATTTTACTTTCGCTAAAATGAAGAAGTCTACTGATATCGAAATAAAAATCACATTTCCTATAAATAAAACCAAATTTATTTTTTTACAACAAAAGTTTATTGATTATCAATAAACTTTTTGTTATTATATAAGTTGTAATTAAAAAATGAGGTGATTTTATGAAACAAGGAAGTACTCTCTTCTTAAAATTAGCTATTATCGTTATTGGTAGTCCTGTTCTAGTTTTATGTATTTTGGGATTATATTGGTTAATTTCTAATCCATCAAATCCACAATATGCATATATACTGTATCCAATTATAATAGGTATATATGTATCAGCAATACCGTTTTATATCGCATTATATAATGCTTTTAGACTTTTAACTTATATTGATAAGAGCAAAGCTTTCTCACAAAGTTCTGTTAAAGCGTTAAATAATATAAAATATTGTGCAATCACAATAAGTGCATTATATACGTTGCTTATGCCTTTCGTATACATCCTTGCTGATAAGGATGATGCACCTGGTGCAATAATAATTGGAATGTTACCTATTTTTGCATCAATGGTAATTTCAGTATTCGCTGCTGTTCTTCAAAGATTATTACAAGAAGCCATAAATATAAAATCTGAAAATGATTTTACGATATGAGGTGATAACTTATGGCAATTATAATTAATATTGATGTCATGTTGGCAAAAAGAAAAATGAGTGTAACAGAACTTTCTGAAAAAGTTGGAATAACCATGGCAAACCTTTCTATACTGAAAAATGGCAAAGCAAAAGCTGTAAGATTTTCAACACTAGAAGCGTTATGCAAAGCCTTGGATTGTCAGCCTGGGGATATCTTAGAATATAGAGATGATATAGATAGTAAATAATAAAATATATAAAAAATGGAGCAAATTAATTTGCTCCATTTCTATTTATGCTTTTTATCATTATCGTCGGACAATCTTTTCTCATCACCGTAGGTGACCTTTAATATCAGCGAAGCTAGTCCTTCACATGACTCAGGTACTTTTCCCCTTTCCGCAAGGAAGGTCTTTCCCTATTGTCGTAAGACAATCTTTTCCCCTCACCGTAGGTGACCTTTCACCTGTCGCAGGCACTTTTCACTTCAGCGAAGCTGAATATTCATACGTGGCTTTAGCCACATATTTCTCTTTGACGTAGTCAAAAATTTCTCTTCACGAAGTGAATATTTCTCTAAGCCGTTAGACTTACATTTTCTCCTCGCTTTAGCGACTAATCATCACTCTTTCCAACACCTGAAAGTATAAGTCCTTTATTGTGGTCTAGAGCCCAATTTATTCCCCAGTCATTTTGGAATATTAATATGTTTCTATCCTTAAAGTCTTTAACTCTCTTAGCATCAGAAGTTAAGTTTAATTTATCCATATCTATATCTTCATTTTCAATCCATCTA
The DNA here is from genome assembly GCF_014287825.1 of Clostridium hominis. Taxonomy (NCBI): domain Bacteria; kingdom Bacillati; phylum Bacillota; class Clostridia; order Eubacteriales; family Clostridiaceae; genus Clostridium; species Clostridium hominis. Next base: position 25,665 of record NZ_JACOOO010000037.1, read on the forward strand.
ACATATCTGAATGGAAGTCTTTCCATCTTAATATCAACGTTGTATTCGCTCTTAAGTCTGTATTCAAGAACTTCAAATTGTAGTACCCCTACAACTCCAACTATTATTTCTTCCATACCAACGTGGTTTTCTCTGAATACTTGGATAGCCCCTTCTTGAGCTATTTGAGTAACACCTTTAACGAATTGTTTTCTCTTCATTGTATCTACAGGTCTAACTCTTGCAAAGTGTTCTGGTGCAAATGTTGGAATTCCATCAAACTTAAACTTCTTTGATGGTGCACATAATGTATCTCCAATTGAGAATATACCTGGATCGAATACCCCGATAATATCTCCTGCATATGCTTCTTCAACAATTTCTCTGTTTTCAGCCATAAATTGTTGTGGTTGAGCAAGCTTTAATTTCTTACCGCCTTGCATATGGAATACATCTTCACCTTTTGTAAATTTACCAGAACAAATTCTCATGAAAGCAATTCTATCTCTATGAGCCTTGTTCATATTTGCTTGAATCTTAAATACGAAAGCAGAGAATTTATCATCAAACGGATCAATTACTCCAATATTTGAGTTTCTAGCAAGTGGTGAAGTAGTCATTTCTAAGAAGTTCTCTAAGAATGGCTCAACACCAAAGTTTGTTAAAGCTGATCCAAAGAATACAGGAGTTAAAGCACCTTCTCTAACCTTTTCCATATCTAGATCATCTCCAGCTATATCAAGAAGCTCTATATCTTCCATTAGCTTATCATGAAGAGCTGAACCTAATATTTCTCTGAACTTTTCATCATCAACAGAACCTTCAATAGCTTCAACTTCTGTAGAACCGTGGTTACCACCGTTAAATGCTATGATTCTTTGATTTTGTCTATCATAAACACCTTTAAATTCTTTACCTGAACCTATTGGCCAGTTCATTGGGTATGTCTTAATTCCAAGTTCTGATTCAATATCCTCTAATAATTGAAATGGATCTTGAGCCTCTCTATCCATCTTATTGATGAAAGTGAATATTGGCATTTCTCTTAAAGAACAAACGTGAAATAACTTTCTTGTTTGATCCTCAACCCCTTTAGCAGCATCAACTACCATTACAGCAGAGTCAGCAGCCATAAGAGTTCTATAAGTATCCTCTGAGAAGTCTTGGTGTCCTGGAGTATCAAGTATGTTTATACAATGTCCAGAATAATTAAATTGCATAACAGAAGAAGTAACAGAGATACCTCTTTGCTTTTCTATTTCCATCCAGTCAGAAACAGCATGGCTTGATGCCTTTCTAGCCTTAACAGAACCAGCTAGTCTTATAGCTCCTCCGTATAATAGGAACTTTTCAGTTAATGTAGTTTTACCAGCATCAGGGTGAGAGATTATCGCAAAGGTTCTTCTCTTTTTTATCTCATTAATAAAATCAGCCAAAGTTTTATCCTCCTAAAATATATGTAAATTTCTTATAAAAATTTCTTAAGTGAGATTCTAAATTTTAATTTAGTCAATCGAACTTACACCTACGAATGTATATGAGTAGTGTGTTTCCTAATTAAACATTATTTATCATAACTGACAATCAAAATTTTATACTTTATAATTGTAATTTAAATCTTCTACTATAACAGAGAAGCTTTTTCATATTAAATAATTAAATATTACTATTTTAATTATGATATTTTTTATTATAACTTAATCATTATATACTGTTTTTATTAATATTACAAACCTAAAGAATTTTACAGTTATTCATAATAATCTTACTTTCTATAAATATATTTTCAAACTAAAATCAAATTCAAAATCTATAATTTTATAGAACTAACTTACCTTTATTAACATATGTGAATACTCAATTTCTTTCATAAAGTAATTTCATCTATTAACACCACTTTTTCATAAATTGATAATTATTAAAAGTATTATATTGTAAAATAAAAGTATTATTAAATTTATGGGGGTATATAATGTTTAAACTAATAGCTATAGATATGGATGGTACTTTGCTTAGAAGTGACCATACAGTTTCTCAATACACAAAGGATATTTTAAAAAAATTTTCTGATAATGGTGCTAGAATTGTAATCTCAACTGGTCGTCCTTTAAATGCAGTAATTCATTATATAAATGATATAGGTATTTTCTCAGATGATGACTTTGTAATTTGCAACAATGGTGCTTCTATATATTCCATAAAGGATTTTTCACCTATTTATTCAAATTATATGGATATTAATATATGTAAAGAAATATTTGATTTAGGTAAATCATTTAATGTTGCCATAGAAGCTTTTAGTCATGATTTTTCTATTGCTTCTGAAAAACATAATCATTTTGATAATGGCGATAACAATGACTTACCCTTAAAAGTTCACTATGTTAATACTTCTGATGACTTAGCTAATTTTGATAATTTATTTAAAATAATGTTTGTAGCTGATGAAGATAAGATAAATGAAATTATCCCTTTAGTTCCTTCACAATATATAGATAATTATAACGCAATTCATTCGTTGCCTAAAATATTTGAATTTTTAAACAAAGATTGTGGAAAAGGTTTTGCTATAGCTAATCTTTGCAACATACTTAATATAGACATAAATCATGTAGTTTCCTTTGGTGATGCCCCTAATGATGTAGATATGATAAAAATGTGTGGTACTGGAGTAGCCATGGGAAATGCTTACGATGAAATAAAAGAAATTGCTAACTTCATTACTAAAAATAATGATGAAGACGGTGTTGCCTATTTCCTTGAACAATACCTTTCCTAATTCTCCTATTATTTAATATACAAAGAGGATTTTACCATATTATGTAGAATTATATATTTGCATAAGTATAGTAAAGGAAGGTATGGATTATGAACTTAAACTCAAAAAAATTTCAAAACATATTAATTGTAGTCTTGGTAGTAGCATTAGTTTTAACATTTTCCATAGATGCAATACAAGCTAGTATGGATAGAAATGAGTCATCTTCTATTAAAGAAAGACCACCTATAAAGAACACTCTTAAGGATTATGTAGTAGAAAAGGAAGAAGAACCTCTTTATGAGATCGAGGTAGATAATGAAAATGAAACTGAAGAAGTTATTGATGAAGTAATTGACACTCCTGAAGACTATGTAACTCCAGATAATACATATGAAGAAGATTATGATAATAGCATAAATAATGGTTCTGGTAATGGAAGTACTAACAACGGTAACCAAGGTTCTGAAATACCTACTCCACCAGTTGTACCACCATCAGAAACTCCTGAAAAACCAGAGACCCCTGAAATTCCTGAAAAACCAGTAGTCCCAGAAACACCTGAAAAACCAGAGATTCCGGAAACTCCTGAAAACCCAGATGTACCAGAAACTCCAGAAGATCCAGTGATCCCAGAAGATCCAGCTCTTCCTGAGACTCCTGATGAAGCTCCTGTTTTAGGTGATCAAGTAATACCTCGTGTTGAATAACAGAAAATTATTAATCTATAAAATCAATAAATTTAACCATTAAGAAACAAACCACAAGTATTTAAGCAATAAATACTTGTGGTTTTCTATTTCAATATTTTATAAATTTATAATTACATAGTTTTACATATAGTTTAGTTTGGATAACTCTTTAATACTTCTATTTTACCTTTTACTGTGTATTTTCCTAAGTTTGCTGGAATTAAGAAGCTATCACCCTTCTTAATCTCTTCAGAGAAGTTTTCTCCCCCAATTACTCCAGCTCCTTCAACACAAGTTAAAATAAAGAATTTCTCTTTATTACTCTCATCTTTCCATTCAGTAGCTATATCAAATTTTTCAACTCCAAAGTATTCACTATCACAGAATTCAACCTTTTTAAATCCGTTAAACTCTTGTACTTCATTATTTGAAAGGTTTATTGCTTCTAAATCAAAATCTATTACATCTAATGATTTTTCTACATGAATTTCTCTTGGTCTTCCATAGTCATAAACTCTATAAGTTATGTCTGAATTTTGTTGAATTTCTGCAATTACTAGCCCCTCGCAGATAGCATGTACTAATCCACTATTAATTAAGAAGAAATCACCCTTTTTAACTTCTATTATATTAAGGTAGTCTTCGCTCTTTCCTTCTTCAATAGCTTTTGCAAAAGTAGCTTTATCACAGTTCTTTGTACCAACTATTAATTTTGCACCTGGCTTTGCATCAACAACATACCAGCTTTCAGTTTTTCCTAAAGAGTTTTCGTGAGCTTTTGCATACTCATCTCCTGGATGAACTTGAACTGAAAGCTTTTCTTTTGAGTTAATAAGCTTAACTAATAAAGGGAACTTTTCTGTACTTACCTTTGTCCCTACTAAATCATGTCCTAAATCATCTATTATTTCTAAGAAAGTCTTACCTTTTAGCTCTCCATTAGCAACTACTCCAGTTCCATTTTCATGACAACTTACATCCCATGTTTCACCGATTTCACCTTCTGGTAAGTTATCTCTAAAGTCCTCGAAGTCTCTTCCACCCCAAATTTTTTCAAAATATATATTTTCAAATCTAATTGGATACATCATAATTCTCCCCTTCTTATTTCAAAATTGTTTAACCATCCATATATAAATTACTGTAGCTCAGGATAGTTGTCTACCTAATTACTATTTTATTAATTTATATTATTTATATTTCGTAAGCTTCCTATATTTCTTATAATAATTAAATTAAGTTTCTACTATTACAAGGATTATAGGAATACTAGACATCAATATCTATAAGTAAACTTTATTAATCTATAGTAATAACATATTAATTATTATATCTATATATATTATTCTAGAATATATTTGTCTATACACTGAGCCACAGTTTCAACTACATGAGTAGTTTTTTTCTGTAAGCCTTCTTCTGCATAAGTAAAAGTAAATGAGTTTTTAGTAACTTGAAACATTGAATCGTCATTCCATGAATCACCTATGGTATAAACATCATCCATATGCAAATCTACAATTTCACTTACGCACTTAACTCCATGACCTTTAGAACATCCCTTTGGAACTATGTCCAAAAATATTGTATTTCTATAACACTCTACATAATCTCCATAATTATTGTTTATATAATCAGCTACTTTTTGAATTTCTTCTACTGGGTACTTATTAAAATTAGCAGCCATTAAAGTAAAAGTTTGATTTTTAACATCTTCTATCTCATCAAGATTTCTTACATATACTCTCTTATCCTTATGATTTAATCCATAAACTAAATTTTTAATCATCATTCTAATTTTAATTTTTAATCTTGTAAGCTTTGAAACTATAGCATAGGATTTAAATCCTGTTTGAATAGATACCATATCAGTATACTTTTTTATATAAGCTAATATTTCTTTAGTAACTTTATAATCAAGGTCACTTTTATGAATTATCTCCGCCTTATCATCAAGGATTAATGCCCCATTATTTAAAATAAAGTAATCTGGTCTAATATCCATATCTTTAATAACAGTCTCTATTTCGTTATAAGCTCTTCCTGTTGAAAGAGAAAAAATCCCCCCATTAGTTTTAAACCTTTTTAATGCCTCTTTATTTTCATCAGAAACTTTCCCCTTAAATAAAAGAGTACCATCTAGGTCACTTGCCAACATCTTCCTCATATTTTTATCCTCATCCCTTGTATTTTATTGTTTATTTTAAATATAGATTTGTTAGATATTCAGTTTAATATATTAAGGTTTTCTAACAAATTATAAAATATATTTATCAATGCACTCTGCAACAGTTTCAACTATGTAATTTGTCCTAGTCTTTAACGCCTCTTCCGCATATGTAAATGTAAAAGATTTATCAGTTATTTCAAACATAGAATCATCATTCCATGAATCACCTATAACGTAAACATCTTTAATATCAATATTTTCTTCTTTACTTATCCACTTAACTCCAGAGCCTTTTGAACATCCAACAGGTACAATATCTATAAATCTTGTATTTCTATATGCAATAACATAATTTCCATAATTATCATTTACATAATCACAAGCGTCTTGTACTACATTAACATCAACCCTTGGAAGGAATAACGATATTGCAGCAATCTTTTCTTTATCCTCTTCAAAAACTTGGTCTAACTTGTCTATTAATTCTAAGTTTTTAAAAGTAGAATCTATATCAGATATAAACGCAGCTTCAGCACCTTTGCTCTTTAAATCTATTGGATAAGTTCTAAAGCCAGTCTCTACAGAAATTAAAACCTCATCATTATCCATATCATTAAAAATACTTTTTACTACATTAAAAGGAATAAATTCTCTATGAACTATTTCTTCATTTCCTGTAATTATTAGTGCCCCATTATTTAAAATTAAATAATCAGGATTAACCCTCAATTCCTCTATAACCTTTTCAACACCATTGTAAGGTCTTCCAGTTGAAATAGCAAAAACTCCTCCTGCTTCCTTAAATCTTCTAATGGCATCTTTATTCTCTTCTGAAATCTTATTATCAAATATCAAAGTTTTATCAAGATCACTCGCCAATAATATTCTCATAAAATCACCTCGATTAACATTATAACATATTTATTTTCACCAATTGTCATGAATTAAATCTTATATCTTAGCAATACTAAGTTTATAGGAAAGTTAATATTAATTTAATTAATATTAATGAATCTTATGTAAATTTTATTTAAAAATTTCAGTTAGGAGGGATTTTTATGAGTTCTAAAATAACAAAAGAAAATGCTGAAATAGAAAAATCTTATGATAAAAACCGTGATTATCTTCCAAGGGCAAGAACTTGGTACAAACCTGAAGAACATGAATTAATTAGTAAAGCTCCTGATGGAAGTGAAACACCACTACCAAATCCATTAAAAGATCCTATAGTATGTAATAACATAGCTTGTAATGAGTTTGATTACACTGAAGGACCTTATTTAGATGATGAATTAGATTTAAATCCAAGACAATAATTCTTAGAGTGATAAATCACAAAGAACAATTGACATATTTCCAATTATAATTGCTAATCGTCAAGCTAAAAATAAGGAGGTGCCTTTATTGGCAAAATCAAATAATAAACAAAATAGAACTGATGGTACTATAACATCTGCCGGAATTAAATTTCCTACTTCTATGAGTAATGTAAATAATCCAACATCTGCTTATAGTTATACAGATGAAAAGAAAATAGAAGAACATGCTAAACAAAATAAAAGATTTTAAGTCATAAGAACAGATTTGTATAATTTATTTTATGCAAATAATAGACTTACTAAATTGATGACAGCTACCTTTGGTGAGATTATAGCTTATCTCTACTGAAGATATTTAAAAATATTTGATATAAGAAATAGACTTCTCTTGTCCAAAGCTCTCTAATTTAAAAGACAAGTTACATTTATTTGTATCTTGTCTTTTATTATATATCACTTATATCATTTTATAAGCACATCGAATATCTAGTCATAATTTATTATTTTACACTAAAAATCTACCACCATTTGTTCAACTTCTTCTGTCGTTACCTCTGTTACTTGTGTTTGTGATATTTTATATACCCTATCACACATATTAAGCACACTTGGTCTATGTGTAGTTACTATACAGGTCTTATTTGTATTCAAAGACATAATATTTCTTAATACTCTTCTTTCTGTTGCAACATCTAAAGCAGAAGTAGCTTCATCTAATAAAAGTATAGGTGAATTTCTAAGTAGAGCTCTTGCAATAGAAAGCCTTTGATTTTGACCTTCTGAGAATCCATTACCACGTTCACCTATCTTACTATTTATACCTTCAGGTAACTTTGATACAAAATCATAAGCACAAGCAGCTGTCAGCGCCTCAATTATTTCCCCATCACTAGCATCTTCTTTAACCATTCTCATATTCTCAGCGATAGTTCCTGAAAACATTGTTTTTTCTTGTGGAACATAAGCCATTAATCTTCTAGTACTAGCAGAAATATCGCATTCTAAATCATCATTAGATTTAATAATACTTCTTCCTTCATCTATATTTAATAGACCCAATAAAATTCTCATAGTCGTCGTTTTACCTTCTCCAGATGGTCCAACTAAAGCAACTATTTCTCCTGGATTCGCTATAATGTTAGCATTTTCCAATACAACTTTCTCTGAATCAGCATATTTAAAATTAAGGTTATCTATTTCAACAGCTAGTCCACTATCATCACAAGTGACAGCTATTCTATCAACTAAATCTTCATCCTTCATATTCTCCCTAGGAAGTTCAACAATTTCCATAATTCTACCTGCTGCAGTAGTTGCAGCTATAGCAGATGGTACAAGTCCAATTAATGCTGAAAATGCTCCTGATAACGAACCTGATAATTGTAAAAATAAAGTCATTGTCCCATAAGTTATATGACCTGTCCACAATCTATAAACTCCCCATCCAAAGCACGAGTAAGAAACAACCATTCCAACTACAGACATAAATGAAGAAGTATATATAGAAAACCTATTATAATCTAAATTAACATCAGTATATTTCTTTTGAACATCCCTTAATCTATTTGAAAATACATTTACTAAATTAAATGCCTTTATAGATTGTAAATTGCTAAATGTCTCTTGATTAAATGACATCATCTCACTGCTTATAATCCTAATATCCTTATTAAACTTTCTCATCCTCTTCATCAATACCTTTGATACTAATAAAGTTACTGGAGCACTAATAAGGGCTAATACTGCCATAGTTGGATCATAATATAAAATTACTGAAAGAATTGCTACAAACTGAACCGACTTTGTAATAAGACTTGGAATCCATCCAATAACACTTCCTGCAACTGTTGAAGTATCTCCACTTAACCTATTCAATAAATCACCACTTCTATAAGAAGACATAGATTCCCAATCAGTATTTATTATCTTATCGTAAATATCAGCCCTAATTTCATTTCCAACCTTAACATTAATCTTAGTTGATATTCTACTTAAAACTGCACTTATAGCTACATTTCCTAATCCCATAGATATTATTACAGAGATAATCAAACCAATTCTTCCAGAATCATATCCAGTAACAGCATCAATTAAATACTTTGAAGCTATGCTACCAGCAAGACTCATAAAAGTCCCTACTATACCTAAAACAATATAAAATATAACTACCATTTTATAATTTCTAATATAACTATAAATCCACTTAGCTTCATGATACATCTCTTTAATAGTTCCATCTTTTATTTTTTTTATTACCTTTTTAATAAACTCCATTATGACCTTACCCCCTTATCCTTAACAAAAACTGTCTTAATTTTCTTTTTGCAGAAATGCATAAAATGATACAGTTTCAATATATATTTTCTGATAGGAAGGAGGCTCATCCATATTTTTGATGCAATCCTAAACCATAGACTTTTACAATCTATCTCCTTATTTTTGCGATAAATCTTTTCAACTACACCAATTACTTGATCTGATCTTATGATTCCATCATAATGTAAATTTCCATCTCCCATAGTAAGGTATCCTTCATCAGTTACCTTATAAATTCTATGTAAAATATACTTACCACAATCTAATTTAAATAATATAATTTCGCCTCTTTTTAACCCTTCAAAATCCCTTTTACCCAAAAGCACCTGATCCCTCTGACTCCCCATAAAAGGAAGCATACTATATCCCGATATAGTGAAAATTGCCTGCTTATTACAAGCAAGCAATTCTTCTATAATGGGAAATAAGTCATGAGTAGATACCTTTTCAATATTATTACTCATACCTTCCACCATACTCTATACTAACATTTTATTTTCAGATAATATTTTTATAAATTCATTGACATCTTTATCCGCTAATTCTCTATCTATTTCATATTCCTTAATTAAATTATCTGTTAACTCTTCTGTTGTTATGTCTTCCTTAAGATTTTCCCATAAAAATTTTGCAGAATCATTTAAAGATATAACCCCATTAAAATTAGCAATCTCATTACCAATTGGCACCAATACATTAGAACCTGCTATTGTCCTTAATATATACCCATCTTTTCTCCTCATATCCGTTCCCCCCTCATATCTCTTCCAAATCACTTGACTATATAAACTATAACTTATCAATTTCAGCCTTTAATACTTTAACAGCATCTAAATCTGGACGACACTTTAGCTTATATACTGGTATACTTTCAACCATATCCTGTAACATATCTACTGCATTGTTCATTAACTTTTCTTCCCAAGTTGGAGCTGTAACATTAGGTAGCATATGTATAAAACCATCTAGTATTTCTAACTTTTCAATACTATTCTCATCATCACGTTCTAATACTACAATAGCTGAGATAGGTACTTTTCTATTGATATACTCCCCTGAAGTACCACACCAAGGCATACCATAGCCAGTCCACTTTCCACTATCATCATCTTTTCCACAAAGTGCTCTATCACCATTAATAATTAAAGCATTCTCACTATCTCTCCACATCCTAGCATGAGTAGTCTTACCAGTACCTGAAGGTGCCGATATTATAATACCTTTTCCCTCATGCTCCATCAGTACTCCATGGAGGACAATTCCTCCATAATTAAGTACCGAATAAGAAAAGATTTGATGCAAATATTCAAAAGCATATTTACCATTTGTTTTAGTTGCATCGTAGATTAAATCCCATTTATCCCATTTGTTGTTTATCTTATAAACTAGTATATTCTCTTTATTGCTACTCTTTCTAAGAGTCCAAGTTAAATTTTTATGTTTATCCTCATAAATGATGTGTTGTTGAAACCCATTATGCTCTGCATAAACTTTATTTTCAGGAATATAAATGAAATCATAATTAATATTAGAATCTTCTATATCATGGATAAAGTTAATATAATCTCCCTCATTTATTTCATACCTAAATCCATCTATCTTCCAAGGAAAATCCATAAAATTAAACTTTTCATAAGAATACTTATATTTTAAAATCCACTTTCCTATCTTTAATTTATCTGAAGTATTCATCTCATATTAACTCCATGAAGGATCTGGATCTGGTAATATAACTGAACCTTCACCTTTAAATGGATTTCCTGAGTCACCACCACTTTCGATTACTGCATTATAAAACTCATTATATGCCTTAGTTTGTTCATCTTCAGGAACATTATAGTATTTAACACTTATTTTCCCTGTACCAAATTCACAACTTGATCCTGTTATATAAAATCCAATATATCCTTTCCCTTTATAATCATAAAATAATTCTTTTGAAGAGCTATGATATCCCCAACAAGTGTTTGCTATGTTTTCTCTTATATTAATTTTTTTAAATTCAATCTCAGGACTTATATATTTATTCATATAGACTCCTCCTTCATACCTATAAAAATTTTAATAATTCTTTCACATCATCACATGCATATTTTGGACAGCCACCTAAATCTCCTGTTTCTGCATACCTAGTAGCATAACAACATAAACATAAATTTGAATTTTTGCAACTTACACATTTATCATTTAACTTTATTACCTCTGTTCTTTCGGGATATTCTTCCCAAGATTTCCTAAATGTATTTATAAATGGTTGAGTAAAGAATTTTCCCAACATTTGACACCCAATCAATTTTCCATCCCATGATATTGCGTAAGATTTCATACCAGCATCACATCCAAATAATGATATAATTTCTTTTGATGAATGCTGAGAGTCACCTTCAGTAATTTCTAACTTTGCTTTTTTTATATCAAATCTATCTTTTCCTACAAGATTTTCAAGCTTATTGAATCCACGTCTTAAAAATATTCTCACATTATCTTCTGGTAATAATCTACAAGAGTCTACATCTGCACATGCACCTCTTACAGCTTTATTAACCATTCTTGTTTGAGTAAGTGTTTTATCTTCTCCAAATTCTCTATGAACTAAATCCTCTATTGCATCAACTTCATCATAATTATCTTTAATTATAGTTGTCCTAAATTCAAGAATTGACGGTAATGTACTTAAAAGTTTCATTCCTTCTATTGCTCTATTAAAAGCCTTTCCGTTTCCACATACCTCTTCATATGTTTCTTCTGATGCTCCATATATAGTTACTCCAATCCTGTGTGGCGGATATCTTCTTAGTGTTTCCATAATCTTTGGCGTAACCAAAGTTGCATTTGTATATAATGTAAGCATAAATCCTTGTTTATATATGCCTTCGTATATTTCACAGAAGTCTTTTCTTAACATCGGCTCCCCACCTGTTATTAAAAGATTGAATGTTCCTGCTTCTGCAACTTGTCTTGCCATATCAATCCACTCTTCTGCAGTACGTTCATTCTTAATTATTTCTTCATTTTCAGAATCATCATGTCTGAATAAGCACATTTTGCATTTTAAATTACATCTAACAGTTAATTCAAAAGTTCCATCCATCGGTATTCTCTCTGGCATTTCTTTGAGTATTTGCATTGCTTACCTCCGTTTTTCTCTATAAGTTTCTAATTTAATATTTTATCTAAGTAATCTAATATTTTTTATAAACTTATCCTTTAAAATATATATTCTTATTTATATTTATATAAATATATATTTTAAAACCGGCACCTTATTTACATATTATACCATAACTTCTAGTTAATCCTTAAACTTTCTATAAATCAAATTAATACAACTTTTTTAATAAACTCTTATTTTTCTGTCTATTTTTTATTTCGAGAAATATTTTTTTAATGTTTTTTATTAAATAATTTAATATCTAATTAAACTATCTATATAACCAGAAAACTATGCAGAAATTAAATCTACGTAGCACATTCTTTAAATTATTATCCATTAAATTTTATATCTCTAACCACCTTATTAGATTATTTCTATCTTTAGATATCTTGATTCCTCTATAAAGTATCCTGATATTTTCAATTAAACTGTAATCCTCATTGAATCTACCATGGTAAATTTGTTGAATACCTGCTATAGGCTTTAATATTTTTATTTTTTTTGCATAACTATATTTTCCTTCTAATGTTTCATCAGCTGGATTTAATACTATAATTAATTTTTTCATCATACTAATGAAAGGATTGTCATCATTTTGATTCATATTTATGCTTATAGAATTTCCTATAGTCTTTGTTTTATCACTTGTTCCAAATACTCCACCTACTATAATATCCTCTATTAGCAACTCTAAATTTGGACTATATATTATATCTCTATCAAGTACCTCTTCTGGAATTTCCATATTAAATAAATTTCTACATAATGCAAATATTATTAAAGTAAATCTTTCAATTTCTTGTTCCTTAGCTTTATTCCTAAAACTTGTCCAATCTATCTTATATCTATATGCTTCTGTAAATAATACTAAGTCTGCTATTTGTCTTAAACCAAATCCCATACCTATCATATGATGCACCATGTGATGACATAGATGCAATGCAAAATCCTCATAACCTAAAGTTGTAATTTCAGTATTTATAATTTTTGTTTTTATTGTATTTTTCCATAAAAACTCATCTAATTCTTTTCCTTCAATTAAGCTCCAATGTACCTCTATCATTGGATAAAGCCTATGTCTAAATTTCAGGTGAAAATGTTCATCCTCACTTTCTAAATCATATCCTATATTTTTAAGAACTTCTGTTATTCTTGGTATATCCTTCTCATTTACTAATACATCTGCATCACACATACTTCTTTGGTCTGGCTCAGGATATAATTCTCTAACCACTAACCCCTTTAATGCTATAACTGGTATATTATTATCATTAAACTCTTTAAATACTATATCTAAATAAGCAATTTTTCTAACCTGAGCTATTCCTGTGTAAAAAGCAAAGGCTTTCATTCTTTCTAATAATTCATCACTTATATTTAATTTATCCTTGTTATTATTTATAATTGAATAAATAACTCCTTCGATATTATGATCAGTAGCAATATTTATAAAATTATCCCAATTTACATTATCATATATCTTGATATTGTTATCTTTTCTTATTGCCCTTGATAATAACTCTATCAACTGACTTTCTGTATTATTCATAATATGGCCATTCCCCCCCTTAAATACAGTCTTTTACCATATTATACCACCATTTTCTTGTATAATTATTATGTTTTCTTCATCAAATTGATTCATTATTATCTCTAATTCTCTGTATTTTGACTAAAAAGTCAAAAGTTATTACACTATTTCAATACGAAATATTAATCACTTTTAATTCTTGATTAAATTCCTATTTCACCGTGTCTATTTTTCATTATAATAGCATTTATACTATTACCATTGAATATTATATTCACTAATTACTCCAGTAACACTAGATAACACTTCCTCATATTATGTATTAAAAAATCATCTTTGATAAATATAAAAAATGCTAAGGAGGAAACCATTATGTCTCTATACAAAGTCACAACAACATTTGCACTTGTTATGGATAAACCTAAAATATTATCTAACCTATTAGGTATATTAATTAAAGACAACATAATTGAAGTAATTAACTTTTATGATAATTGGGCTTATTTTAAATACAAAGATCAAGATGCTTATACCCATTCATATAACTTGGCAGAGCTTAGTAAAGAAGACTTATTAAAGAATGATGAAAGTGATAAAGATGATGAACTATGTGGTTTATCTCCTTCAATGATTTCTAAGGATATATATTGTGATAATAATAAAAAATAGTAAATAAAAAAACACTGCATATTGTTGCAATGTTTATACCCTTTTATCAATTTATAAAATTTTAATCTACAAAATATAATATGTCTGATATAGGCCTTTCCCCATACCAATCACAAGGATTGTTTAATACCTCACCATTAAAATATAATGTAGTAGAGCCTCCACCATCTAAATTATATCCCCAATAGCATCCCCTACTCTTAAGCTCAGTAGCAACATCATAAAGACTCATTCCAATAGATTCATCACTTCTACCATCAACTACTAGAATAACATATTCAAGCGGGCCACATTGCCCAATAGCTGTCCTTGGCGATAAATCATTCTTATACCAAGTATCACCATAATCAACGATTTCACCTTTCCTAATAAGATCAGGTCCAAAATCATAAGTATGCATAGCCCCTTTTGCAACTAATTCTTCACCTGTAAATTGATCATCATATATTCTAAAATCACCATCTTCCTGTATAACAAGAGGATCACAATCAAGCCTTGTATCCCTATAAACAATACCATCACGAATAACGTAGCTACTCTTATTAAATCCATATGCAGCTCCATTAATAGCAAGTACAGCATTATTATTCATAGCCATAAAAGAAGTAGTTTCTCTGTTTTTCAAATTAAATTCATCACCTGCAAAAGCTGATTTTATCTGAGATCCATCATTTACCTTTATTAATATTTCCCACATTTCTATGTTAGGATTAGTCTTCTTTATAGGATTAATATTTATGGTCATTGTATCAGACCTATACTCAATAGCTCCATTTTCATCATCTTTAGTTATATATATTTCATTTTGTTCATTAAAAACGGTACTAGATTTTTCTACTTCATTTTTCATCTTTATTTTTTTTATTGTTCTAACTCCTAGTATTGACGTAATAATAATTAGAATTACACTCAATATTATTATTATTCTTTTTACCATATTAACCTCAATTAATTCTTTTAATCTTTTATATAAAAATACTTTCTTTTACCTTTAATAATGTTTTATTATAAAAACTAAATATTATTGTTTTAAAATAATTAAATTCTCTAGTTTTAAATAAACAAACTAAAAACACCAGGTTTGATGTAACTGCACAAATAATAATCTTTAAGATTAATTTAACTGTAGAGTCAACATATATAAATCTACTTAAATAATATGATATTAATAACGATAAAATAATTATTAATAAATACCTTATATATTTAATAAAATATTTACTAGCTTTTAAACCTAGTCCATACTTAAATACAGCATAAGGATCATACCAAGTATTAGTTAAAATTCTTGCTATTGCAGTAGCCAATAATATTCCAAATAGACCTAATAAATTACCTAAAACTATTGATAATATTAAGTTAATAGTAGCAGTAACTAACAATAAGTATCTTCCATATCCAAATAATCCCATTGTATTTTTAAATGTCCATACAGCATTTTGCATTCCAACCATATAAAAATTTACTGCTACTATAATGGCTATATTTATAGGTAACACATATTCATCACTCAGCCATACTCTTATAACATCATTAATCAGCAGTATTATACAAATACTCGAAAAACCAAATAACCAAAAGTTTGCAAAATTCATGATATCAAAAAACTCTCTTTGTCTTTCCTTACTTTCTTTTGCATTTAGGTTCCCAACACTTGCAGTAATTCCCCCAAATATTTGACTTAATACAGTATTTATAATTCCAGTTAACAATGTATAGTTTGAATACATTCCTACAGATGTTAATCCTGAAAAATATGTAATTATCATATTATCTGTATTATTTACAAGTACTCCACTTAACTTAACAATCATTAATGATTTAATATTTTTTATTAAGCTTGCTTTATTTTTTTTATCTAACTTATCTTTGGTTTTACTTTTTAAGAAAGGATACATTTTGTCGGCTATTTTAGAGATGATTAAATTATATATTATAGAACATACTGCTTGAACTGATAAATATACCATAAAATTTCTTGTTATAACTAAAACAAATATTTGTAAAATGGTTTGAACTATGCTAATTAAATAACTTACTATTGATGAAATGTAATTTTTTTGATCTGCTATGATTATTGATGTCTTATATGAGTAAAAATAAGTTATTACAGTATTAAACAAATAGAATAAATATAACACCTGTATATTTTCATTTATATTAGGAGTATTTTTGATAATTATATTTAAAAATGGCATAAGAGCTAATCCAATTATTCCAATAATTATACCTATAATCCTATATGTCTTTGAATAGAATCTCATTAAAACTGTTAATTCTTTTTCATTTCTTTCTGCCAAAGGCTTATATAATGCATATATAATTGCACTTCCGACTCCTAATTCCGCTAATGATAATATAGATAAAATATTAGTAAATAATCCACTTATCCCTAAATACTCAGCTGCTAAAAACTTAATAAATACAGTTCTACTTATAAACCCTAATATAGTTTGAATAAATTGTCCTAAGAATCCAGTCAATATGTTTCTTATTGAATTTACTGTTCTAGATGCTGTATTCAATTTCACTTTTATTCACCTCTTTACTTGCTTTAACTATTGCTCTTAATGCGAAACCTTGTGTAAATGGAAGTTTATCAAATAACATTGAATACACCCCTATATCCTTCGTATCCCCCTGTGAAAAATCAATGGTGCCATCTCTTCTTGTCACGGACATAAGATACTTAATAGCCTTATCACAAGCTAACTTGCACTCTTTTTCTATATCTTTAATTATGGAAGCATAAGTTAGAAAATATGCTAATGTTGCTGTGGTAGATGAATCAATTCTTGTTTCCTTTCTAGTAACAGTCCATCCCCATGCCCCATTATTTAATTGAAGTTTTAGTATAGATTTTGAAAAAGTAACTACTATCTCTTCAATCTCTTTCTTATACTTATTATTTTCAGGTAGCTCTCTCCACGAATCTATTACTCCTATGGCAAACCATCCTAATCCTCTGCCCCATCCACATAGTCCTAACTTATATTTATTCTTTATATCATAAGCGTGGAATGGTATTATATTTTCATTATCAAATCCATATTTATAATAGTCTTTAATTTGATTAATAGCTAATTCAATAGCCTCTTCATAATTAAACCTTACTCCATACTTTATTAAAAACGGACATATAAAACCAATAGTATCTACATATCTGTAATCTTCCATGCTTTTTCTATACTTTACAGTTTCATCAGATCCGATTAATTCTCTAATTAAACTATAAGTTTCATCATAAGATACCTTATACTTGTCCACTTTATCATAATTCATAACAGCATATGATAATATTGCACAATCAATAAATTTAAGCTTCTCTTTCCAACTACCGTCCTTATTAAAATTTGACTTTAAAAATTTATTTATTTCTATTTTTATATTATTATCACTTTTAACTTTAAGATAATCATTTAATCCTAATAATAACGCTGCTTGTTGCCAATGCTGTATTGCATTTTTACTGTAATTCCCCTTAATTCTTTCTATAATTGTAAGTCTAGTATTATCTGTTACCTTTATCTTTGGAGTGTTATTCAACCACTTAATACTTTTATTAACTATAGCTTGAATCCAAATTTCTTCATTTTCATATCTTCCAATATGTACCCTCGATACCCATGTTTTTAATAAAGGAACTATATCACTTAGTACAATTGTTAATACAATTAATAAAATTATCATAGTAATATATATCATATTTTTTCCCTTCTTCTAAACCATATACCCCATTGAATCCTTCAGTTTTTCCTTCATCTCTATTTTCATATCTTCAGTTAGCTTGCCCGATCCATTTGAATAATCCCAGGAAAATTTAGGAAGTAATTCTAACAACTCTCTATTTTTTTCTATATATTTAATCTTAGTTTCTATTACTCTTGCTGGATTTCCTGCTACTATAGAATTTGGTGGCACGTCTTTAGTTACTACTGAGTCAGCAGCTACAATTGAGTTTTTCCCTACTGTTACACCTGGCATTATTAAAGCTCTAGCTCCTACAAACACATTATCCTCAATAATAACTTGTCCTACTTTTGTATATCCTAAATCACGCTTTGTTGAAGCATCATGGGCTAATAAATATGCTTGAGGGGCAATAGTAACATTATCTCCAATAGTAATTAAGTTACAATGTGAGTAATCGAATATACATCTGGGTTGTATCGAACAATTTTCTCCAATTTTCATTCCTCTTTTAACATAATCTTCTAACCATATCTCTTCTAATATACGCTTTCTTACTCTAGCTCGTATAAAACTAAATATTCTTTTTATCATAAATATAATTAAACTCCTATTACATCATATAAACATCTAATCTCATATTCATTTCCTAAGCTTTCTTTGGATAAATTATTAATTAACTTATCTTTCAAATTTTTATCATTTATTAGTCTCTCTATTTCTTTAGCTAATGCTTTACTATTCATATCACATATTAGGCCATTAAATCCATTTACTATTTGATCTTTTGATGTAGAAAAATTAGTTACAACTATAGGCTTATTTAATATTTTAGCTTCATCTATAGCTATTGACTTGCCTTCAAATCTAGATGGTTGTACATATATATCTGAATTTGCTATATATGGATATGGATTTTCTTTAATTCCTAGTAATTTAAATTCATTTTCTAGTTTTAATTTTTTTATTAGACATTCTAGCTTACTACGTTCTTCTCCATCACCTAATATATTCCACCTTATCTTATAACCTCTTTCTTTTAAAGTAGCACACGCTTCTATAGCAAGCTCAAAGCCTTTTTGATAATTTAATCTCCCAACAGATACTATATTTATATTCTTATTACTAAAGCTTAGATCGCTTATTTTTTCTAACGATAATTTCTTTATAGTATTTTGTGAAATTATATTATGCATTAACTTAAATTTATCAGTATACTGTGGAAATGTACGTTTTAATACATTTAAACATTCATCTGAAACAGTAAATACATAATCTAATTTATTAAAGTATTTATTATCAATATACTTATTCATTTCTAACTTTTCATAATCATTATGAATCCAGCCTATTTTTTGTCTTGCATTTACCTTATCCACACAAAAATATACTGGATTTTTTTCTAAGTAACCTATTGCTACATCGTACTCTGTATCTATTTCCTTTAAAGATATCGATAAATACTTCCATACTCTCTGTTCCATAACTGATTTTATTTTCTCAGTTTTAAAAATATATACAGATAATAACCTAGCAATAGCATTCTTGAAATCACGCTTCTTTAAAAGCTCATATACAGCCTTTTTAGTAGACATATCAAAATATTTATAATTCTCTGGTTCATCAAGTATATTAACTTCCTTAGGAACCTTTGATAGAAACAATCCTTCTTTTTTAAATAGAAGTAAATCAACACTATATTGTGAATAATCAATAGTTTCTAATAATGAAATCAGCGCCTTTTCTGCTCCTCCGCAATTTAAATTATTCATTACAAATAAAATTCTCTTCATAAATTTTTCCTCATTAATTCTCTATAAGCTCATACAATTTATATATTTCTTTTTCTTTACTTACTACCGTGTTCTTTAAATTACTAACTATACTTGTATACAAATTATCATTAATAATTAAACTTTCAATTCCATTACTTAAAGCATTACTATTCATTTCAGTTATTATTCCATTAATATTATTAGTTAACTGATCCTTTATAGTACTAAAATTTGTTGCAACTATAGGTTTGTATAATATTTTTGCTTCATCAATTGCTATAGATTTCCCTTCATATCTTGATGGTTGAACATAAATATCAGCTTTTGCTAAATATTTATATGGATTCGGAGTAGAACCTACTAATAAAAACTCGTCTTTTAATCCATTTTCATATATCATTTCTTCTAATGAATTTCTTTCCTGTCCATCGCCAACTAAAATCCATTTTATCTTAAGACCTTTACTCTTTAATATTTTGCAAGCCTGTACAGCAATATCAAATCCTTTTTCATAGCTTAGTCTACCTACAGAAACTATAACTTTTTCATTCCTTGAGATTGGTAATGATATATTTTCTTTTGATAATTTATTTATTATCCTGCTTGAAACTATATTTTCAATAACCCTTATTTTATCTTTATAATCTACAAATTTAATTGATAGTATATCTTTACATTGATCTGAGACAGTTACTACATAATCAAACTTAGAGAAGTATTTTTCATCAAATACTTTATCTGCTTTTAGCTTATTGTAATCTGTATGTATCCAAGCTACTTTTTTATTAGCTTTTATACAATCAGCACATATATAATTTGATGTCTTTTCAAGATATCCAATAGCTACATCATAATTCTTATCTATTATTCCAATAGCACTCTTCATATATTTCCATGTATATTGTTCTCTTTTCGCAACACTTATATTTTTTCTATTCCCTATAAAAAATATTATCCTATCAAATGCTAATCTTAATTTCCCGTTAATTAAAAATTTAAGTATTGACTTCTGTAATGATTGATTAAATATTTCTAAATTTCTAGGAGTATCTAATATATTTACTTCTTTCGGTAAGAAATCTAAAAATACTCCTTTTTTATTAATAAGAAATAAATCTACATTATAATTTTCATAATCTATTTGTTGTAACAAATTAACTAAACTTTTTTCTCCACCACCAATATTTAAACTTGGAATAATAAATAAAATATCCTTTTTCATAATGACCTCTATTATGCTATTATTTCTTTTAAATACTCAGCACTCTTATATGACATTCTTTGTATTTCTGGTATTTTATGCTCTAAAGTTTCTCTTATTTCTTTTTCTTCTTTTAATAGCTGATTAAATCCTAATATTAATTTATCCACATCTGATATTTCTTTAATTCCTAATACTAGCTTTTCTTCACCAAATAAGTCTTTAGCTATACCTCTAGATTTTATACTATATCCTAAAACCATTGTTGGAACATGATTTGAATAAGCAGCTATAGTAGCATGAGTTCTAGCCCCTATAAAAAATCTCATTCTTGCAATATATCCTTTATATTGAGTAGCAGTTAAATTATTAGGTAATAAAATTACCCTTTTAGTACTTTTGAATTTTTCATATATCTCATTAAGTACTTCCGAATCATCATTTCCTTTATCTATAACATGTGGAGTTAGTGCTATTACCGATTTTGTGTACTTCAATATATATTTAATTAATTCAATAGTAGCTTCCATAGCATTAGGATTTCTCTCTAACATTAAAGGACTGAGATTTATACCTATAGTATCATCTTTCTTCCATCCTTTAGGTAAAGGTAGTTCATCTTTTTCCATTGTAAATGCAGGATCTGCTACAAGTCTTACATTATTTAATCCTCTTGACTTAAGAACATCATAGGTTAATGATTCTCTTGCTAAAATCAAATCAAAGCACTTTAAATCTTCTAGTTTTCTATCTGACATATCCTCATCCCCAATAGAACATGCCCAAAGTACTAACTTTTTACCTTTTTTCTTAACATTTTTATCTATTGCATATAACCAATCTTGCTCGCCATAACAATAATTATCTCCACCTATAGACAAACATACATCTATATCTTTAATTTTATCTACAGTTGCTTTATGAATCTGAGTTTGTGCATATTTATCTGTTCCATTTAGCTTCAATTCTAAAAAAATCTTTAACTTTTCAGTAAAAGATGGATTAATCTCTCTTGGTAATGCATTAATAAAATTATCAACATCTTTTATTATTTTATCTGTCTCTGGTCTCCAAGAGGCTAACTCTATATATGAATTAGGAATAGTATCTTTAATTATTCTGCTGCTTGATCTTACTATAGCCTCACATCCTCTATTTAAACTTCCATTATGTGCAAACATCATTACTCTCATACTAACCCTCCATTATCTATTTCTAAATCTACTATATGAAGTTAGCATCCATATAGCTAAAGTATTTTTACTCCTAATGCTATTAATAATAGCTTTTTCATACCATCCTCTATTATTACCTATCTCTTCGTAATATTTATTAATTACCAAATTTAAATTGCTATTATTTATCATGGCTTCTACATATTTATATCTATCTTTTAATGTATTATTTTTATTTGGAACAAAATAGACATATGTTAAGCTAATAGCTGTATTTATAAGCTTTAATGATTTTAATCTATCTATTTCTTCTATATCCATCGGCCATTTTTCATATTCTTCTATATTTCTATTAAAAACATTTATTGCTCGTTTAAAATAATCCTTATTTATCACATTTCTTGTCGCACTACCCTCTACATATCTGTAATAATATCCTTCATAATCAATAAATTTACATCTATTAACTTGAGTAAATGCCTTAATATTAAATAATCCATCTTCACCTAGATCTAGTCCCACCGGAAATTCAATATTATTTTTACTTAATACATCTCTTTTATAAATCTTATTACATACTGAATTTAAACTATCTTCCTTAATCAGAAATGGATATATGTTTTTTTCAATATCTGCTTTATTAAAAACTTTATTCTTTTCAAAAGGTAAGCTAAATACAGTTTCATTATCTTTAAAAACATTTTTCCACCCACATATAACTATATGGCAATTATCATCTTTAGCCTCATTATATAGTCTTTCAAAATAATTATTTTCCACATAATCATCCGCATCAACAAAACCTATATATTCACCAACTGCCTTTTTAATTCCGATATTTCTTGCTACACTTACCCCACTATTTTTTTGATTTATTAAACTTATTCTTTCATCACCGTATAAATATTCTTTAATTATTTCTTCACTTTTATCTGTAGAGCCGTCATTAATAAATATAAATTCACATTCTTTTAAATTCTGATTAATTAAACTCTCTATACACTCTCTAATATATTTCTCACAATTATAAACTGGAATAATAACTGATACTTTAATATTCATTAGTAATTCTCCATAAATTGATATAAACTATATCTTAAATATAAACATCTTAATTAAATAACTCATATAACTTGTCTAACTCATTTGAGTTATTAAAATTTGATTTTTTACAATTATTACTTAAACTCAATCTTGATTCATTCTTTTTGATTAACTCTTCAATACCATAAGCTATCCCTTCTACATTTAACTCTGATATATATCCATTTACTTTATCTTTAACTTGACTTTTAGCAGTTGTATAATTTGTTATCATTACTGGTTTACCAAGTATTTGAGCTTCTGTTACTGTTACCGCTTTTCCTTCATATCTAGAAGGCTGAACATATAAGTCACAAGCTTTCATATATGGATATGGATTTGTCTTTTTCCCTAATAAAATAAAGCTATCCTCAAGATTATGTTCTTTTATTAAACCTTTAATTAATTCCTCATCTCCTCCATAACCAACAACATACCATTTAATGTTTTTTAATCCTTTGTCATGTAATGATTTCAAAGATCTAACTGCATTATCTATTCCTTTTGCATAACATAGTCTTCCTACAGAAACTATATTAAACTTATCTCCTTCAAATTTTTCTTCTATATATTCATCAGCCATTTTTCTAACGAATTCTGGTGACGTTATATTCTCCATTACTTTTACTTTATCTTTTAAACTAGGATATTTTTTTTCAAAAGAATTTTTGCACTCTTCTGATACTGAAATTATATAGTTAAATTTATTCCATACTTTTAAATCTTCTTTTATGTCTGTTTCTATTTTAGAATAATCAGTATGTATCCAAGCTATTTTTTTCTTTGCCTTCACCTTATTAGCTATAAAATAATGTGGCCATAAATAACTTATTGCTACATCATATTCTTTATCTATTTTAGGTAATAATAGCATAGAATATTTCCACATAAGCTGCATTTGATAATATCCAACTTCATCGATACTATTAATTTTCCCTATAATATTTGCATTTATATTTGCTAAAATTCTAGATATAGCTATTAAACACTTACCTTCTAAAAATATTTGTTTAATTGATTTTCTAAATGTAGAATATTCATCTATTTCATTTAATAAATTGCACCTACTATTTAGAAACTTCATAAAGTCACCTTGTTGTCTATAAAGAAATAAATCAACTTGATTATTCTCATAATCAAAATTATCTAATAAATTTATTAAACTTCTTTCAACGCCTCCAACTTCCATATCAAAAGAAGCTATTAATATTTCTCTCATGATTTATTCCCCTCTTTAATACTATTATTAATTTTTTCTCTAATTTCAGCTACTCTATTCCCACCAATAATAAATGATAGGACCCTTTTTAAACTACACTTTACTCTTGTTGAAAAAGGCAACCAACTTTTATAAAAATGATGAATAGCATAAGTATTTTCATTTTGTTTACTATAGCAATTTATATAGTCATATGGTGAAAAATACTCTTGTGGATAAAATGTTCCAATCCCTTTAATTTTTTGAAATTCTCCATTTAAATTAACTCCCATCTTTTTAACCATATCACTTACTATGGCCACATTAGTTAAAGTATCTATTGATCCATCAAGTTTAACAAAACTCTTTTCATTATAACTATCTAAAAATTTTCCTATTAATTCATTATTTTTTCTTGCTCCTATTGTGCTAGTCGCTATAAAATTTTTTTCCTCAAACCCCCAAAAAGATTCATTACTTAACAAATCATCAAACCGCTTAAACACCTCTACATCTGTATCTAGGTATATCCCCCCATAATTATAAAGAGCATATACCCTAACATAATCACTAACAAATGCATATTTACCACTTTCATAAGCTTGTCTCACAAATTCATTTATATTTATATCAAAATTATCTTCATTCCACTCTTTTATTTCATAATCAACTAAAATGTTTTTCCATGACTCTATGCATTTTTTAACTATTAGAGGTTTTTCTTCTCTTCCAAACCAACAATAATGTATTAATTTAGGTATACTATTCATATATTTTCTTAAACAACTATCAAATGAAGTTGTCTCTATTCCAATATCACCTAAATTATCACTATATAAATTCTCATAATTTTCTCTCATAAATTTACTCCATACTTCAAAGTACTTTATTTATTGTATTTAAAACTAATCTTTTTATATTAGTTTTTTTATAAATGCTTTCACCAAGTTGATATAAATAATTTGAATCTTTATTTATTATGGAGTTAATAAAATCAGTACTAAAATATTTTAAACTGCCCTCATTGCTGCATGATTCTATTACTTCACCATATGAAATAAAATAATTTATACATCTTTTCTTCTCTACTTTACTTAATGAACCATAGAATAAATTTAAAATACAAGTTTTCAATGTATTTAAAAGCATAATACTTATTCCATTGTATTTATCTTCCTTAGTATCACTATAATATTTTTCAATAATTATTTTTTGCACCCTATAAACATTAATAACATCCTCAATTAAGTAAGGCATATATTTGCTTGTTCCTCCCCCATATCGATAATAATACAATGGAATATCAATTAATTTTATAGTTTTAGCTCTAAAAAAAACTTCAAAATTAGTCATTAAATCATCATAAAAGAACCTTATATACTTAGAGTATTTAAAAGCATCTTGTATAACTTCCCTCTTATATATCTTTCCCCATAAAGTTGATGGGAAAGGATGTCCATGTAACCAAGCTGCTATTAATCTTACCTCTATTTCTTTATTTTTATATATTTTATTATCCTTAAAATATGTTCTATTTCCTTCTACTTTTATTACACCATAATTACCCAATACTTTATATGAGTTAAAACATAATATATCAATATTTTCTCTATCCAACTCCATAATCAAAACTTCTAAGGCATTCCTATCTAGCCAATCGTCTGAATCAACAAATGTAATATACTTTCCTGTCGATTTATTAATACCATCTATTCTTGCCTTAACAGATCCTTCATTTTCCTTATTTATTACTTTAATTCTTGAATCTCTTTTAGAAAATCTATTACATATTTCTAAACTACTATCTATTGATCCATCATTAACTAAAATTAGCTCTATATCCTTATATGATTGTTTTACTATTGATTCTAAACATTTCTTTAAAGTTTTTTCTGCATTATATATTGGTATTATTATACTTATCATAGCCATAAAGTAACCTTTCTTAATTTAGTATATAAAATAAATCATATAATCTATATTTAGTCGAATATAAATTACTAGTTCCCATTCCATTCTCATAGTAAAAGAATATGAAATAACATATTATAAATATAAAATATATCATTCTTCTCTCCTTACCTTTAAAACAGTTTTTAATAATATAGGGAACAAGCACAAAGTTATACAATTGAAGATAAAGAGTAAGTCTATTAAATATCCAGTTAAACATACCAAGCCCTACAAACATAGCATTAATTATAGATATGTTTACAAATATATCCCCTTTATTCCATTGCTCTGATATCTCTTTTCTTTTTAGGTAGGCTAATATAATTGGAACCATATTAACTACTAATCTCATGAAGCTTGAACCACCTTCATCAAACTCTGAATAACCTGAATACTGAGTATTTTCTAAAGCCTTAAATAATATAGGTGAAATATAATCATATAATAAAACTCCTACTACTCCCAAAGCTATAAATATCCACATTTTTTTAGACCACGCTTTTTGTCGTACTACAAAATACAAGGGAATCATCATTACAGCCGAACCATGAAATGTTGATATTAATAAAACACAAATTGAATACTTCACAAATTTTCCCTCTTCTATGAATTTAGTACAAGCAAAAAGTAAGGCTGCTGCTAGGCATTGTCTTAATCCATTCATAGTCACAATATAGTACCCAGAAGTTATATACATATACACTTGAAGTTCTAAATATGATCTATATCTATTAAACATAATTACATTAACTAAATTAGTTATTAATGCAGTTGTAAATATTAATATTTGTGGATCTGTTGAAATTTGCATTAATAATAAGCTCATAAAATCCAATGCAAAATCTCCCTCAAATTTAAAGGATGCAGGATTATTAGCTAGTATCTCAAATGAGTGCATATAAAATGGTGTATCTCCTATTCCTGATCTTAATCCTGATACTAAAACCAAGATGATTGCTACTAATATACTCCAAAATATAGCTGCTAGCTTAAATTTTCTATCGTACTCTAATCTAGCTAATAAATAAAATAAATATGTAGATGCTAATGTTCCATAGAATACTCCCATACTCTTTCCCCCTAGTTTATTCTTTATACCTCTGCTGTTTTTTTCATAATATAAAAATACATTATCATTCCAAATGGTATTGCTAATATAGTTAGTAACTTACACGGGGTTTCTATTAAAAACCTCTTGTTCTTACTTATTAAACTACTAGATACATAGTGTATGCATTCTTTAAATTTAAACTTTAAAGTAGCCTTTGGATTATTTAAATTATCTATTCTTATAAATGCAAAACCTTTTGGATTTTTTCTATATTGATTTATCATATTTAATGATGAACCATCCTCCATATATTCAACATTGCAAACAACCTCGTTCATTAATAGTAATTTATAATTTTCATCTAACTTAGCATATTTATATGCCAAACTTACATACTTTTCACCCTCAAATATTGGATATGGATACATCTTAGTTAAATCGCTTCTATAAATAAGCTTTTTATCACCTTTTAATCCATACTTATTATATATATCAAAATAAGTTGATTCTTTTGTATTATCTGGAAACTTATCTCCTATAATTTGTCCATTAGTATAAGAATCTAAAGCCATAATTCCTGCAATTCCTTCTCGCTTATTTTTCTTCCAAAAGGAAACTATTTTTTCTACTGCATCATTAGGCATATAATCATCTGAATCTATGCATGTATTTATTTCAGTATTAATGTGTTGGTATGCTGTATTATGTGATCCATGCATCCCTTGATTCTCTTGATAATAGTACTTTATTTCAACTAGGTTTTCTTTAACCCATTTATCAACTAACTCTTTAGTATTGTCTGTAGATCCATCATCTACGATAAGCCAAATAAAATCTTTTGAAGTCTGTCTTTTTAAGCTCTCATAACATTTATTTAATATATATGCTCTATTAAAAGTTGGCGTAAAAACTGTTAATGTCTTCAAAAAATCTCTCCTTTCTTATGCATACTCTTTACTATAAAAATCTACAAGCCATTTTACATTAGTTGATGAATCATATCCCTTTTCTATTAATTCATTTGTTAAATCTTTCTTTTCAAAGTTTCCTGTTAATATGTTTTTTGCCCATACTTCAGGTAACATTTTCAAATCCATAAATTCAACATTCCCTGTAATATTACTTTCTATAGTAACTCCTGTGGATGTTATACATCTTAATCCAGCCGCTTGAGCCTCTACTAAAACAACGGCTAGTCCTTCGTATAACGATGGAAAAAGAAATAAATCCATAGCCTGCATTAATTCATTTATATCTGTTCTTAATCCTAAAAATCTAACAGATTTGTCTAAACCTAATATCTTTACTTTTTCTTCAATCTGTTTTTTTAAGTATCCTTCTCCAATAAGAATCAATACTGTGTCTTTATCAATTTTATGAATCTCATTAAATATATCTATTAAAAAATCATGATTCTTTTGTGGATTAAATCTTCCTACATGTCCAATTACTTTTTTTCCTTCAATATTCAATTCTTTTCTTACTCTATTTCTTATTTCATTATTTATTTTAAATTTTTCCGTATCAACAGCATTGTTGAGGGTTTTTATAATACCACTATCAGATATCCTTTTACCAAATAACCATTCGCCTGCTCTTTTAGAACATGTAAAGTATTCAGTTAAATTACCTTTTAAATTCATTCTTCCGTAAAGCCTAAAAGGGTACTTATAATCTAACTTTAAATCTGATAAATGACTATGAGCTATTCTGCATTTTACTCCAGCATTTTTAGCCGCTCTAAGTACAAAACCACTATTTTCATTTATATGTGAGTGAACTACTCTATACTCTTTATGATTATTAAAAAATTCATCTAATTTATTAAAATAATTTTTATAATTCCCAGGTCTTATCATAGGCATCCTGTATATTTTCCCACCTAAAGACTCTATTTCATCGTCATAATCTCCCCTTTCTTTGCGATGTGTCATAAAATCAAATTGAATTTTATCTCTATCAATTTTTCTATAATAATTCATAAGCATAGTTTCTAAACCACCACGGTTCATTATTGTCACTACTTGCAATACCCTTATTGGCTTCATAATCCTTCCCCTTATGCTATTCTCTTTCTTAAAAACTCTATTCCATTTATCATTACATAGCTTGGTAATGCCATAGCTTTTTTATTAAATAAGTAAAATATCCTCCAGTGTATCTTAAAATTTTTTAAGTCTAAGTTTTTATAAGCTTCTCTCATATACCCTTCCTCTAATATATCTTTTATATTTCTTATCTTTATAAACATAGATTCATTATTATCCTTACTACATTCAATAAGCTCCATTCCTAAAACAGAGATACATATTCTATTATTTAGAGCTATTTCATAGTTACTATCTAAATTATTTTCTTTAATAAAATTCTTGATATATTTAAAGTAGGTTCTCCTTTTCTCTTTAAAGTTTGATATATATCTAGATGTTATAGACTTAGGATTATCTCTCCAATAGTGATA
This sequence comes from Clostridium hominis, assembly GCF_014287825.1. Classification (NCBI taxonomy): domain Bacteria; kingdom Bacillati; phylum Bacillota; class Clostridia; order Eubacteriales; family Clostridiaceae; genus Clostridium; species Clostridium hominis. The sequence goes on from NZ_JACOOO010000037.1 coordinate 55,840, forward strand.
CATTGGTTTATTTAATAAAACTACCTTATTTGCCTTATTAAATGCATAAATATTGAATAATGTATCTTCTCCTGATCCTATTTCATTTAGATCTACAAATTTAATATCATTATTTATTAATAAGTCTTTTCTATACATTTTAGCCCAGACCGTTCCTAAAGCATCTAAGTACTCAGGATTTGATAATTCCTCTTTTAAAGGTCCAACTAATTTCCTTAATAATTGTGATTTAACCTGTTGATTTTCATACATACTTATTTTTGGCAAATTAAATCTCTTTTCCTTTGAATGATTTTTAAACTCTCTAATATAGGTACACATAACAATATCTACACTATCTATATGCTTGTACATATTTTCAATCATATTAAGTTCTATCCAATCATCGCTATCTACAAAAACAATATACTCTCCTCTAGCCTCACTAATCCCAAGATTTCTATTATAAGACACTCCAAAATTTTCTTTATCAATTACTTTAATTCTTTTATCTTTATTTTCATATATTTTTAAAATATCTAAGCTTTTATCTGTTGAACCACCATTTATGGTTATTACTTCTATATCCCTAAAGGTTTGATTTATTAAACTATCCAAGCATCTCTCTAAATAATCTTCAACATTATAAACAGGAACTATTATACTTACCTTTGGATTTATCAATATTTATCATCTCCCTCTAGAAATAAAATTTATGTTGTATAAATTTCTTCAACAGTTTTATTTACATATATGAAAAAATCTTTTCATATGAAATATCCCCATATACCTCGCCATATATATCTTTAATCTCACTTACTATATTTCGAACATTATACTTATTAATCTCTTCTGAAACCTCAAAGCTTCTATCATTTAAAATATAGTATTTTTCAATCTCTTTAGCTGTATTTATATAATCTCCAACCTCTACAAGCGAACCAACACTTTCATTGCAAACTACATCTCTACATCCTCTTATATTTGTAGCAATTACTTTCCTACCACAAGCCATAAACTCCATAAGGTTTCTAGGTAACCCCTCCCTATGTGACATAAGTATTCCTATATCTGAAACATTTATAAGCTCATTTATATCTTCTCTATATCCTAATAACTTTATATTTTCTTCTAGCCCACTTTTACTTATTTCTTTTTTTATGTGCTCTAATAATTTTCCATCCCCGACACAAAGAACTTTAATATTATGGTATCTATCCTTTAGTAATTCCATTGCTTTAATTAGCTGAATATGATTCTTATTTTTATTTACTTCTGCTATATTTAAAACAACAAAATCCTCTTCCTTTAAATCTAATTCTTCTTTCTTATTTTCTATTTCTTCATCACTTAACTTTTTATATTTATTAAGATCTAATCCAACTCCACTCATTAAATAACATTTTTCCGGATTAAGTTTATTTTTAGTTATTTCATAATCCTCTTTATTAATATTTATAGTTACATTAGTAAGACTAGCCATAAATTTTTCTATAGGATAATACAGCATCCATCCTAACTTTGATCCACCTTTTAAAAAGTGGTATCCATGTGCAGTATATATAGTTTTTAGCCTTGGGAACTTAAATCTAAGTAATCTACCATATATACCTGCAATAGGTGTATGAACATGTATTACATCATATTCATTTATAGATTGGATATCTATTAATTTATTAAAAGCTTTTATGTTTCCTAATCCTAACGGGTTTCTTGAAAAAGGAACTTCGAAAACCCTAACTCCCTTTGCTTGTAATTTTTTATCTAAAGGCTTGTCTATCGAACAAGCGCAATCAACTTTATATCCATTAGCTAAAAGCATCTCTATATGGGGAACTAAAAATGCATTTATAGTTCTACTCACTGTTGTTACATATAATACTTTTTTCAAATTCCCCACCTCGTTAGTTCTTAATTAATCATTTATATTAAAAGCATTGTTTGCTTATTTCAACTTGTAATCTGTCACTAATTAGTTGTAAGTTGTAACTCCTTAATAACCTTTGCTGGAACTCCAACTGCTGTACAATATGGTTCAATATCATTTATAACCACAGCTCCAGCCCCTATAATCGCTCCTTGACCTATTATCTTGCCTTGAATTACTGTTGAGCCTGATCCCATAGTTACACCTTCTTCGATTAAGTCATTTCCTGAAACATTAACATTCCATAATAATGAAGCGTAATCTTTAACTACCGAATCATGTCCTATTCCGCATTTAGGACTTACAATTACATGTTTTCCTATTTCAATATTTGATGTTAATATAACACCTTCATAAACTATTGACCCTTCCCCTAATGTCATAAAGTCATGTATCCATACTCTTGGATGAACTATTGTTGCAAATTTATATTTTCCATTTAATTTACTTACTATTCTTTTTTTAACCTTATAATTTGCTATAGCTATTACTACATAAGTATCTTCAGAAAAGAATCCTAATGAATCTAGGCCTCCAATAACTGAATATCCATTAATAACTTTTCCCCAATTATCAACGTTATCATCTATAAATCCAATCATATTCCAGGTTGGCTCTAGCTCATTTATTTGTTGTATCATTAAGGAAACTTCTCTACCTACACCACCTGCTCCTATAATAATTAAGTTCTTCATATTATCTACCTTGCTATTCTAAACTTCTTTTTGCTACTCTCAGAATAATGTTTGTAATATCCATATTTTTCCTTAAAATCAGAGCCATTTAATATACTTCCTATAATATTAGCTCTAACTTTTTCAAGCTCATTATATGCATGCTTTATATACTTTCCTTTAGTTTTTTTTGCTCTTACAACTAATATAGTTCCATCACATTTTGCCGCTAATAACTGTGCATCAGTAACAGCCATCACAGGTGGTGTATCTATCACTATATAGTCATACCTTACAGACATTTCATCTATAAATTTTTTCAACATATTTGATCCTATAACTTCTGCTGGATTAGGTGGCAAAGTTCCAGCTGTAATTAAATCTACTCCTTCCCCTACTGATATTATTACCTCTTTTTCTGTACATTTATCTACTAATAAATCTGTTATTCCTACCTCATTAGAGACTTTAAATTTTTTATGGAGAGAAGGCTTTCTTAAATCACAATCAATTATAAGTACCTTATTCTTATTTTCACTTAAAACATAAGCTAAATTTCCTGAAACTGTAGACTTTCCTTCTCCTGCTATTGAACTTGTAACTACTAGAGTTTTGATTCTTTTGTCAACAGAAGAATAATTAATGCTAGTTCTTATTGATCTATACGATTCAGCCGATATTGACCTTGGCATTTTGTTTGCTATGAACATAATTATCCTCCTTTACGAATTCTTTTTCATGTTTAGGTATATCTCCTAATACTGGTATTGGTAACAATTTTTCTAAATCTTGTTTATTTTTTAATGTATCATCTAAGTAATCTATAACTAAGATTAGCCCAATAGATGCTATTATTCCAAATACTACTCCAACTTGAACAACCCTAACTTTGTTAGGAACACTCATACTTTCGTAAGCATTATTTACTATTCTTGGACTTAAATTTGGTATTATCTCCTGTAATCTTTTAATAAATTCCTCTGCTACAACATCAAGAGTTTTTGCATTTCCACTTGTAACTCCTCCGTAATATCTCATAGTTACTATAGGAGAATCCTCTGAAGATTGAACAGATATGGAACCCATGACTTGACCTGGATCTTTATCTATATTATTTTTTTTAAGCACATCTGCTAAAAACTCTTCTGTCATAACCATATCTTTTAGAGTTTGAATATTTTTCCCATAAAAATTCATTTCTTGCATTATTGAATAATCCAATCCTTCTTCTTCTACTCCCATAAAAACACTTAGCATAGCACTATATGACGGTTGCATTTTAGAAGCTTTTAAATATGATACTCCAGTTGTTATCATCGTAATAACTATAATTATCCAAAACTTCTTTTTAAATAAAGTAAATAACGATTCAACATCAATTAACTTATCGTCCATACTAATCCTCCTCTAGCCTTTGTATACCACTTTATTAGCCTAATTGTTGCCATTAAAATATTCCATTGTAATGCTTTCATTTTGATTTATTCCATCTCTCTTCACAACCTTATATATCGTTAAAAAAAGTATCTTTAAATCAAGTAAAAATGATCTATTATCTACATACCAAACATCTAGTTCAAACTTTTCATTCCACGTTAATGAATTTCTTCCATTTACCTGAGCCAATCCTGTAATACCAGGCAATACATCATGCCTTCTAATTTGCTCATCATTATATATACTTAAATATTGTTTAAGTAATGGTCTTGGACCAACTAAACTCATCTCTCCCTTTATTACATTTATTAATTCCGGAAGCTCATCTAAGCTTGTAGCTCTTAAAAATGAACCTAGCCTTGTGACCCTGTCAAAGTCAGGCAAGTCATCTCCATACTTATCTTTTACATCCTTCATTGTTCTAAACTTTATTATCTTAAATACCTCATTATCTTTCCCTACCCTTTCTTGAAGAAATAGCACCGGAGTTCCTAGGCTTATTTTTACCAAAAAGTAAATAATTAACATTATAGGTGATAAAAAAAATAATAATACCGTTGAAATCAAAATATCAAATACTCTTTTAATAAACATATCTTAAATCTCTCTAAATAAATCTTTTATAATTTCTATTACGTATTCTTGCTCTTCTATAGTCATCTTTGTATCTGAAGGTAAACATACTCCTCTATTAAATACGTCTTCTGATACACTTGTTTCATCTTCTTCATTATGCTTAAAGAATCTATATTCTTCAAAATAAGGTTGAAGGTGCATAGGCTTCCAAACTGGCCTTGATTCTATATTTTCTTCTTCTAAAGCTAAAATTATATCAATAGGTTTTACCTTTGAATCATTAGATAAAATAATAACACTTAACCAATAATTAGGTTCACCATAATTTCTTACTGTCGCCATTTCTATATCTTCTATTTCAATAAAGCTACTTTTGTAAAATTCATATATTTCTTTTTTCTTTTTTATCCTATCTTCTATAACCTTTAGTTGTCCTCTTCCTATTCCAGCTACAACATTACTCATCCTATAGTTATATCCAAGCTCACTATGTTGATAATATCTTGTATTATCTCTTGATTGAGTTGCCCAAAATTTTGCCTTTTGAAGTCCATCTATATTATTTGATACAAGCATACCTCCACCAGAAGTAGTTATTATCTTATTTCCATTAAAAGAATAAATACCATATTTACCTATAGTCCCTGTTTGAACTCCCTTATAAGTTGCACCTAAACTCTCTGCTGCATCCTCAATAACTGGAACATTATATCTATTACAAATTTCCATTATTGGATCCATATCTGCACTTTGTCCATAAAGATGCACCACTATAACAGCCTTTGGCGATTTACCCAATTCTTCATAATATTTAAAGGCATTTTCTAAAGCTATAGGTGACATATTTAAACTTCCTGGTTCCGAGTCAATAAATACTGGTTCAGCGCCTTCATAAATTATTGGATTGCATGTTGCTACAAATGTTAAACTTGAACAAAATACAATGTTTCCTTTAGTTACATCTAATAATTTTACAGCCATATGAACTGCTGCAGTTCCTGATGATAATGCTAGTCCTCCCCCTGAACCAACATAATCTGATAATTCTTGTTCAAAGCTTTCGACATTTGGTCCTAACGGAGCTATCCAATTGCTCAAAAATGCTTCATCTATAAACTTTCTTTCATACTTTCCCATATGTGGTGATGATAAAAATATTCTCTTATCGATCTTAGGCTTAATCCTTCTGCGCGTTAACTCCATTATCTTCCCCCCTAAAGATAGGATAATCCCACCTCTCTACTAAAATTATTATTTAAATATACTTTAATCTTCACCCTATAGTATTCTTATGTTTTATATTTTACCATTTATTTACACAATACAAGAGAACTTTTTGTCGTCTTTTTCTTACTCTAATCTTCTATATTTTTAATATTTTTAGCACTTTAAAAAATATTTATTGAATTTCTTCTAATCTTGTCTTTATAAAATAATTTTTTCATAAATTTTAAGAATATAATTATACTTTTCATTTAAATATTACTTTTTTTTAATTACTTTAGTAGGAGATTATATTTTCTGAGAAATTTTCTCTATAATTTGAGTTTTTTCTTAACATAATAAATAATTGTTTAATCCAAATGTCTAGCCATAGATTAAATAGTTATTTTTATATGACCTACAAAATAAAAAAAGACAGACTTCTACGTCTATCTTTCTAAATCATCTAAATTATTTACTATTCTCAGACCTTTTATCACATTTTATTTATTATATCTTTAAATTAAACATCTATTTATACCGATGTAAATACCAATAATTATAACTAATGGCACTATCCAAGATAAGCTTCTCTTATTCTATCATCCTTGAGTAATACCTCTGCTTTCCCATCAATAACTATAGTTCCTGTTTCAAGTACATAAGCCCTATCAGCTATTGAAAGTGCCATATTAGCATTTTGTTCTACAAGCAACACCGTAGTACCTGATTTATTTATTTCAACAATAGTATTAAATATATCTTTTACTACCATAGGAGCTAATCCCATCGAAGGCTCATCAAGTAAAAGCATCTTAGGCTTACTCATTAAAGCTCTTCCTATAGCAAGCATCTGTTGCTCCCCCCCTGATAATGTTCCAGCACTTTGATTCTTTCTTTCCTTTAATCTTGGAAACTTTTCAAAGACCATTTCATAATCCTTTTTAACTTGTGCCTTATCCTTTCTTAAATATGCCCCAAGCTCTAAGTTTTCCATAACTGTAAGGTTGCCAAATATCTTTCTACCTTCAGGTACATGACTTAATCCCTTTGATACCAACTTATTTGCACTAACTCCATTTATATTTTCACCATAAAAATATACTTCACCTGATTTAACCTTTTCTAATGAAGATATTGCTCTTAAAGTTGAAGTTTTGCCAGCTCCATTTGCTCCAATAAGAGTTATTATCTCTCCTTCATTAACATTCAAGCTTATTCCCTTTAAAGCATGAATTCCACCATAAAAAAGATTAAGATCTTTAATTTCTAAAACACTCTTTCCCAATATTTAAGCCCCCTTTCATTTCTAACGAAAAAAATTGCTTCATTAATATATGTAATTTATTAAACCAATTTAACTTTAATTCATTATATATAAAATACTAATTTTTATATAAATACATATCTCCTCTTAATATAGTAATAAGTCTTAATTAACACCCATGAACCGATAAAAATTCATGAGTATTAATTAAGCTAATATATTAAGTGGGAGAAAACTTATTCTAGTTAAGAGTTAAGAGTGAATAGTTAACAGCGATTTTAAAAAAATTATAAATCATCCTTGCTTCAGCAAAACTATCCCTGTGCCATCAAGCACCCAAATATGCTTCTATAACTCTCTTATCTGTTTTTATATCTTCTGGAACTCCTTCTGCAATCTTCTTTCCATAATCTAATACAGAAATCCTATCACATATTCCCATAACAAGCTTCATATCATGCTCTATTAATAAAATTGATATATTAAACTTGTCCCTTATATTCTTAATTAATTCTGATAATTGCATTGTTTCTTGTGGATTCATACCAGCTGCAGGTTCATCTAAAAGAAGTAGCTTTGGACTTGTTGCAAGTGCTCTTGCAATTTCAAGTCTTCTCTGTTCTCCATAAGAAAGATTTCCCGCTTTTTCATTTGCCTTATCTAATAGATTGAAGGTATCCAATATATTTCTTACCTCTTCATCCATTTTATTTTCAATCTTTCTAAATTTCTTTGTTCTAAATATAGCATCAAAATAACTATATTTAACTCTATAATCATAGGATATCTTTACATTATCCATAACTGTCATCTTTTCAAATAATCTTATATTTTGAAATGTTCTTGCTAACTTTTTTGAAGTAACAACATAAGGCTTTAACCCATGAATAGGTTCCCCAAGATAGCTTATAGTACCTTCTGTTGGTGCATAAACTCCTGTTAGCATATTAAATATTGTAGTTTTTCCTGCTCCATTAGGGCCAATCAGTCCTACGACTTCCTTGTCCCCTATTTCAATAGAAAAATCTGAAACAGCAACTAATCCACCGAATCTAATTGTAAGCTTGTCAGCCCTTAACATATTCCCTCCTTGCTCATGTTAGTATTATTGAAAATATATATTTGCTTTAGCACCGATTCATTTCGTATATAATTTCTATTATTCCTTCCATTAAAATTACTAAGGTTTAATAACTCGTACCTCAAACAATTAAACCTCTTAACGCAATTTTAATTCCAGAAATAATGAAATTATAGTTACTCATTTATATGTGCTTCCACAAATATATATTTTCAATCTTACTACTAACATAATCTTTTAATTTTTTACCATACTGAATGATGAAACTACTACGTACTTTCTAAAAAATAAATTTTCAAAACCATATCTGCTGATTTTTTAATTATTACTTATCGCTTGTCATTTGAACTTTATCGTATTTCTTGATCTTTTTATTTTTAAATTTTGCTATAATATCTGTAATTTCTAGTGTTCCAAATAGGCCTTGTGGTCTAAATATCATTAATATAACTAATGTTATTGAATAAAATATCATTCTTAAATCTGCGAATTCTCTTAATGCTTCCGGTAAGATTGTTAGAACTATTGCTGCTATTACTGAACCTGTTATTGATCCCATTCCTCCTAATACTACAAAGGTTACTATTTCTATAGATTTTAAGAAGTTAAAGGTTGTTGGTTGAATAAATGCTGTATAGTGTGCAAATAACCCTCCTGCAAATCCTGCTATTAGCGCTGATATAAAGAATGCTACCACCTTGTATTTTGTTGTATTAACCCCCATAGCCTCTGCTGCAATTTCATTTTCTCTTATTGCAAGCATTGCCCTACCTTTTGTAGATTTGACTATGTTCACCACAACTACTATTACAAGAACTACTGCAAAGTAAGCTATTGTAAATGTAGTCTTTTTAGGTATTCCGGTGAAGCCTCTAGCCCCACCTACTATGTCCATATTGGTTATTAAAACTCTTATTATTTCACACACTCCTAATGTAGTTATTGCAAAATAGTCTCCTTTTAATTTTAATGTTGGAATACCTACAATTACCGACATAGCAGCTGCTGTCACTGATCCAGCTATTAAAGATACAACAAATGGCATCCCTAAATTTACTGAAAAGAATGCTGAAACATAAGCTCCAATTGCCATAAATGCTGCATTTCCTAAACTTAATTGACCTGTTATCCCTGTAATTAAGTTTAATGAAATGGCTAAAATTATATTAATACAGCTAAGTATCATTAGCCTTGTGATATATCTATTTATTATATTTGCCCCAATAAGTGAATTAATGATGATGAAGGCTCCAAATACTAGTGCTATGGTAATTATCTGATTTCTATATTTTTTCATCTTCATCACCTACACTTTCTCATTTACTTTCTTCCCTAATAAACCTGTTGGCTTAACAAGAAGAATTATTATAAGAATTCCAAACACTATTGCATCTGATAAAGTTGTAGATATATATGCCTTTGTCAATGTTTCTGTAAGTCCTATTAATAAACCTCCAACTAATGCTCCTGGTATACTACCTATCCCTCCTAAAACAGCTGCAATAAATGCTTTTAATCCTGGAATTGTACCCATATAAGGTTCTACTACTGTAAATGCTAAGGATACAAGTACCCCTGCTGCCCCTGCAAGAGCTGATCCTATAGCAAAGGTAAGTGAAATTATATTGTCAACATTTATCCCCATAAGAGATGCTGCTTCAATATCATGAGAAGCTCCTCTCATCGCCTTACCTACCTTAGTTTTATATACAATAATTTGAAGGAGAAGAACTAAGACTATTGATACAGCAAGCATTAATATTTTTGATGTTTCTATAGATAAAGCCCCTATTTTTATTACTTCCTTGCTTAATAACTTTGGAAATGCCTTAGGTGAAGGTCCCATTAACAACCTCATCCCGTTTTGTAATAATAACGATACCCCAATCGCTGTTATTAATAATGTTATTCTTGGTGAATTTCTTAATGGCTTGTAAGCTATTTTTTCAATAATTACTCCTACCAATGCTGCCCCAAGCATTGATACTATTAATGTTGGAATAAGAGATAATTTCAAAGTTGACCCACAGTACAATCCTACAAAAGCCCCAATCATGTAGATGTCTCCATGAGCAAAATTTATTAATTTAATAATTCCATAAACCATGGTATACCCCAAAGCTATAAGTGCATAAATAGACCCCAATGATAATCCATTTATGAGTTGCTGTATAAACTCCATACATCTTTCCCCCCTTCAAATAAATTGTTACATTTAGTTTATATGTGTTTCTATAATTCATTAAACACTTTATTGATATGAGATACTTACGTAGGCACATATGAGCTAGTATTTAGAGTTTCATTATTTCTTGAATTAAAAGTGCGTTAAAAAGTTTGTTCTGTCTGAACGTAGTGAGTTCACAAACTTTAGCAATTTTAATGTGAGAAATAATAGAAACTCTTTTGCTAGTGAATTAGTGCTGAAGTAAGTAGGTCATATTAATATCAGTTTTATGGATTAACCTTAGTTTCAAGTTTTGCTTCTCCATTTTCTATTTTTATTATTGATACTGATTTTTGTGGGTTTCTATTTTCATCAAATTTTATATTTCCTGAAATTGTTTCACCCTCTATATTCTTTAATGCTTCTTTAACTGCTTCTCCATCAGTTGAACCAGCCTTAGTTATAGCTTCTTCAAAAAGTTGTAATGTACTATAACTTAATGCAGCAAATGCATCTGGAGTTTGTCCATATTTCTCTTTATATGAATTAACAAATTCTTGAACTGCTTCATCTGTATCATTTGGAGAATAGTGATTTACAAAAAATGCACCTTCAACTGCATCTCCACCTATCTTAACTAGCTCTGGTGAATCCCATCCGTCTCCACCCATTAATTGTGAAGTTATTCCTATCTTTCTAGCTTGGTCAGCAATTACTCCTACCACGCTATAATAGTCAGGTAATACTAATACATCTGGGTTTGAACCTTTAATATTAGTTAATTGTGCTGAGAAATCTTTATCACCTTCATTATAAGATACATACTCTACAACCTTTCCTCCATTTGATTCAAATTGTGCCTTAGCAGCCTCTGCAATACCTATTGAATAATCCGAATCTTTGTTATAAAGAACTGCCATTGTCTTCGCCCCAAGGTTTTCCGTAGAATATTTTGCTATAACCTCACCCTGTGTTGCATCTATATAGCATGTCCTAAATACAAATTCTCCGCCAGTTGTGGTTAGATTAGTTTCTGTACCTGAAGGTGTAATCATTGGAACTCCATCAGCTGTAGCATTTGGTCCAACTGCATTAGCTGCCCCTGAAGTTACAGGCCCTAATAAAAGTCCAACTCCATCTTGATTTACTAACTTATCATAAGCATTTATAGCTTTAGTTGGATCTGCTTCATCATCTTCAAATTTTAATACAACTTGCTTTCCGTCTATTCCTCCATTTGCATTAACCTTATCTAAAAATATTTGAGCTCCATTCTTAACCGACTGCCCATATGTTGATGCTCCACCTGATAATGGTCCTATCGCCCCAATAACTATTTCATCTGAATCACCTGATGAACCTTGTCCATTTCCACAACCAACTAGCCCCATAGTTAGCATTGATATAGCTAATATTCCCCCTAATAATCTCTTTTTCATACTTTTTAGCCCCCTTTATTTATTGTTTTCAATACGTTCTAACTCAAATTAACTATTTATCAAATTGGCATTATTTTAGAAAACGTTTTATCAACTTTACAGCTTCATATTTGATAATATATTCAAAATATTGCTTTTTTATTATTAATTAGTTAATGTTGTTTTATATATTAACATCCTTTATTTACCATGTCAATACAATTTTTACAATTATTTAAAATTTGCCATTCTTATGTAAAATAAAAGAACTTTGACCACACTTATAGTTTTCTGCCTCATTAATGTAATTAAAATAATTACATTACTTACAGCTATAAACTATAACCTATCAAAATTCTAACAGTCCCTTAACACTTATGATTTGTAATCAAAAAGCCATATTTCATAACCTTTTTAAGTTACCAATTAAGATAACCTTTGTGTCCTTATATTAATGCAGTATGTTTGTTTTAAGGATTTCCGAGATTATGTCAACATCATATGTGTTGAATGCTTTTGAACCATCACCTCAAATATAAGGCTTATTAAAATATTGATAATTAAAAGATGGAATTATGCCCTAATATAATATTAGGTTCTATGACCCATCTTTATCATGTGAAATCAAAGTTCGTGAAGTAGTTTTATTCTACTTCTTACTTATGTTTTAACCCTTTTATTGTCCTATTATTCTAAATTTTTATTATTTTTTTTGATTTATGTTATAATAAACTTGTACCTATTTTATACTTTGGAGGAAATGTAATGAAAAGAAGAGTTTTATCACTAATTTTAATATCAGCATTATCACTATCTCTATTTGTTGGTTGCGGAGATGATAAGGCAAATAATAATTCTCAAAATTCTAATCAGCAAGAAGCACAACAACAACCTGAAAATAATAATCAACAAGATAACAATAAAGAAGATAATAAAGCTAATGAATCATCTACTGAAAATAACGATAAAGAATCCAGTATTGTTGAAGAAGTTACAAATGAAAAAATAGAAGCTAAATTTACTGAAATTATGGATTTCTTATATAACAGAGATTATTCTAACGAAGAAAAATCTATTGAAGCTGAAAATTACATAAAAGAAAATTTTACACCAGAAGGTGCTAAAAATATGATAAATAAAATAATATCTTATGGTGAAAAGGTTTCTTATTCTGATCTACTTATTACATTAGTAAAAAATATAGAAAATAATGACGATAGGTATGAATCAATGTATGAAATAAGATACAGTGTGTCTATCACTATAGGTAAACCTAGCATTTATTCGGATGTAATAGCTAAAGTTGTAGTCGATAAAGACGGTAAGATATTAATAGAAAGCATAAACGATTTTGAGTTTTAATAAGCTACCATTGGTAGCTTATTTTTTATTTGTTATTAAATATTATTTTTAACAACATTTACGTCCATTTAATTGAATATTTCTTTCTAAAGATGTTCATAATTTTGAGAGTAAGATTCAAAAATGGAGGATAATTATGACTTTAAAACTTAAAATAGAAACTACTCCTAAAAAATCTAAAAAACGCGCATTCACATTAATAGAACTAGTAGTTGTTATAGCAATTATTGCAGTACTTGCAGCAGCCTTCACCCCTAAATTGTCCGGATATATGGATGAAGCTAGAAAAGTCAGTGTTTTAGATCAAGCTAAGAGAGTTCTAACAGCCTATGAAAGTGTAAATCTAAAGACAAATGTATTAACAGAAAGTTCTGCTATAAGCTCAGTTATAAGTTCATCCGGAGGCCTTGTAACTACAGATGAAATAACAAAGATACCATTAACTTTCACTATAGCTCAATGTAGAAATATACTTAATACCGAAAAGTTTAACTTTACCATGACTAATGGTGTTGCTAATGCTCCAACTTCAATAAATTAATATTATTTTAACTCTCTATAAAGCAAAAATAGATTATTGATAAAAAATCAATAATCTATTTTTTTACTTTATTATCAAATATAATTTCTAAACACTAAAAATATTATTCCTTAGGAACAGCCTTTACTTCCATTGAATTAATCTTAATTCCTTCTTGACCTATAATACTGCCTATATTTATATATGCTTTATCAGTACTTTTATATTCTCCACATCTTACTTCAATATCTTCACTACCAACAATATTATTATTTCTATCTCTCATTGAAAACTTTGCATAAACAAAATTATCTCTCTCTATTATTTCTCCAACTAAAGTAATATTTAAAGTTTCTATAGTTTTTGCTCCATTTCTAGCTATATCACTAGGAGATACCGGATTGCTAACGTTTGTAACATTTCCGTATAACTCTTTATTTTCCGATTTATTATCCTTATATAGTTGATATGTTAATCTATTTCTAGCACTTTCATTACTATCTTTAACTCCTACAGCAAAATTTAATCCCTTACCATCAGTTGCATTTGTATTTAATAACTCTATATCTGCATTAAATATTATCTTTTCTTCTTTTAAATCAAAGCTCAAGTTTTCTAATACTGCATTAGCATTAGCTCCCACTATAGTATAATCATCAAATACTTTAATTTTACTCTTATTACCCTCAGTTGTTGCTACCCAGGATATATCTTTCAAGCTTACACTCTTTATATCTTCATTTCCATCATTACTTCCGTTGCCAGGAGTTGTACCTCCATTACCCTCTCCCCCATCGCTATTTCCACCACCAATATTATCATTAGATCCAGAATCTTTATTAGTTAATTGCTTAGCTTTAATATCATAAGTATAGCTAGCAATATTATCTAATATATCATTCTCATATATTTCTATATCATCATCTGTAATCCATTCTATTTTAGCTGAAACAACCTTTTCATTATTAGGATTTACTATAGTTGTATAGTGATTTTTTGACTCTGTTTGATTCACCCCATCTATGGTTAATGTCAAATACTCTATTAAGTCTTTAGCTCCTTCACTTGTTGACTTGTCTTTATTATTATTTTCACTCTTTTCACTTAAACTAATAGTAAATTCAACTGGATAATCATTATCATTTTTTAATTTTATAGTATCTGCCGATAATACATCTCCAGGCTTAATTTCAGATTCTGATACAAATTCACTATCTGCGCTTACTTCAAAAGTTGCTACACTTACCTTCTTATTTACTGTCTCAAACTTCTTTGTAAATCTAGCTAAACTCTCAAAGCTTAACGTACCTCCAATAATGAAACATAATATAATTCCTAAAAGTACAGCTATCTTTTTGTCAAATCTCTTCATTCTTTTCCTCCTCTTTTATATTATTTTTTTCTATTCTATCTATAAATAAATAAAACAAACATATTGATACTAAAATTCCTACCTTACTAATTGGATTCATGTACTTAAAATAATCTAAAATGTATCCTAGCATAGGTACTTTAAATACATATTTACTAACAATATTTTCACTCATTACTGTTGTATCATCTTCAACGTTGTTTCCATCCCCTTTAGTTATAAACATTGTCTCTTCATTTTGGTTAATAATCTCTGATACCCTATGAGTAATTATTGTATTTTCATCTATAAAGGTTATTATGTCACCTACTTTGATATCGTCACTTTTTACTTTCCTTGATATTAAATAATCTCCAGTTTTAATAGCTGGCTCCATACTTCCTGTACTAACTGTAAATCCATACAAGCCTAAAATATTAGGTATAATTTCTTTTCCTTCATAAACTCTATAAGAGGAAATTAAATATGATATAGCGCAAACTAGTACAAAAATCCAAATTATGTTTCCTATTTTTTTATTTAATCTACTTACTATTCTCACCTCCCAATTTATATAATTTTTATTTGGACGTCTTGATTCTAACCTTAAGGAAACACTTCTATTCACCATTTATTTACTTTTTTTATATTTTTATCAATTTTATTGAAATAAAAAAGAGAGTATTTCTACTCTCTTAATAATTATCTATCTAAAAATTGTACTTAGATTAATTTCAAATCTACCTAAAATCCAAACTTCTAGATTAAAGACTAAAGAACTCAGTGAATGCCTTAACAGTGTAGTAGTTGTCTTTAACAGCTGCTAACTCTCTTATAGAGTGCATTCCTAAAACTGGTGCTCCCATATCAATTACAGGAATATTTAATAACGCTGATGTGATAGGTCCTATTGTACTTCCACCTCTAACATCTGATCTATTAACAAACTTTTGGAATGGAACATTGGCTGATTCACAAACTGATGCAAATACTGCTCCATTAAAGCTATCTGTACTATAGCTTCCTGATGCAGCCATCTTAAGAACAGGTCCGTTTCCTAGTACTGGTCTATTTGTCGGATCGTGCTTATCTCCTAAGTTTGGATGTACTGCATGTGAAAGGTCTGCAGAAATCATTATTGAATTTGCTAATGCTCTATAATAGCTCTCTGTATCTTTTCCTAATCCTAATATAATTCTTTCTAAAAGATTATTTAATATTGATGATGAAGCTCCTTGAGCTGTTCTACTTCCTATTTCTTCATTATCTATACATACCATAACTTTAGTTGCATCTGTTGCTTTACTATCTACTAAAGCCTTAACTCCAGCAAATACCATCCATAAATCATCAAATCTACCTGAAGATATAAGCTCTTCATTCATTCCTATTAATGATCCTTTTTCATACTCATATAATCCAAGTTCAAAGTTTAATATATCTGTCTTATCAACATTAAGCTCTTGGGCTAAAATGTTCATTAAGTAATCTTCTCTTTCTAACTTATCATTTATAAGACCTAATAAAGGTAGTGTATCTACTTGTGCATTATATTTATAACCATTGTTTACTTCTCTATTCATATGTATAGCTAAGCTTGGAATTATTAATAATGGCTTATTTATATTAACTAATCTTATTTCTGGCTTTAATGGAGATGAACCTTTTACTGCAACCTTACCGGCAATACCTAATGGTCTATCGTACCAAGTACTTAATATTGGTCCTCCATAAACTTCTGTATTTAACTTTACATAAGTATTTTCAGAAATCATTTGTGGATTTGGCTTTATTCTAAATCCAGGTACATCTGTATGTGCACCTATAAGTCTAAATCCTGCCTCTTCAATATTTTCATTTCCAACTTCAAAAGCTATAAGTGCAGAATCATTCTTTACAACATAATGTCTATCGCCTTTTTTAAGGCTCCATTTATCAGCTTCCTTTATTTCAGTAAATCCAGCTTGGTTTAATATAGTCTTTACAGATTCTACTCCATGAGAAGCAGATGGACTGTTATATAAAAATTCTATAAGTTCTTGAGCTAATGCTTTTTCCATTTAATTCTCTCCCTTTTCAGTTTATTGGATATACTTTATAATATATCCTATTTTTATCTTTTTCTCAATAAGATATGATTGTTGACTTTTAGTTTTGGATAAATTAGGATAGAACTTGTAAGGAAACTCCTTACTAATATATGTTTGTATAAGTAGATTCAAATTACCAAATTTAGATTTGAATTTTAACTTAACGTTTTGCTAAAAATATTTCTGAGGTGTTTTTAATATGATAACAGATTACCTAATTAAAACATTCGTCAAGGATAATGAAAAAGTCGATAATATAAAGGTTAGAAATGCCTATGGAAACCTAGCTGGTGCTATAGGTATAATAGTTAACGTCTTATTATTTGCTATAAAATTATCTGTTGGCCTTTTAGCTGGATCAGTAGCTGTAATGGCTGATGCCTTTAATAACTTATCTGATGCAGCATCGTCTATAATAACTATAATTGGCTTCAAACTGGCTAATAAGCCTGCTGATGCAGAGCATCCTTTTGGACATGGTCGTATAGAATATATATCTGCATTAATAGTATCATTTTTAGTTATGTTAGTAGGACTACAATTTGTAAAATCTTCTCTTGAAAGAATAACTAATCCTGCTACTGTAAAATTTGAAGTTATACCATTTTTACTTCTTCTTGTATCTATATTCTTTAAATTATGGCTATCTAAATTTAATAAGAGTATAGGTCATAGAATAAACTCTTCTGCATTAAAAGCTGCTGCTACTGATGCTTTAGGAGATGTATTTACTTCAAGTACAGTTGTTATTTCATTTTTATTGGCCAAGTTTACTCAATTCCCTCTTGATGGGTATATTGGAGTATTTGTTGCTTGTGCTATCATCTATTCTGGATATGGACTTATTAAGGAAACTTTAAATCCTCTATTAGGAGAAGCTCCGGATCCAGTTTTAGTAAGCAATATTTCAGATATGGTTATGTCTTATGAGAATATTAATGGTATCCATGACTTAGTAGTACATAACTATGGTCCTGGAAGAATTATGGCATCAATCCATGCTGAAATCCCTTCTGATATTGATGTTATGACTATACATCATATAATAGATACTGCTGAAAGGGAAATCTCAAAAAAATTAAATATCTACTTAGTCATACACATGGACCCTATTTGTGTTGATACAGATGAAATTGTTGATGCACGAAAAGTAGTTGAAGATGTTTTAAAAACTTATCCATCAGTTAAATCTCTTCATGACTTTAGAGTAGTTGGGGAGAATGATATTAAAAACTTAATTTTTGATATCGTAGTAAATCCTCAAGACTTAAATGATTGCTTTACTAAAGAAAAACTAGCTAAGTTTATAGAAAGAGATATCAAAAAATTACATCCACAATTTAATTGTGTAATAACTGTAGATATAGAAATGATCTAGTTAATTAATAAAAAATAGTAGTACCACTTATTAGGGTACTACTATTTTTTATTAAAATGCTAATACATTAAAAACATTATATATATTTAATACTATTAATATTACTAAAAAGACATTAAACATTTTTAATATCTCTTCTGATTTCATCTTTTTATTAAGTTTTGATCCTATTAATCCTCCTAGTATTCCTCCAGCAATCATTAATAGTAATATTCCTATATCAACATTATGTATACTTCCAGCTTGTACTATACTTGCTAATTTAGATCCTTGTGAAAATAGCATTATCGCAACTGCATCTACTGCTGCTTCCTTTGGATTCATAGAAAAGAATATTGTTAATATGCATACATTTATAGGTCCACCACCAATACTTAAAAAAGAAGCAATTGTTCCAAGTAATATTCCTATAGATATACACGCTAGGCAATTTTCAACATTATAGCTTTTATACTTCTCTTTATTGTTCATATAAATATATATAAGAATAAATAGGATAGCTAGTATAATACTTTGGGTTATTGATACTATTAATTCATTAAATATAGAAAGTACTAAAGTCATTATTTGATCCCCTAATATCCCTCCAATAATAGCTCCAATACCAATTAAACCAGTCCTTCTAAAGTTTATTTTTGTTTTATTTCTAATTTGGTGTATTACTGAAACTACAGCCATAAAAAATACAGTAAAACATGATAAAACGCTAATAGTTACAACATTATAATGTCCTAAAAAATCAAGTATAGGTTTTATTATTATTCCTCCACCTAATCCTGATGCTGAACCAATTATCGTAGCTCCTATAGCTATTGAAAAATACATTAACGACATACTACTTCTCCTTTGTTATTATTCACAAAAAAATTAGCAGATCTTATATATTGATAAAACCTGCTAATTATATGCTTGTAAAAAACACTAACTTATACTTTTGTTAACAAATTTGTAACAACTATAACTATTATACACGTTATTATTAATTTATCAACGACTATGTTTATTTAATCATTGCATATATCATTATCATAATCAAAATAAATACTGAAATTATAGTAATTACATTAAGTGTTTCTTGCCTTGAAAATTTCTTTTTATATTTTTTCTTAGTTCTCTTGATATTATAGAATACGGCTTGTTTCTTTAGTTCATAATAATTTTTATCATCTGTTTTATCTCTCATATTGTACCATTCTAGTAAATCATTTATTGCTTCATATATCCCCTTATCAACCATATCTCTTAGATCTTTAACGATCATAATCTCTTCTTCAGTCACTATTGAGTTTTCTTCTTTCTTCCTTAATATATCTTTCAGATAAATATAGTTACATTTTTTTATTCCAAGTTCTTTTCCTGCCATAGCTGATTTAAAGTATTCTTCGTATTTTTTATCTTTATATAAATTATTATTATATAAATATACGGCTAAATTTCCATAGCAATCAGGATTTCCTAGGTCTATTCCTTCCATATAGGTGCTTATTATTTCGTCTTGTGACATGGATATTAATGATTTTTCTGCTAATACAGACCTTAAGTTATCAGCTGTTCCTTTATCTATATCTTCTATTTCCTTTATTATTTCTTTTGCTCTATTTTCATCTTTTTCTACGCCAATTCCTGCTAAACAATAATAAGCTAGCTTACATTTACCTTTTAATGCATCTAATTCTATAAGATTAAACACATATTTTAATGCTTTAATATCGCTTTTACTGTTTCCCATTCCTAATTCATATATATTTATAAGATTTTCTATAGCTTCAATATCATTATGCTCTGCTGCTTTTGTGTATAATTTTATAGATTCGTTTATATCTTGTGGTAAAAATTTACCTACCTTATACCAAGAAGCAAGCTTAACTATAGCTTTCACATAATCTTTATCTGCAGCCATTCTATAATATGAATAGGCTCTCTCTAAGTTTTTCTCTACAGCAATTCCTTTTTCATATATATAGCCATACTGAAAAAGTGAACCAACTACACCATTAATAAAGCCAAACTCTAAGTATTCTAATAGCTTCTTTTCATTTATATCCTTACCATCCTTTTTCTCTGCTAACATTAGAAATGCTAAATATTCAGCTGCAAATTGTGATTTTAACTCATAAGCCTCTTCTAATAATTTTTTAACTATTCTTGTAGTATCTTCCCCAAATTTATTAACTCTAAGATATGCTATAGCAAGCATATACATAGCATGTGGTGCCTTGTTTTCTGTTGCTATTTCTATATATTTTATAGCTTTTTCTGTATCTCTTTTTACTAATTCACCATTGTAATACATTATCCCTAATCTTTGTATACACTTTAGATCTCCCTCTTTACTACCCATATCATATAGATCTATAGCTTCATCAATCATATTTTCATCTTCATACATCTTACCAACTTTAAAGAATATATTTGTATTTCCACACTCTATACTTTTGTTATATAAATCTAGTGCTTTCATTACATCCTTATCTACATATAATCCTGAATAATACATATCAGCTAAAGATTCTATACAATCTGTATCAAAAGCTTCATAACCCTTCTTTAAATAATGATATGCCTTTTCATAATTTATTTCAAAGCATATTCCCTCTAAGTAAGATTTTCCTATAATATAATAAGCATCTTCATAATCATTTTCCGCAGCCTTCTCTAGCCAATAATATGCTCTTACTATATTCCTTTCACATCCCTCTCCAGTCTTATACATATAAGATAAAGCATGTTGTGCTGCTGGCAGATTATCTTCTGCAGCTTTCTTGTACCACTTAAATGCAAATTTTAAATTTTTCTCTATTCCATAGCCATTATAATACATTCGTCCCAATTGATAATAAGCAGGACTATACTCACTTTCAGAACTCTTTCCAAACCATATTAGAGCTTTTTGATAGTCCTTTTTTACTCCTGTTCCATTTAAATATAAACAGCCTAATGAATATTGAGCAAATGAATTCCCTTTTACTGCAGATCTGCTATACCACTTATTTGCTAACTCATAATTTCTTTCAACAGCAAAGCCTCTCTCATAAAATAACCCTAAATAAGCTTCTGCTATTTCACTATCATATTTAGCTGCCTCTATAAAATTCTTAAATGCTTCTTTATTATTCTTTTCTACGCCTCTTCCTAGATAATAATTTTCTCCAGCTTCAACTAATCTTGAAACCTTCTCTTTTATTTCATCAGAATCTTTATCTTCACCAGATCCTTCACTTTCATATAAAGCTATTTTATTTTCTTCTTTATCTTCAACTTTATTATTTTCATTATCATTTAAATATTGTGTAAATATACTTTTTTCATCCTCATCTAATCCATTTAATATAAGTGAATAATTTTCTTCACCACATTTTACAGCCATAAATACTAAAACTTCATATATTTTACCCTTGTATTTATCTATAAAATCATTAAACCATTCTATCTCATCTTCATCACTTCTACACTGATAATAAATATTTACCTGAGATAAAATCAATAGTATAGCTCTATAAATTTTTACTGTTATTAACTCCTTATTATATAACCTGGTTATATTTTCATTTAACCCTACCTTATCATCATATAAAATTTTATTTTTATCATAAATAATTAAAATTATATATTCAATTATGCTCTTAAAGTGAATCACTATATCTTTTCCTTTATAGTTGAAGATATTATTAATTTCAGTATATAACTTTCTAAATTCTACCTTCAGAAAATCCAAATTAAGTCTATTTTCCATCTTGCCTCCCTATGCAATATTAATATCTATTACTATTTTATTAGTCAGCAAGTTTATATATGATTATTTGTCTACTTTGTAGAAATGAAAAGCGGACCTTTTACCTTTTGCGCGGCAAAACAAAAAAGAGCGCATTGCGCTCTTCCTATATAACTTTTGATAAAAAGTCTATTGTTCTTGGATGTTTTGGATTATTGAATATTTCTTTAGGGGAACCTTCTTCAACTATCTTCCCGTCGTCCATGAACAATATTCTATCTCCAACCTCTCTTGCAAATCCCATTTCATGTGTTACTACAACCATAGTCATTCCTTCTTTTGCAAGATCTTTCATAACTGATAAAACTTCTCCAACCATCTCTGGATCTAAAGCTGATGTTGGTTCGTCAAAAAGCATAACATCTGGCTCCATACAAAGAGCTCTAGCTATAGCTATTCTTTGCTTTTGCCCTCCTGAAAGTGACCCTGGATAAGCATCTGCTTTATCTACTAGCCCTACTTTTTTTAATAAATCATATGCTTTATTTTTAGCATCATCTTCATTCATTTTCTTTACCATAATAGGTGATATAGTTAAATTTTCTAATACTGTCTTATGAGGGAACAAATTAAATTGTTGGAAAACCATCCCCATCTTTTCTCTTATTTTATTTATATCTGTTTTCTTATCTGTTATATCAGTTCCTTCAAATATTATTTCACCACTTGTAGGAACTTCTAATAAATTTAAACATCTTAGAAAAGTACTTTTCCCTGAGCCTGAAGGTCCGATTATTACTACTACTTCTCCTCTTTTTATATTCTCATTTATTCCTTTTAAAACCTTATTTTCCTTAAAACTCTTGTGAAGATCATTAATTTGTATCACTTACCTTCATCCTCCTCTCAATGTACTTTATAAGTCTTCCTAATGAGAATGTCATAACAAAATAAAATACTGCTGACATTATTAATGTTTCTGTTTTATTAAAACTCTTTGTGCTAACAACATTTGCAGCATACATAAGTTCAGCTACTCCCAAAGTCGATGCCATTGATGATTCCTTAATTATTGCAACAAATTCATTACCTATTGCTGGTAGTATATTTTTTATAGCTTGAGGAATTACTATTTTTCTCATAGCCATAGCTTCAGTCATTCCTAAACTTCTAGCAGCCTCCATCTGACCTTTATCAACTGCTTCTATTCCAGCCCTTATAAGTTCTGAAACATATGCTGATGAATTTAACGATAATGCTATTATTACAGCTAATAATTCATTAATATTAAGTACATTACTTAATCCAAAATAAACTATAAATATTTGTAATAGTAACGGAGTCCCCCTAACTATCTCTACATAAGCTGATGATACAAACTTAAATATCTTAATTTTTGAACGTTTTAATAATGTTAATAAACTACCAAAAATTACTCCTAATACAACTGATGCTAGCGATATTATTAAAGTCCACTTAGCTCCCTGTAAAAAATAAACCATCTGCCCATTTGTTATAAAATCAAAATCCCAATTCATTAACTCTCACCTGCTATCTCCCTGAAAATTTATTGACTAATTATTATGTATATTCACTTACTCTATTTATATGAGACGCATATCTTTAATAAGCGTCTCATATCCTTAAGCTCCATTTTTTATATTTAATATTAATTTCAAATTTAATTATTCAACTTGATTTTTTACTTGTTCTACTGCTTTTTGTACAAATTCATCTATCTTTCCTTCATCTGCTAATTTCTTTAATGTTGAATTAACTTGTGCTACCAACTCTGGTGAATCCTTTGGCATACCTATAGCTGAACCCCCTTCTGAATCCTCTACTATCTCTTCTCCAACAGCTAAATCTGTATTTGCAGTTACTGCTAAATTTGCAACTGGAGCTTCAACTATTAATGCATCAATATTACCATTTTTAAGTTCAAGTATTAACGTATTAACATCAGCTAATAATTTTACATTAGAATCTTTAATTCCTTCAGCTATATCAGCTTGAATAGATCCCATTTGAGCACCTATTTTTTTACCTTCTAAATCAGCTAAAGTTTTGTACTTATCTTTATTTGATGCTTGTACTAAAAATGCTTGTTCAGCTTTATAATATATATCTGAAAAGTCTACAGCTTTCTTTCTATCTGGCTTAGGTGTCATTCCTGATATAGTCATATCAATTTTACCTAATTGAACTGATTCACATAATGCATCAAAATTCATTTCTTTTAATTCTAATTCTACTCCAATATCATCAGCTATAGCTTGTGCTATATCAACGTCAAATCCTATTATCTTATCCTCACCATCAATTAATGCGTGATATTCATAAGGTGCATAATCTGCACTCATTCCTACTACTAACTTTCCATTTTCCTTTATTTGCGTTAGCTTGTCCTTACCTTCTCCATTTGAACTACTACCACATCCTACAGCCGTCATTCCGAATACCCCAACGATAACAACTGCCATTAATTTTTTTATTGATAATTTCTTCATATTTAATCCCCCTTTTAAATTATACAATGCCTTCCGACTTCATGCATAATTATACACCCATCAATCATAAATATGCAATAGTTTTTTTGAATAAATTTTCCTATTTTTATATTTTTCATAAATTTCATAACTTAAGCTCTGTATAACTCCTTATTTTTAGCCATATTTAAAAACTTTTTTATTTGTTACTCAAAAGCATATGCATAAACTTTCAGTCATTATGCATATAGTTTTTCCATTTTTTATTTTCTTTAAAGTCTACATTTATAACTTAGTTGAATAAAATATAATATCAATTTTTATTAGGAGTGATCAAATGGATAATTTGAAAGGGCGACACTATTTTCCTGGAGGTAATACCTCAAGAGGATTCTATTCTTTTTATAGATATATTCTAAGCCAAGATGATGCTAAACGAATTTTATGTCTTAAAGGTGGCCCTGGTACAGGTAAATCTTCATTAATGAAAAAGGTTGGCGATTATTTTTTTAATAAAGGCTATACAATAGAATATCATCACTGTTCCTCTGATAATAATTCTTTAGATGGAATAGTCATAAAAGAATTAGGAGTAGCTTTAATTGATGGTACTTCTCCACATATAGTTGATCCAATAACCCCAGGAGCTGTGGATGAAATCTTAAATATGGGTGATGCTTTAGATATAGATATGTTATCCAAACATAAAAAAGAAATTTTATCTATAAATAAAGATATAAGTAAATGCTATAAAAGAGCTTATAGATATTTAGCTTCTGCAAAATGTATTCACGATGATTGGAGCAACCTTAATTATGAATCATTAGATTCTAATAAAATTTCAGTATTAATTGAAACATTAAAAAATGATATTTTTAGAGCAGATATATCCGGTTATGGTGGAGAACGTAGACTTTTTGCAACAGCTATAACCCCAAATGGAATAATTACATTTGCAGATAATTTAGCAAAGGACTATAAAAATAAATACGTACTAACTGGTGGCCCTGGAATGGGTAAAACAGATATATTAAAATTCTTAGGCACTTGTGGTCAGAAGAAAGGATATTATGTTGAGTACATGTATGATCCATTTGTTCCTGAGCGAATTGAGCATATATTTATTCCTGAAATATCTACTTGCGTAATAACAAATAATGAAATAAATAAAGCAAATTATACAGGTATAAACTATTCTTTAAGCGATTACACAAAACCAAATTCACTTTCTTCTAAAGCTTCAGAAATAGAATATGATAGTCAAATATTCTATGAATTAGTTAATAAAGCTATTTCATTAATTAGTAATTCTCACGCGCTACATGATGACTTAGAAGCATTTTATATAAAAGCTATGAACTTTGATGTTGTTAATAATATATATGAAAATGTAATTAGAAAAATTGAAAAATACGAATAGATTTACAAGGTAATTAATAATATAAAAAATGCCTTCGCATATTGTTTGCGAAGGCATTTTCTTTATATTCATTAATATTATTCTATTCTGCGTATTTCTTAGCTTCCATTCTTTCTGCTGCATATACGAAAGGTAAGTAAATTACTATTGATATAATTATGTTAACTGTCGCTAATATAGCCCCTGAAATATGACCTGTAGCTAAGAATCCTGAAATTATCGGTGGTGTAGTCCAAGGCATTGATGCAACAATTACTGGACTTACTAAACCTGATTTTATTGATAAATATGAAACTATTGTTGTAACAACTGGTGCAATTATAAATGGTATACCGTATATTGGGTTCAATACTATTGGTAATCCAAATATAACTGGTTCATTTATATTAAATATTGCTGGTGCTGTACCTAAAGCAAGCATATCTTTTCTACTTCTACCTGCTATAGCTATAGCTACTAATAAACCTATTATTAATCCTGCTCCACCCATATGAACGAAAGCATCAAAGAATGGTCCTGCTAATGTGTGTAATGGTTCACTAGAACCTGTAGCCATTATTTGAGCATTATCAGCACCTAATTTAGTTAATAGAGTACTTGTTATTGGTAATGCAATGTTTGAACCATGTAATCCAACAAACCATAATCCATGTATAAATAGTGTTATTGCTATAGCTCCACCTAAAGAATCTGTAACTCCTGATAATGGAATACCTACATATTTATTTATTAAATCTGTTAAGAATGCACCATCTGTAATATTTCTTAATACTAATCCAAATATTGCAAATATAAGAACTGTTAACATTCCTGGTATAAGCTTAGCAAATGATCTACTAACAGCTGGAGGAACCGCATCTGGCATCTTAATAACTAATGCCTTAACTTTTCCTAATTTAACAAATAACTCAGTTGATAAAAGACCTACTATGATTGCTGTAAATAATGCTGTTGTTCCTAAATAAGCAACTTGCATGAATCCCCAACCTACTACTGCTTCTGTAGCACCTTCAGGGATTATTGATGCAGTTTGTGGTGCTAAGAAGAAGAATATTGCTGTAGCAATCATTGCTGCTTGTAGTCCATTTTCTTCATATGATTTAGCTAAATTATAAGAAACACCTATAACTAGTAATAATGCCATTATAGCTAGTGTTCCCCACCAAATGTCACCATTAACAGCTTTAATGTACTGCCCAAATGTGTTTTCTGCTAAGAAATTTGATAAACCTTTAAAAGGCATATTATTTATAAGCGTTGCAAAAGATCCTATTATAGTTAAAGGAATCATAGCTATAAATGCATCCCTTACTGCTACTAGATGTCTTTGAGCACCTAATTTAGTTGCATATGGAAGTATATATTTATCCATAAATGCTGAGAATTTTTCCATTTAATCCACCTCATTTTAATATTTTTAAATATCTAATATAATCATATAATTGTGTATTCGTTTTCCGAACTTTATGTATATATATTACACGAGTTGTATATACATTTCAAGATATTTTTTATGTAAATTATATACATCTGAATTTATTTTCTCCTAAAAACTTAAATTTATTATAAAACTACATTCCCGGAAACTCATCTTTATTTGTTTTTTAGTTTTTGATAAAGTTATCTATAGATTATAAAAATTATAATTTCCTAAATAACAAAAAAGATATACTAAATTCTCTTACTATATAAAGATTAAAGTATTACTTACTCTTTATATAAAGCTAATTTAATATATCTATCTTAAAAGCATTTTCTATTTAATTTATAATATAAATCTAATCGTTCTCTACAAGTGCATTTAATGTTAACTTATAGCCATAATGATATGTATGAGAATATTCAAATGATTCTCCTGTTTCAAGAATCCCAACTTGCTCAATATGCAGTATAGGAACTTCTGATTCTAACTCAAGTAAGTTTATTAGCCCTTCATCTGCAATTATAGCTTCTATTATACGATTTGCAGTATGAATATTATAATTGTTATTTCTTATAAAATTATATAAGGACATACAATCATCCTTTTTTAAATTAGGAAACATCTTTACAGGCATATAAGTTATCATATATGATACAGGTTCGCCATTAGCATATCTTACTCTCTTTATTTCCCAAACATTTTCCCCTATCTCAAGATTTAATCTATCTTTTATAGTTTCATTTGCCTCTACTACAAGTAAACTTACAAGCCTAGTTGTAATTTCATATCCTTTTCTTAGCATTTCTTTTGTGAAGCTTTCCATAGCGCCCATATTATCAGAAACTCTATTACCTAAAACTATACTTCCAATTCCTCTTTTTCTAATGATATACCCTTGCTTAACTAAATTATTAAATGCTGATCTCACCGTCATTCTAGTTACATTGAACTTTTCACTTAATTGATTTTCTGATGGCAATAATTCGCCTGGCTTTATTTTCTCTGAATCTATTAACTCTCTTAGGTATTTTTCAATCTTAATATATACTGGTTCATTAACTTTCATATTTTTAAACTAAACTCCTTTAAACGATTACTTTAAGGTCAATTGTATATACATCATTTATTATTGTATATTATCATATTAACATAAATTCAGACAAAGTGCGACTTAATCAATGGCAAATTTAAAATAACAAACCTAAAATTAAATAAGATATTTATATAAACGAATTTCAAAAAAGAAACTGCCTAAGCAGTTTCTTCCTTAATTTATCATTTTAAATTTATAATTTTACATTTCTAAATCTATAACCTTTAATCTATGAAGAGCTCTAGTACACATTATATATTTAACTAAGTTATCTGTATCATTATCAAGATTAACTACTATAACTCCATCAAACTCTAACCCTTTTGCATAATATGATGGAATTATTACTCTTCCGCCTCTATATATTAAGTCTTCTCTATCAAAAGAAAGAATCTTAGTAAATTGCTTTAATTCTGGAGCTATTTCCTTCAGTTCTTCTTTTCCCTTAACTATTATAGCTACATTTTCATAATTTTCATCTTCGTATGCTTCTAAAGTTTCTAATAAAGTATCTATTAAATCTTCCTTATCATTTACCCTAACTTCTTCTACATCATATTTTCCTTCTCTAACAAAAGGAACTATCGCATGTTCATCAAGTAATTTATTAGCATATTGCATAATTTGATAAGTAGATCTATAGCTCTTGTTAAGATCAAAGTATTTAGTAAATCCACCAAACAGTGGTTTTAAATTAAGCATTGCAGCTTCTTCTGTAGCTTTTATTAACCTCTGATTTGCATCACCAACTATAGTATAACTTCTACATCCTGTTAATTCTTTTAATACTATAAATTGAAGCATGTTATAATCTTGAGCTTCATCAATAACTATATGCTTAATGTCGCTCTTACACTTCTTCCCATCAAGCTTAATCATAAGATATAAAATAGGAGCTAAATCTAAGTAAGATAGAATCTCCGTATCCATCATTTCTTTATAAATATCTACTATATTTTTATGATTTATCCAAGCAGCTAATTCAGCTTTAGCCTTCATAACCTCTCTTACTATTTCTCTTACTTTAATCCTTCTTGTAAATTCAATGTTATTTTGTTCTATTAACAATTCATCTTCAGAAAGACTCGCAAGCTTTTCTTTAACCGCTGCATTAAGTTCTCTTACTTTTTCATCTCTCTTATCCTTTATTTTAGATATAATAACTCTCTCAATCTTTTTGCTTCTTCTAAATAAAGGCATATACTTATAATGCTTTTCAAATAATTCCTTTATTTCTTCTATAGAAACTATCTCTTCACCAAAACACTTTATTGGTTTAATATTAAAGTAGTTTTCCTCAAACTCAGTACATTTCTTATCTAATAAATCTATAAATTCCTTTGAAGATTTATATTTTATTTCATCAATTACTTCATTATTACCTCTTAATGCTTTTTCTAAATACTCAGTAAAATCTACAACATGTTGATCTAATCCAATTTCACTTATTGCAAAGTTTACAAAAGTCTGTTGTCTTACTCCACCTTCTCCTAAAGTCGGTAAAACCTCTCCAATATAATCTATAAATATATCATTTGGTCCTAAAATAAGAACCTTATTTCCTAATTGCTCCCTGAAGTTATATAATAAATAAGCTACTCTATGAAGAGCTATTGTAGTTTTCCCTGAACCTGCAACTCCATTAACTACAACAACCTTTTGTCTATCTTCTCTAATAATTTCATCTTGCTCTTGTTGTATAGTCATTACTATATCTTTAAGCTTTTCCCCTGTGTTTGATGAAAGTATCATTTGAAGTATATCATCTTTAACATCTACTTCAGAATCAAAAAATCCTTGAAGCACGCCCTTTTTTATCATTATTTGTCTTCTTGATAAAATATCAACTGGGACTTCTCCATTTGGAGATTTATAACTACTTTCTCCTACAGTTCCTTTATAGAATAAAGATGATACTGGTGCTCTCCAGTCAACTATAACTGGTTCGAATTCACCTTCTCTATTTAATCCATATCTTCCTATATAGATAGTCTCTTGAAGACCATCATCTGCAAAAGCAACCTTCCCAAAGTAAGGAATTTCCTTAAGCTTAGTATATTCAGTTAACTTTTTATCTATAGTCTTATATGACTCTTCCTTAACGTACTTTTCATGATCAAAATACTCAATTAGTTTATCTTCATCATCTCTATGCTCTTCAATAAACTTCTTTCTATACTCAAGTATATAATCTGCTATACCTTTTCTCTTTTCTATATAATTAAGAATTTCTTGATTTAATACCTTAAGAGTGTAATCTAAATTCTGCTCCTCTTGTAAAAACTCAAATTTATTCATTAAAAAACCTCCTGTTTAGTGCCCTACGGCAGGATAAATGTTCAGCTAACCTGAAGAGAAATATGAGCCTTGCTCGGATAAATATTCAACTATATTGAAGAGAAATATGCCCTTAGCACAGATAAATATAAGTTTCATTCGGATAAATTTTCACTTCGTGAAGATAAATATGCCTGACGGCAGAGTCAACTCTCTTGCCGCCAGGCAATATTTATCTATGTATCGGCATAGATTTCTCCACGTCGTAGACGTATATTTCTCAACTCCGTAGGAGTACATTTCTCTTTTGCATTAGCAAACTATTTTGTTTCTTCGTCATCCACTGTTACTGTTGTTTCATCAACTTTTGTAACTTCCTCTTCAACATCACTGCTTACTAAAATATCATCTTCTTCTGAAGCCTCTTTATTTTCTTCTATAACTTCAGTAGTTATTGTTTCCGCTTCAGCAATTACTTCTTCTACTAAAGTATTTTTATCTGCTTCTACTACTATTTCATTATTTTCTTCTTTTTTATCTTTCTTTAACTCTGGATATTTTTCATGAACAAACTTCATGAATTCATCTCCATATATAGTTTCTTTCTCTAATAGATATTCAGAAATTTTGTCTAATAAATCTCTGTTTTCATTCAATAAAGTTCTAGCCTTTTCGTGGCAATTTCTTATTATTTGTAATATTTCCTTATCTACTAAAGTTGAAGTTTCTTCACTACAGTTTCTTACAGCTCTACCGTCTAGGTATCTATTTTGGATTGACTCTAAAGCCATCATATCAAATGAATCTGTCATACCATAAACAGTTACCATACTTCTTGCAGTTTGACTAGCTCTTTCAATATCATTAGATGCCCCTGTTGAAACAAGGTTAAATACTTCCTCTTCAGCAGCTCTTCCTCCAAGCATAACTGTTATTTGATTTAATAACTCATCCTTTGATACTAAGTATTTTTCCTCTTCAGGTAATTGCATTGTATATCCTAAAGCTCCCATAGTTCTTGGAACTATAGTAATCTTATGTACTGGGTCAGTACCTTCTAAAAGTCCAGCTACAAGTGCATGACCAACTTCGTGGAAGGCTACTATCTTTCTCTCTTGAGCTGAAAGTATTCTATCCTTCTTTTCCTTACCAGCAATTATAACCTCAACTGCTTCTTGTAAGTCTTCTTGAATTACTTCATCTCTCTTATGTTTAACAGCTCTTAATGCTGCTTCATTAACTATATTTGCAAGGTCGGCCCCTACAGCTCCCGGAGTTCCTTTAGCTATTTCATCTAAGTTAACATCTGGTGACATTTTTACATCCTTTGAGTGAACTTTTAATATAGCTTTTCTACCTATTAAGTCAGGTCTATCAACTATAACTCTTCTGTCAAATCTACCTGGTCTTAAAAGAGCTTTATCTAATATTTCTGGTCTATTTGTTGCCCCTAAAATAACTATTCCTTTAGAAGTATCAAATCCATCCATTTCAGTAAGTAATTGATTTAGAGTTTGCTCTCTTTCATCGTTACTTTGCATTTGATTATCTCTGCTCTTACCTATAGAGTCTATCTCATCTATAAAGATTATACATGGAGCGTTTTTTTCTGCTTCTTTAAATAAATCCCTAACCTTAGCAGCACCCATACCAACAAACATCTCAACAAAGTTTGATCCTGATACAGTTAAGAATGGAACCTTTGCTTCTCCTGCAACAGCTTTTGCAAGTAAAGTCTTACCTGTTCCTGGAGGCCCTACTAATAAAGCTCCCTTAGGTAATTTTGCCCCTATTTCTGTATATCTCTTTGGATTATTTAAAAAGTCTATTATTTCTGTAAGTGACTCTTTAGCTTCATCTTGACCTGCAACATTGTCAAAAGTAATCTTTATATCATTTTCCATGTATATCTTAGCATTGCTTTTACCCATTCCCATTGGGTTACCGCCCATTTTTTGCCCCATCTTATTAAAGATGAATTTAACCGCAAAGAACATTAGTACAAACGGTAATACATTTATTATAATGAAGTCCATTATAACTGAATTTTGTTTAATTATCTCTGGAAAATAATCAACATTATTTTCAGTTAATAAAGTGATTAAATCTGGATTCTCAACATTTCCTGTATAAAGGACTTTACCTTTATAATCGCTAGTATCCTTAGGAACTATTACTAATGCATTTCCTTCAGTACTAACTTTTTCTACCTGCTTATTTTCTACTAACTGAATAAATTCATTATAAGATATTTCTGTAGTTGTAAGCATATCCTTTGCAGTACTGAAAGAGTATAAGAATAGGAATGCTATAACAGCATATATTATAAGAAATTTATTATTTTTCTTTTTGGGCGCATTGTTGTTATTATTCATATTATTATTGTTCTTATTATTTTTATTTGGTCCATTTTCACTCATATGTTTTCTCCCTAATTTAACATTATTTAATCATACCAAAATCATCAAATGGATATACTTTCAATTGTGCTTTTCCCATAATATCACTACCATCTATATATGGAGTATCCCAATATCTTGAATCACTTGAGAAGAAACGATTATCTCCTAAAAAGAAGTATTGTCCCTCAGGAACCTCGTATGTCCCATTAAATTTATCTGGTGTTCCAATATAGTTCTCATAAAGAGTTTCACCATTTACTGTAACAATTCCATCATTTATTACTATAGTATCTCCCGGCTTTCCTATTAATCTCTTTATCATATCTTCATTTTTTTCATCAGAATGGAATACAACTACATCTCCACGTTCTAAATTTTCAGGATTATATACCCTAGTTACAAATAGTCTATCACCTACATTTAAAGTTGGAACCATAGATTCTGATGGTATCTTAACTTTAAACACTATAAACTTATTTATTAATACAGCTAAAACTACAGCTATAAGTATAGGAACTACCCAATCATAAAAGAAACCAGTCTTCTCCTTTTTCTTAGCATTCCTATCACTACGCTTTTCTAGCTTTGAATTTTCAACATTGTTATCTACATTAGAACTATTATCTTCTTCATGTATATATACATCATTATTATTGAATTCATCCATATTTAAGCCCATATACCTTTCGTGATATTTTTTATTTTTTCTTTTCTTTTTATTGTCTCATCTTTGTCTATATAAAAGAAATCATTATCCTTTATTAATACATCACCCTCATTAGGCAACTTATTAACTTTTCCTTCTTCTATTACGATTATTTCCCCATTATAACTTTCTAATACAATAGCTTTTCCTTCTATTCTATCAACAACAAAAAATTCTCTACCCATATAGAATACTCCCTATATATAATTATTTATAGATAAACATTATTATTAACACATAATAAATGAGTAACTATAAATTTACCAATATGACTTTGGATTTTTTATCAAAACTTACTATTCGCATACGCTCATAGGAGTAACTTCAAATAGCCAAATTAAAATTTGGATTTTCAGTTATATTACAGTATAGCACAACTAATTAGTTAAATCTATTATTTTACCAAATTAAGTAGTAATAAATACTCTATAAAGCAAAACAAATTAGCTTATAATATTATTTTACAATAATTCTATACTATATTTATGTCATTTCTGTTTCAAAATTATTTCCTTTTAATTAAAGTAAAATGAATAAAGACAAACAGCAAATTGAATATAAAATCAAATTTGCCATCTGTCACAATATTATAAGTCACTTTATTAACCTAAATGTACTTTTAACCTTTGTCATAATTCAAACCTCTCATCTCAGCGAAGCTGACATTTCCCCTTTTACGTAAGAAAAACATTTCACCTCGCGTAGCGACCTAAACCCCTCTATATCTGTCCATAAGTTCGCTCATTACATCTCCAGTAGGAGCTGGTGTATATGTTATAGCATTTGCTCCAGCCTCTATAGTTTCCCTTATAGTTTCTTCTGTTGGGCCTCCAGTAGCCATCACTGGGAAGTCAGGGAACTCTTCTCTTATTTTTCTTACTATCCTAGCTGTATCCTTACCACCAGATACATTTAATATAGTTGCTCCTGATTCTATTCTTTCCCTTATATTTTCACATTCAGATACAACAGTTACTATAACTGGAATATCAATTGTCTCTCTTATCTTTCTCAATATATCATTTGAAGTCGGTGCATTTACTACTACTCCCATAGCCCCTTTAAACTCTGCATCTAAAGCTAAGTTAACTACTCTTTTACCTTGAGTTATTCCTCCTCCAACACCACAGAATATTGGAACATCTGCCGCCATAACTAAAGCTTGAGTAATTAATGGTTGTGGAGTAAATGGATATACTGCAATTATTGCATCTGCGTTTGTGTTTCTTATTATTGCAACATCAGTTGTAAATAATAGTGATTTTATTCTTTTTCCAAATATCTTAATACCTGAACAATCTCTTATACAAGGTGGAACCTCTACTACATGACTTCTTAATACTCCCTTAATTTCAGGTACATTTTTAATCTTCTTTGTCACCAAATTCACCTCAATCAAAAATTTTACTTATACATTTATAACTAATCATATTATACTCTTATAATATATATTTTTTATAGTACTTTCTCAAAAATTTTACACTATTTTTTTTATAAATATATCATTAATTAAAGAATTATTTCAATAGGTTTATTTATCTCTATTCCATCCTCTGTAACAATGCAACTATAAGCAAAAATATCAACTCCATTATTTGCTGCAAATCTTAATGCTTCTCCAAATTTAGGATCTCTTTCATCGTGTGGTGAAAATTTTTCTACATCCTCTATTTGTATTAAGAACATAACACCAGCACCATATCTTTGCTTTTTAGCTTCAACTAATTCTAAAAGATGTTTTGCCCCTCTTTCTGTAGGTGCATCAGGAAATCTACAATATCCTTCATCTTCTAATGTAACACCCTTAACTTCTAAAAAATACTCTTCCCCATTTTCCTTTGATATCTTAAAATCAAATCTACTTTTACCAAAAGTTTTTTCTCTTAATATATTAGTATAATCCTTTAACTTTTCAACCTTGCCATTATTAAGAGCTTCTTCAACAACCTTATTGGGTATATGAGAATCTATACTTATAAGCATATCTCCTTTAAGAGCTGCTACTAAATCATAGGGGGTCTTCCTAGTAGGATTATTTTCTTCTCTCAAATATACTGTGCATCCTGGTACAAGTATTTCTCTGCAACGTCCTGTATTAGGAACATGAACCTTTATCTCTTCTCCATTAACAATAACATTAGCATGAAATCTATTAGGCCTATTTATAAACTCAGCCTTTAAAATATTCTTATTATATTTCATAAATTTCTCCTCCATAGTAAATACTAAATTTGTCTAATTATAGAATTAAAAAGCTATGAATTAATAATAGTTATCCACAACTTTTCATTTTTTATTAGATTTTAAATAGAAATCATTCACAAAATCAATGCTTATCCACAGTTTTTATCCACAATAGTGTTGATTCTGTTGATAACTTTGTAATTTGTGTTTTTTATTAATTTACATTATGCAACAAATTATGTGTTTTTTCAACGAAACCCATTATATAGGGTTTGTCTACTTTTTATGCATAATATATTGTGTCAATAAATTTTATAAAGTTTTCAACAGTTTTTAATATTTATCCACATTTTGTGGATAACTTTTAACAGTTTTAACAGAACTTTAGTTCTTTTTTGCCTTTTTATTGAAATTTCCCTAATTATAAGGCTACTTTCTGTGGATAACTTTTAATTATTTTTCTAATATTAAACAAATTTTCAATATTACTAACAACAAATTTTATATTTAAAACGTATTTGTGTATAACTAATAAAAAAGGAAAAGCTTTTGTACAAACATCTGCTTTTCCTTTCTATTATTTACGCAATTTTTCTTTTATCTGTAAAAACTGATACTAAATATTGAATTATAAATATTCCAGGTCCAATTAATAAAGTAATTGCTGGCCATATTATTTTATTTTGCTGTTTTTCTAGAGCTAATTTATATGATGCAAATACTGCTGCTACTAAAAGTGCTAATACTATAAAAACTTGCATTGTTTACTCCTCCTAGATATTATAGGTTTATTCTATATTAATTTTTATTTACACTCAATAGAATGTTGTTGGAAGTCTTCACTAATCCTTCATATTTAATATTTTATTAAATATTAGTTTACATCTTATTTATAAAAAGGTTAAACACCTTCTAATTTAGGGAAACCACTACCCCTTACTTCGTCAACTTGTCCTATTGTTATAAATGCTTTTTCATCAACCTTATCTATGAAGTCTTTTAACTTATTTAACTCTTTTTGTTTTACTATTGCATAAATTATTTCCTTAGATTCTCCACTATTTGCACTTGCTCCTTTAAAGTAAGTACATTTTCTATCTAAAGTTTCTATTATAAACTTAGATATTTCTTCGTTTCTATCGCTTATTATAGTTACTTGCTTTGTCTTATTAAACATAGCAATAAAACTATCTATTAAGAATCCATTTAATATAACACATAAAAATGCATAGAATCCTGTATCAAGTCCAAAAACAACAGCTGCTGACAAAGTAACTAATATATCTATTATTATTAATGATATTCCTATATTAAATGTTGTGTATTTGTTTAATAGTTTTGCTACTATATCTGTTCCACCTGTAGATGCATTTGCATTAAATGCTAGCGCCATACCAAAAGCTATTATAGCTGGTCCAAAAATAGATGCTAACATTAAATCATTTGTTAATGCCGTAGGATTTAAAAACTTTTCTATAAACCACATTATAAAAATTAATCCGTATGTTCCATAAAGTGTCTTTATTCCAAAATCTCCTCCAATTAAAAAGAATGCTAGAATAAACAATAATACATTAACAAAGAAACAAAATACACTTGGCGTTAAAAATGGTACAAAGTGATTTACTACTATACCTAATCCGCTTACTCCTCCAGCTGCTAGGTTATTAGGGGCATAAAAATACTCTATACCTATAGCTACTAAAATTAATCCTAAAGTAATTATGAAATACTCTTTTGCTACTGACTTCCAATCAACAGCCTTAAAATCAAACTTTTTCATTTGTTCATCTCCCCAAATTATAATTTGTAGATAAGCTATCTATTACATAATTATTCATTTTAGCTTATTAACAACATAAATTAGAATATCAAATTTTTTCGGGATTATAAAGAATTATTTTAAGTTTTTTTGCACTATTATTTATGCATATTATCATCTTATTTATGCAAGTAGTTATTTTATATAAATTACTTACTATATTAACGTGTATAATTATTTATTTTTAAACAAATATATAAAAAATTGCTATGGTAAATTAAATATAAACTCTACCATAGCAACTTTATTCTAATTTAAAATTTTTATTAACCTCTCTTTTGCTTCTTCTTCTGACTTATCTTTCATATTATCAATATCAAAATAATAATTAGCTAAAGCTATTTTAAGAGATCTAGAGATATTGAATTTTTCTGCGACTTCTTCTAAGAAATCAACTTCAGAATTTTCATAATCTCCATCAATTAAGGCAACCCCTAAAAGTTCGAAATATACCATCTTCTTAATATTTTCTTCTGATCTATTTAATACTTCCATAGCTTCTTTATGTGAAAGTCCATCTATCTCTTCTTTACTAACATTTAATTTACTTATATATTTATCTATTATTGATTTTTCTTCTCTTTTAATCTTATTATCTATACTTACAAATTCAGATATTACTCTCATAAAAGCTCTTGCTTCATCTTTGTTTAATTCAAATAACAACATATACGCACTCCTCTCATTTATATGGTTTATATTATACTACAAATTTTATTTTATGGAAAATTCTATTTATTGATAAGTCTACTAATAATATTACTTCCTTTGGGAAAATATAGTTTTAAATACTTTTATTTAAAGGAGATAGCTATGAAAAATCTTAAAAGTTTCTACCTTCCACTATTTTTCTCAACCATAATAATCATAATATATATTATGGTAAAACCTTATTCACAGTATACTTCAAAATTATCTTTTACAGACAATATAGAGTGCAAAGATGAGTTAACATTTTATATAGCTAGCGATATTCATTATTTATCTAACAAACTAACAGATTACGGGCCAGCCTTTAATAAATTTAATAAAAGTGGAGATGGAAAGCAAATTGAACATATAAACGATATAGTAAACCAATTTTCTAAAGAAGTGAAAGTTAATAAACCTGACTTTCTAATTTTAAGTGGTGATTTGACTTTAAATGGTGAAAAACAAAGCCACTTAGATTTGTCAGAAAAGCTTTCTGAGATAAAAGCTTCTGGAGTAAATATATATGTTATACCAGGAAATCATGATATAAATAACCCTTGGGCGCGTGAGTTCAAAGGAGAAAGTATGTTAAAAACAGACTACATATCTAAAGAAGACTTTATAGATATTTATAAAGATTTCGGATTTAATGATGCTATATCAAAAGATAAAGCTTCACTAAGCTATTTATTAGCCCCATCTGATAATCTTTATATACTTATGTTAGATGATAACTTATATGAAAATAATATCTCTATGAATTATCCTGAAGTTAATGGCTTCATCTCAAAAGAAACCTTAAAATGGATAAACCATTGTGGAAAGTTAGCAAAAGATAATAGTGCTAAAATAATAGCTGTATCTCACCATAATATAACTAATCACAGTAATTATATCTACGATGGCTTCACTATAGACAATAATGATGAAATTTTAAGCGCTTTTAAAAAGAATGATATAACTTTATGTTTTAGTGGTCATATTCACTTTCAAAGTATAAATGATTCTACTTTGGATAATCATATTGTAAAAGATATAGCAACTAGCTCCTTAGCCATGTATCCTCAAAAATATGGAGTTGCTAAATTTAGTAAAGATAATTCTTTATCATATGCCACATCATCAGTAGATATGAATAAGATTAATTCTTCATTTAAATCTGATTCAAGAAAAGCATTTATAAAGTTTGTTTATAATCAAAATTTTAATGGTTTATCTTATTGTAATGATTATACATCAGAAGAAATTAAATCTATGTGTGAGACTGTTTGTAATATTAGACTTAAATATAATGATGATTCTGAATCAATATCATGGGATGAAATAGTATCGTCAAATGGATTTAATCTATTAAAGACATCTTCTTCACCTTTTATAAAGCATTATATTGATATAGCTTTAAATAGCACACAAAATAATCATAATAGCTTAAAAATACAACTATAAATTTTTAAAAAAACCTTTACAAAGTATTTTCTCTATGATAGTATAATTTTCGTAAATTAAATAATTAGCGTGTTACTGGTTATGCAGGCAAGGCTTAGATATGTATAAATATTACTTATAGAGAAATACTAATATTTTCTTTATATTTAAATGTATATTTATAGATATTTAGGCCTTTTTATTTTTTTAAGGCTATTGTAATACTTTAATTAATTATAATTATAACTTTTTAAAATGGATATAATAATATTGTCTAAGGAGGAATAATAAAATGATGCAATTTTTACAAAGAATCGGTAAAGCAATAATGCTTCCAATCGCTGCTCTTCCAATAGCCGGTATATTACTTGGTGTTGGTGGTGCATTATTAGGTATCGGTGGTTTATCAAACCCACCAGCAGTTTATCAACCATTAATATCTTTTGTTAGTATTCCAGCAGTTACTGCTGTATTAACAGTTATGAAAAATATAGGTGACATAGTATTTGGTAACTTACCACTATTATTCGCTGTTGGTGTTGCTGTTGGTCTTGCTAAAAAAGATAAAGGTACTGCTGCGTTAGCTTCAGTATTTGGATTCATAGTTATGAACCAAGTTATTTCAACACTTTTAGGATTAGGTGTTACTCAATTAGGAGTTTTAACTCCAGATAACGTTGGTGAATATGGTACTTACGTTACTACTAACCTTGGAATATTCACATTAAACATGTCAGTATTCGGTGGTATTATAGCTGGTATTGTTACTGCAAGTTTACATAATAGATTCCATACAGTACAATTCCCTCCAGTAATCGGATTTTTCTCTGGATCAAGATTTGTTCCAATAATAACTTCAATTGTTCTAGCTTTAGTTGGTGCTGTTTTAGCATTTATTTGGCCTGTAGTTCAAGATGGAATTTCAGTTATAGCTGATTTTGTTAGAAATGCTGGTGCTGCTGGTACATTCTTATATGGTTTAATCGAAAGATCATTAATACCATTTGGTTTACATCACGTATTCTATACTCCATTCTGGTTTAGTTCTTTCGTTGAAGCTGAAGTTTTAATAAACGGATCAGTTCAAACTATAGCTGGTGCTAATACTGCTTACTTTGCTCAATTATCAAGTATGACTGATTTAGTAGGTGCTTCTGCAGCAACAATGAGTAATATAGTTAGCGGTACTACAAGATTCATGGCTGGTAAATTCCCATTCATGATGTTTGGTCTTCCTGCTGCTGCATTTGCAATGTATAGAGCTGCTCTTCCAAGTAAGAGAAAAGTTGTTGGTTCTTTATTATTAGCTGCTGCTGTTACTTCATTCTTAACTGGTATAACTGAGCCATTAGAATTTACATTCTTATTCGTTGCTCCAGTATTATACGTAGTTCACGCAGTATTAGCTGGTTTATCATTCATGTTAATGGATATATTCAATGTATTTATAGGTATGACTTTCTCTGGTGGTGTAATCGACTTTGCATTATTCGGTTTACTTCCAGCAGGTGCAGGTGTTGCTACTAACTGGATTTGGGTATTAGTTGTTGGTGCAGTTTATGCAGTAATTTACTACTTCGTATTCTACTTCATGATAACTAAAATGAACTTAAAGACTCCAGGTAGAGATGAAAGCGAAGAAGAAACTAAACTTTACACTAAAGCTGATTTCCAAGCTTCAAAGGGTGGAAACACAGAAGCTACTGCTACATCTACTGGTAAAGGTGAAATAGCTGAAAAAGCTCCAGCTGTATTAGCTGCTTTAGGTGGAGAAGAAAACATAGTATCTGTTGATGCTTGTATCACAAGATTAAGAGTTGAAGTTAAAGATAAAGCTAAAGTAAACAAAGATGAATTAAAATCTTTAGGCGCTGCCGGTGTTATGGAAGTTGGTAACGGAGTTCAAGCTATCTTCGGTGCAAAAGCAGATGCTTACAAAAATGAAATAAATCACATATTAGGTATTAGCTAATAAATAAAAAAGAGGCATTATGCCTCTTTTTTATTTATAACCTTTTATAGTGTAGTTCATCACTAAGTAAGTTATAATAAATATTCATTATTATTATTTTCACTTTTATCTAACTCTTTTCCGAAAAGCACTACTATCTCTCTACATATATTAGGATGGGCTTTAAGTAAATCATAATCATAATCCTTATCTAATAACTCTAGTATCCTAACAGCTTTTCTTAAAGCTAAGATATCTGTGATATCTATTATTTTACCCATAGATTCCCTCTAAAACGTTCTCTATACTAGATTATTCCTAGAATATTTATAAGTTCAAATTACTTATAGTCCTTTATCGACTAATATCCCATTTATATAAATATATTTTACAATTATAATTATCCTATCTTATTAAGCATATATAAATTATAATATTTTCCGCCTTTAGCAATAAGTTCTTCATGACTTCCAAATTCAATTATTCTTCCATCTTCTATAACCATAATATTATCTGCATCTCTTATCGTACTTAACCTATGAGCTATTATAAAGCTTGTTCTCCCTTTCATTAAATTCAGCATAGCTTGCTGAATTCTAAGCTCTGTCCTAGTATCTACATTACTAGTTGCCTCATCTAATATTAATATTGAAGGATTTGATAATACAGCTCTAGCTATGGCTAATAATTGTTTTTGTCCTGCACTTAAGTTGCTACCACCTTCTGAAAGAACTGTGTCATACCCATCTGGTAGCCTTGATATAAACTTATGAGCATTGGCTATCTTTGCTGCAGATATTATTTCTAAATCTGTTGCATCCTCTTTTCCATACATAATATTTTCCTTTATAGTTCCAGAAAACAAATAGGTATCCTGGAGTACTATCCCGAAGTTGCTTCTCAAGCTATCTCTTGAATAATCTCTTATATCAACTCCATCAATAGTTATTGATCCTTTAGTTATTTCATAGAATCTAGTTAATAAATTTACTATTGTAGTTTTCCCTGATCCCGTAGCTCCAACTATAGCTAAAGATTTACCCTCTTCAACTTTAAAGCTTATATCATGTAATACTATATTATCCTCATTATAACCAAAGCTTACATCCTTAAACTCTACATTTCCTCTTACATTTGCTAACTCTTTACATTCTTTCTTATCTTCTATTTCTTCCTTTTGATCTAATACTTCAAATACTCTTTCTGCTCCTGCTAATGCTGATTGCAACGTATTAAATATATTTGCAATATCATTTAGAGGTCTTACAAACTGTTTACTATAACTTATAAACGAAGCAATTATACCTATTGTTATCATGTTATTAACAGCTAAAAT
The DNA here is from genome assembly GCF_014287825.1 of Clostridium hominis. Taxonomy (NCBI): domain Bacteria; kingdom Bacillati; phylum Bacillota; class Clostridia; order Eubacteriales; family Clostridiaceae; genus Clostridium; species Clostridium hominis. The sequence continues at coordinate 99,203 of NZ_JACOOO010000037.1, forward strand.
TCCTCCTAATAGAGCTACTAATGCAAATCCAAAATTATTTATTACATTTATTAGTGGCATTAAATACCCAGTCCAAATTTGTGCCTTATATCCCTTTATTCTTAAATCTTTATTTAAATCTTCAAAAGTAGATTTTATTTTTTCTTCATGATTAAAAGCCTTAATAACTTCTAATCCAGAAATACTTTCCTCAATATGTGCGTTCAAATTTCCTAAAGCAACTTGTTGCTCCCTAAAATATATCTTAGTTCTTTTAGCAATAGTTTTTGATAATATAAGAACTAATGGCGCAGTAATAAGTCCTGCTATAGTTAATATAGGACTTAATAAAATCATCATTATTAATGAACCTATTATACTTATTGAACTACTCATAAGAGTTGATATTGAAGATGATATTGTAGTACTAATGTTATCTATATCATTAGTTAATCTACTCATAATATCCCCATTTAAATTAGCATCAAAATATGATGTAGGCAATTTTTGAAGCTTATCAAAAAAGCCTTTTCTTATATTTTTTACTATTCTTTGAGATATACCTGCCATGGAAAGTCCCTGCATAAGATTTATACTACTATCAATAACATAAACAGATATCAATATATAAATTATTCTTTTTACAATTGTAAAATCTACATTATTAACACCAACTGATATAACATCTACAGCTTTTCCTATTAAATAAGGAACTAAAAGTAATATTAATGTATCCGCTGCTATTAATAAAAATATTAGTATAAAAAATCTTTTTTCTTTTCCAAATAATCTCCATAACCTAGATAATGTATCTTTTAAATTTTTAGGTTTTTCATTATTACTCATAAATCTACTTGCTTTAGATGTTCCTGAAGCAAAAGTCTTATAATTGGGCATTTTATTCACCTCACTTATTGCTGTGATTTATAAATATCTTTATAAACTTCACAATTACTCATTAATTCATCATGGGTACCCTCTCCAACAATATTCCCATGATCTAATACAATTATCTTATCTGCATTTATTACAGAAGAAACTTTTTGAGCAATTAATATTGTTGTCATATCCTTTGAGTATTCCTTTAATGATTTTCTTATTCTATATTCTGTATCTGTATCTAATGCTGAGGTGGAATCATCTAATATTAATATCTCTGGTCTTTTTATAAGAGCTCTAGCTATAGCTATCCTTTGCTTTTGTCCTCCTGAGAGATTTGAGCCACCTTGTCCAACAATAGACTCATATCCTTTATTAAATCCACTTATAAAAGAATCAGCATCTGCAATTTTACATGCTTCTACTATTTCATCGTCTGTTGCATCCTCTTTACCCCATTTTATATTTTCCTTTATAGTTCCTGAAAAAAGTACTGTCTTTTGTGGAACTATTGAAATCTTAGCTCTTAATTCTTCAAGGGTATAATTTCGTATATCTATTCCATCAATTAATATCTTTCCTGACTTAGCATCATAAAATCTAGGAATTAAATTTACCAATGTAGTTTTTCCACTTCCTGTAGAACCTACAATACCTAATGTCATACCTTTTTCTAAAGCAAATGATATATCATCAATTATAGGATCACCTTTTAATCCTTTATATGAAAATGTAACATTTTCAAATTTTATATTTCCTTTTTCTGAATAATTATATTTTTTATCCTTTACCTCTTTAATATTATTTTCTTCTAAGAATATCTCATTAATTCTTTCTGATGAAGTTTTAGCACGTATTAGACTTGAAAAAATCATCGACGTTGCCATTAATGCAAATAAAAGCTGTGTCATATAATTAGTAAAAGCTACTACCTTACCAACTTGTATAGTTCCTAAGTTTACTCTTGTGGCTCCACTCCAAATTATAATAGCTATTGCTACGTTTACTATAAGTGTAATTATAGGATTAAATACAGCCATAAATCTCATAGAAGCTACAGATTTATAAGTCAAATCATCATTAACATTTTCAAATCTCTCTTCTTCAAAATCGAAACGATTAAAGGCTTTAACAACCCTTACGCCTCTCAGATACTCTCTAATAACTCCATTTACCTTATCTATAGCTCTTTGAACCTTAAGGAAATAAGGGTACCCATATCTTAAATTTAAATATATTAATCCACCTACTATTGGAACTATAGTTAATACTATTAATGCCATCTTAAAATCCAATCTTATAGACATTATTATGCATCCTATAGCTAACAAAGGTGCTCTAACAAATATCCTCATTAAGCCATATATAAAATTTTGTATATTAGTTACATCATTTGTAAGCCTTGTTATTAATGAACCTCTTTCAAATTTATCTATGTTATCGAAATCAAAGCTTTGTATCTTATTAAATACATCTAATCTAAGCTCTGCTCCAAAATCTTGAGCAACTGTGGTTGCAAATCTATTTCTATTGATAGCTATAAAGGCTCCAAAAATACTTACTCCAATCATTATAAATCCGTACTTTAAAACCATATTCATATCATTCGTAGAAATACCACTATCAATTATAATAGACATTAATGTAGGTTGAAGTAAGTCACATAAAACTTCAAGCATTACACAGCCTACTGCTAAAAAAAACATCTTATAATATTTCTTAAAATACTTATATAAAAAACTCATTTCTTCTCCCTTCTTATTTAATATTTCTATAAATATATTATTCTTCAAATTCCTTTAGTTTACAACTGATATTAAATATAGTTTTAAAATATTATTGACACTTTTAAAAACCTATTATATATTGTTATCAATAGGATACCTTTAAGATAGTCCTGAGAGACTAATAAGGAAAAGTACGGTTTATAAATTAATTAATACTTTACTATTTTTATATAGTAAAATTAAACTTCAGTATATTTTGCCTTAATATCTTAAAGGATATTAAGGCTTTTTTTATGGTGTCCTATAAAATACATAAACTTGGAGGACATTATGAACATAAAAACTAAAAAGAATAACTCTAATAAATTAGCCATAAATATGGCAATATCTCTTATAATCGGATTAATAGTAGGAACTGGATTTCTTCTATTAAGAGAAAACTTAATAGCTAACGGAAATGCTGGATTATGGCAAACTATAAACAAAATATTATTCCAAGATATAAGTGTTGAAGGAGCTAATGATGCTATAGGTATATTCTACATCCTTGGACAACTTTTCGTTAACTCTCTTCAATTAGTAATAGTACCAATGGTATTTACATCAATAGCTTTAGCTATGTGTAGAATTACTGATACTAAAAAGCTTGGTAGAATATCTTATAAGACTATATTAGGATTCTTAGCTACATCTGTTTTTGCTTTAATTCTTGCTGGTATATTTGGAATGACAGCTCATAAGCTTGGATTCTTTAACGTAAGTATTGAAAACATAGCTTCTCAAACAGGTTCAACTGGAAGCAATCCATTACTAGTATTTGTACAAACTATTCCAAATAATATAGCATCAGTATTTACTCAAAACGGAAGAATACTTTCAATAGTATTCTTAGCTGTTGTAACTGGACTTTGCTTAAATAAATTAGAAGGTCAAATTCAAGTTTTAAAGAAATTATTAGAGGACGTAAATCAAATAATAACTTTATTCTTATCATTTGTAATAACTAAATTTGGCCCAATAGCTATATTCGTTCTTATAACTAGAACATTTGCAATATATGGTGTTGAACATTTAAAACCAGCTTTAGCTTACGTAGTAACAGTTGTAGTTGCATTATTAATATTCTTAGTATTTGGATATGCTCTATTCATATTAATAGCTGCTAGATTAAATCCATTTATATTTGTTAAGAAGATTTCTAAAGTTGCTTTATTTGGATTCTCAACTTCTTCATCAGCTTCATCATTACCTTTAAATACAAAAACAACTGTTGAAGAATTAGGAGTAAGTGAAGAAATAGCTTCATTCACACTACCATTAGGAATGACTATAAACATGAATGGTACTGCAATAATGCAAGTTATAGCTGCAATATTCATAGCTTCAAGCGCTGGATATGAAATAACAGTTGGAAATATAGCAATAATATCATTATTAGCTCTTATAGCTTCTATAGGTACACCTGCTGCCCCTGGTGCTGGAGCAATAATACTATTCACAGTATTAACAGGAATGGGATACCAAAATGATGCTGCATTACTTGCATACTCATTAATACTAGCTATAAACAGACCAGTAGAAATGCTTGTAACTTCACTTAATGTAGTTGGAGATGCTGCAACAGCTGTAGTAGTAGCTAAATCAGAAAATGCTTTAGACGAAGAAATTTATAACAGCACAGAAGCTGTTTTAGAAAATGCATAATAACTTAAAAAATCACTTCTAAATTATATAGAAGTGATTTTTTATTTTTTTATATAGTATTTATGGATATACACATATAAAAATTATTATTTAATTTTTATTATTCTAAAACATCATTTTTATCAACTTCTTTTTCATATACTAATTTGCCTTTATTTTTACTCTCTACATTTTCCTTCCATAATGGCTCTGCTCTCTTAGCCCAAGTCAATCCATAGTTTATAGTTTTCTTACATAAATCATCTACATCCTCTGGATCTATAAATTCTGTTGACTTAGCTCCTGACTTCTTAACCATTTCTGCAATCTTAGGTGCATTATCTAGTATTGGGCAAGGCCTAAATTGATTACAATTGAATGGTTGATTTTTTTGATACTCTCTAAATAAAGGTTGTCCTAAAGCTTCAAGTAAAGATACTTCTTTTATGTTAGCATTTGAATAATGACAGAAAACGCAAGGTTCAACATCACCATTAGCATTTATATGGCAGTATCTTCTTCCCCCTGCAACACATCCACCAACATACTCTGCATCATGCCAGAAATCCATGTTAAATATAGCTTTATTCTCTCTCCATCCTCTTATAGTTCTATATAATTTTTCTCTTTGATCTGGGTTTGCCATTAATGATGTATCTGTCTTGCATCCTATTGGCATAAAAGTAAAATACCAAGAGAAATATGCCCCCTTATCCATCATTAGATCTATAAATTCTTCTGATAGTACGCTGTCACAATTTGCTGTCGTAAAGCATGTTGAGAATCCAAATGGTATTCTATTAGATTTCATTAGATCCATAGCTCTCATAATATCATTCCATGAACCTTTTCCTCTTCTATCATCTGTGGCATCATCAAAGCCTTCAACACTTATAGTAGGTACCAAGTTACCAACTTCTATTAAGTCTTCACAGAACTTTTGGTCTATTAATGTACCATTTGTAAAGAACATAAATACGCAATCATTATGTTTTTTAGCTAACTTTAGTATGTCATTCTTTCTAACTAATGGTTCTCCTCCAGTCATTATATAAAAGTATATCCCTAACTCTTTACCATCATTGAATAACTTGTCCAATTCTTCATAACTTAGATTTAATGCTTTATTATAATCAGCAGCCCAACACCCTATACATTTTTTATTACAAGCTGTAGTTGGATCTACTAATATTGTAAATGGTGTTTCATACCCGTATTTTTCCTTACTTTGTGCAACTACTGACCATCCTTTTATTGATGCATTTAATAAAAAGTTAGTAAATACAGTTTCAACAATATTAGGATCTACATTATTAACTAAATTACACATTAGTTTTGTCCAGTTGTTATTTTGATCTTTTAAGTATTCATCCACCATATCATATTGCGCACTATATAAATTTTCAGTATCAAATTTTCTAAGCCATGATACAACCTTTGGTAAATTCTTTTCAGGGTCCTTCCTTAAATATCCTAAAACTTGCTTTATAGCTAATTGTTGAATTTTAAATTTTGGACTTATCATATAAATACCTCTCCTTTAAATAATTTGAAAATAATTTAAAATTACCTTTATACCAATGCTTAACAATATAATTCCTCCACAGGTATCAATCTGCTTTTTATATTTATTACCGATACAATAACCTACCCATAATCCAGAAGCTACTAATATAGCTGTTATTATAAATTGAATAAGTATAGTACTTACAAATTTAGTTTGTAATAATCCTAATCCAACCCCTAACATAAATGCATCTATACTTGTTGCTAATGCTAAGGTTACACTAGCTTTATAACCAAAAAACTCTTCACGCCTCTCATCTATATCAGTATTCAAAAATGAATTTTTAAATAATCTAAAAGCTAAGAAAAATAAAATAATTGCTGAAAACCATTGATTCATAGATATTATCTTTTGATTTTCTATGTTTAGCATAGGAAATATAGCTATTAACATTCCTATAATTAGCATCAAAGTCTGAATTACACCAAATATAATACCTACTATAACAGCATTTGATTTCTTTAACTTTCCTTGATTAGATCCTCTGCATATAGTTACCGTAACTGAATCAAGGGCTAATCCAATGGCTACAACAATAACTTCCCATAAACTCATCTCATCTAATCACTCCCTTCCATTTCATTATAGATAGAGCCCTCTATTTTCTATACATATGATTTCTTTAAAATGTATTTAAAAATAAACAAAAGGACGGCTTTGTAGCCGTCCATATACAAAAACACTAAATTGTATTATCTTTGATGGTCAATTTTTCCCTATTAGTACATTCAATCCTCTTATGTATGATGTCATCTAATGAATTAGTAACTAATATCTCATATTTTTTAGTTAAAGCCTTTGCTGATACTTTTATTCCATCTTCAATCCATCTCTTTATTATAAAAGTTAATCCTCTTGAATAATATTCAGCTATATCATCTATAGAAAACTGTTCCTCATAATTTCTTGGATTATTCCCATATTGATCAAATAATTCTTTAAACATATTTGTTAGATTACTGCTTATTATTTCCTCAAAAGAATTTTGTCCAGTTACTTTTATTGCTTTTAGATAAAACTCCTTGTTATTTTCTATCCTTGAAAACATATAATGAATAGCTTCATATGGCATTTTATTATTTATAAGCATTTCACTACCTTTAAATATATCGTTATAACATATCTGTTCTAAAACTTCATATTTATCAGCAAAATGATTATAAAATGTTGGTCTAATAAGACCTGCCCCGTCAGTAATCATTTTAATAGTTATTTTATCAAAATTATTTTTCAATATTAACTTTTTAAAACTTTCTAACAATGCTTCATGAACATCCTCTCGTTTGCTATTCATATCTCACCTACACAAATATAAAATCTAATTCTTATATAATTAAAGTTTACTTATTAAATATTATTTGTTTATATTAAACCATATTTTGTAATTAATAATCAATATTTTAGTAAATTAAATCACCTCAAATATGAGCGTGGCAATTATTTATTATTAATATAATACTTATTAAATTCCAATTAATTTTATACTTAGAATGCTGTAAATCCAACATCTACTGACATCAAAGTCTCTGTAACATTACTACCTTCTACTTATTATAAGAATAATATAATACATTTTACAAATTCAATATTATAAAAATAGAGCGTTGAAATTTTATATTTAATAAAATTTCAACACTCTTATATTACAGCTTAAAATCTATGCTTTTATAATTATTTTAAGATATATTTTGCAGCTTCTTCTCCTGATATTCTTCCGAATACTACAGATGCACTGTAAGCAGCACTTGAGTTAGCAACTTCACCAGCAGCATATAAACCTTCAATAACTTGGTCGTCATTGTTTAATACTTCTGCCTTTTCGTTAGCAGCAACTCCACCCTTAGTCATATGAACACCAGCTTCGAATTTAACTCCGTAGTATGGTCCCTTATCAATCTTATCACCTAAAGCTTTTTCTCTAAATGGATCAGCTATTTCACCATCAACAGCTTTGTTTGCAGTTTCAATAGTCTTAACTAAGTTTTCAGCATTTATTCCTAATTTTTTAGCTAATTCTTCTAAAGTATCAGCTTGAACATGATATCCTAAGTTGTTGTGTTTTTGTAATCTGTATGATTTTTCATATAAATCTTGATCGTATATGTAGAATGCTCCACCTTCTTGATCTAATACAGCATTACCTAAAGTTAATCCACCTTTAGTTTCGTCGATGAATCTTTCACCGTTCTTATTAACATATATAGTAGATCCACCACCAGTTAAATCTCTTCTTCCGCTAATTATATTAGGGAATATTCTTATGTTGTCCATCTTTTCTAACTTAATATCGTTAGCCTCAAATACTGGAATAAAGTCACCAGTAGTACCCATTTGGTTGGAAGTTTCTAATCTTTCTGTTCCTGGAGCATACTTAGCTAATAACTCTTTATTGTTAGAGAATCCACCAGTTGCCATTATTACAGCATCTGCCTTTATGTCATAAGTTCCTTCTTTACATTCAACCTTAACACCAGTAGCTTTTCCATTTTCCATTATTAAATCAAGACCTTTAGTTCCTGTTCTAACATCTATTCCTAATTCATTAACCTTTTCTTCCATCTTAGCTTGGATATGTTCACCAGCGTAAGCATCAGCTTCTGCCATGTGACCTCTTCCACCGTAGTTATAGTTTAAGTTTATTCCCATTGCTCTTAACCATTGATCAAGTTCCATTTCGCCTTCAGCTTGAGCCATTAATCTTTCATCTGTATCCCAAGCACCTTCAGCCTTTAAATCAGCAACTAAAGCTTCTGCTGAATCTTCTATACCGTTAGCTTTTTGAGCTTCTGAATTGATTAAGTCATAGAAGTTCATATCGAACTTACCATTACCACTTAATATATCTAATTTTTCTATTACTATTACCTCTTCAACGCCGTTTTGCTTAGCTTCTATAGCAGCAGAAAGACCAGCAGGACCTCCCCCTACAACAACTAATTGTGTTTTAACTTCTTCTAAATCCTTCTTTTCAACTGCAGGCCCTTGAGTATCGAATGATATTTCGTATTCTCCAATTCCAGCTTCTTTCATAGCTTCAGCTACAGCTTTCTTAACACCAAATGATGTAAATGTAGCACCTGATACGCTATCAACTACCGGGCTTTGAGCTTCAATTATTCTTTCTGTTAATATTGGTAAAGCTCTGTCGTACACAACTGAAGTTTCATGGTTAGATACAACATTAATATTTGTTATCTTTCCATCTTCAGTAGATAATTCAACCTTAATTTCTCCACCATAACCGTGTCCAGTTCCTTGGCTTGTCTTAGCTCCTTTGTTAGTTGTTGAACAACCAGCTAATAATAAAGAAGCCATTGTTACTAAGCAAATAATTTTTTTCATTTGTTCCCCCTAAAAAATACCTTTTTTCTTTAATTTACGTTAAATCATTAACAAATAATTGTAACGCATTTCACAATTTATATTATCATATAATTCGACAAAGTCAACTTTTTTTCCACTTAGAACACATTATCTCTTCATATTAAATTTAGATTTATACTTCTTTTTATATAAATTTTTATTAAAATATCATCATCGTTAATTATTAAATTAACATTTTGTCACAACACATCTCATTTCTTTATCATAATGAAAAAGAGTATGAATTGCCTTCATACTCTTTTCAATACTGTAAATTATTTATTTAAAATATGTTTTGCAGCTTCTTCTCCTGATATTCTTCCGAATATTACTGATGCTGAATAAGCTCCACTTGTATCAACAACTTCACCTGCAGCATATAAACCATCTACTACTTTACCATCATTGTTTATAACTTGTGCTTTATCATCTGCTACAACTCCACCCTTAGTCATATGGATAGCTGTTTCAACTTGAACTCCATAATAAGGACCTTCTGCTCCAAATGTTTCAGTAAATGCCTTTTCTCTAAATGGATCAGCAGCTTCACCAGTTACACCTTTGTTATATCCTTCAACAGACGCTTTTAATCCTTGTGCATCAACACCTAATTTTTCAGCTAATTCTTCTAAAGTATCAGCTTTTACATGGTATCCTAAATCATTATGTTTCTTTAATCTGTAAGATGAATCATATAATCTTTGATCATAAATGTAGAATGCTTTTCCACCTTCTTGATCTAATATAGCATTACCTACATCCATAGATGCAGCACTTTCATCAACAAATCTTTCACCAGCTTTATTAACTAATAAGAATCCATCTCCTGCACCAGTTAAATCTCTTCTTCCACTTATTATAAGCTTAAATACGCTTAACTTATCCATGTGATCCATTTTTATATCATGATCTTGGAATACTGAAACGAAATCTCCTGTAGCACCCATTTGGTTAGATGTTGCAAGTCTTTCTGCTCCTGGAGCATACTCAGCTAATAACTCTTTATTATGAGAGAATCCACCAGTTGCTACTATAACAGCATCTGCTTTTATGTCATAAGTTCCTTCTTTACATTCAACCTTAATACCAGTAGCTTTTCCATCTTCCATTATTAAGTCAAGACCTTTAGTTCCTGTTCTAACGTCTACACCTAATTCTTGAACTTTCTTTTCTAAGTTATCTTGAATATGCTCTCCAGCATAAGCATCAGCTTCTGCCATGTGGTTTCTTCCACCATAGTTGTAATTAAGATTTATTCCCATTCCTCTTAACCAAGAATCTACTTCTGCAGCACCATTTGCTTGTGCAGTAAGACGTTCTATAGAATCAACTACTGAATCTTTTTTATCTTCTATAAACTTTTCAACTGAATCTTCAACCCCATTTGCTTTTTGAGCTTCAGTGTTTATTATGTCAAAGAAATTCATGTCAAACTTACCATTACCACTTAATATATCTAATTTCTCAACTAATATTACGTCTTCAACCCCATTTTCTTTAGCTTCTATAGCAGCTGAAAGACCTGCAGGACCTCCCCCTACGATAACTAATTGAGTCTTAACTTCTTCTAATTCTTTCTTTTCAACTTCTGGACCTTTAGTATCCATTGATATTTTTTCAACCTCTACACCAGCTTGTGTTAAAGCATCAGCAACTGCGCTTTTAACAGCAAATGACGTGAAAGTTGCTCCTGATACGCTATCTACAACTGGAGTTTTAGCTTCTACTATTCTATCAACTATTATTGGTAAAGCTCTATTACTTACTGGAGCTGTTTCGTGATGTTCTACTACCTCGATCCCTGTTATAGTTTGTCCATCCATTTCAACAGCAACCTTAACTTCTCCACCGTAACCATGTCCAACACCCTCATAAGTAGCGACTCCTGTTGGTGTACCTGTAGCTTCTCCACTTTCAGTCTTTGCACATCCAGCTAATACTACAGAACTCATAATTAATAAACAAATAAGTCTCTTCTTCATAATTATCCCCCTAAAATACTGTTCTAAATTCTCAAATTTATTTTACTTTTAGAACCACCTTTGTTAATTATTATACAAATATGCTTGCAAATAATCTTTTGCTTTCCATAACTAATATTACATTGTTTATTTTTAAATTTGTACCTGTCAAAAGTCCTTATTAAACGACAAAAGTCCCTTAAAATAGGGACTTTTGTCTCACCCAATACATAGCAGCTTCCGTTCTATTATCTACATTAATTTTCTTTAAAATAGTACTAACATAGTTTCTAACTGTCTTCTCTGCCACATACAATTCACTTGAAATCTCTTTATTTGTCTTACCTTTACTTATTAATTCTAGTATATTTCTCTCTTGTTTTGTTAATAAAATATCATCATTATCAGTATTTTTGTCCTTATTTTTAACCATGTCAATAAATTTATTTAGGACTTTTTGATCTAATATTTTATTACCATTTGCAACGTCTCTTATAGATGAAATAATCTTTTTACTATCTATATTTTTTAATAAGTATCCATCAGCACCTACTTTAATAACTTCTACTATTAATGAATCCTCGCCATAAGCAGTAAGTATAATAACCTTCGATTCTGGTGAAAGTTTTTTAATTGTCCTACATCCTATTATTCCATCACCATCAGGTAATTTCATATCTAGTAAAACAACATCTGGCTTTATATCTTCAATAATCTTATACCCACCTTCTAAAGTCCCACTTTCTCCACATACTATCATATCTTCATTTTTTTGAATTAAAGTTCTAATTCCTAATCTTACTATATCATGATCGTCTATCAATAGAACCTTTATTAAATTATCTGTCATCCTCTATATCCTCCCACGGAACTATTAAGCAAACTGTTACTCCATTTTTTCTTCCATCAATATTTAATACCCCATTAATCGATGTAGCCCTTTCATTCATGGATAGTATGCCACAATGCCCATATTCTCTTACGTTATTATTATGTAATCCAATCCCATTATCCTTAATCGTTATCACTAATTCTTCTAATGTAGACTGTAATTTCACACAGATCTTACTTCCTTTTGAATGTTTAATTGAGTTACAAATTGACTCTTGAATAATATAATATATCTGATCTAATGCATTTGATGATAAATTTCCTATAGTTACTTCAGAAACTTTATAATTAAGCTTTATTTCCATATCGCTAATATTACTCATTTTTTCAATAAGTCCCGATATCTTAATTTTAAAATCATTAATTTCAAGCTTTTCTAATGATGATTTACTAATAAATCCTCTTATTTCACCTATTACATTATTGAGAGTTGATTTAATACATATTAAACTTTCTTTCTCTATTCCATCTTTATCTTCTATTATACTTTCCAAAGCTAATCCACTTGCAAATAAATCCTGAATAACTCTATCATGCAATTCATATCCAACTTTTCGTCTTTCTTGCCATATCAGCTTTTGTTTAGTTAGCTTTTCGATTTTATATTCCGCTTCCCATATAAAAATATCTATTATATTTATAAATAATATTGCTATTACTACTGCCACAATAGTTCTAGCTAATTCTAATCTAAATCCATATCTACAATAAAAGGTTTCAGTATTTATTAGTCTAACTGGATATAAATCAACATTAGATACTATTAGCCCCGCTAATATACTGTATAATCCAAAAGATATAGATAAAATTTTAAACTTAATTACTACTTTCTTAGCCTTTAGCTTATTCATTATCTGACCATTTCTATAAAGTCCTATACAAACAGTCAACCCTGCTGGCAATCCAATAAAATATCTACTAATAACTCTAAACACATATATATAATCCACATTATTATGGTATTTAAACTTGTAAAATAATAAATATAACATTGTCCATATTCCCATAACTATAAATGGTACAAATCTATAATAATTTATTCTGTTATACTTCCTCTTAAAAAGTCTTGTGCCAAATATCCATAACAAAGTAAATGATATGGAATTTAATAAATTTGCAAAGAACAGCATGTACATAGCTAAACTATTATTTTTATCTATCATAATAAAAATTAGCAACCATTCTCCCAACCCATGAATTACTCCAAAGGCTCCTAATATATTAATAGAATTTAGCAAAGGAATATCTGTATCTTTAAGAATTCTTTGTTGAAGCGCTGAAATTCCTAAAGAAAAGAATGATAATCCATATATAAAGAACAGTATACTATAAATGTCTCTATCAATCATATAATCCCCCTAAGCTGATTATTACAAATGAAAAACCATGCCTTAACATGGTTGAATATCTAAAATGATAGAGATACATTCTTCTAAATTATTAATTACATGTTTTGTTTCTTTTTGTACATCTACTGGTGAATAAGTAAATGTAAATGAATTTTCTATACTTTTAAACATAGGTAAATCATTCCAAGAGTCACCTATGCAATTCATATTATCTTTATCAATTTTATAATAATCCATTATCATTTTTAAAGCATTACCTTTTGAGCACCCTTTAGGAGCAAAATCTAGATTATTAACATTTTGATAGACATCAATTATATCATTATATTTTTCAACTATCTCATTATAGACCTTAGTAGTCTCATCTATATCTTTAAAGTGAAATGACAATCCTTCAATTTCCGATTCATTAATCTCATCCATCGATGAAACTTCAATAATTCTCATAGGCCAATCATTTTTTCTATTAATTGCGTAAAATTGATTATCTATAATAAATGTAACTTCAACTGACTTATCTATTTTACTAACAACCTTCTTTGCTACCTCAGTTTTTATCATATTCTTTTGAATTACATTTTTATTCTTATCTAAAATAACTGCCCCACTGTTTACTATATAAAAGTCATAATTAACTCTATCTCTTGTAGGATCTATTATCCCTTTCAAATGTCTTCCAGTACAAATTCCAAATAAATTTCCTTCATCTTGAAATTTTCTTATAGCCTCTAAATCTTTAATTCTCATATCATCTTTTTCACTATGGAAAAATAGTGTTCCATCAAAGTCACTTGCCAATAACTTCATATTCATCCCCCTTATATGTTAATACCATTTACTTATATACTATCATTTATTAAATAGATTTCGCTAGAACAACTTATCCTTGATTATATTAACAATCAAATCTCTAAATTACTTCTTAGTTAAAAGAGCTACGTTCTCAATATGAGCAGTATGAGGAAACATATCTACAGGTTGAATAATTTTAGTCTCATATCCGTTTTGATCTAGTATAGCTAAATCTCTAGCTAAAGTGCTTGGATCACAGCTTACATATACTATTCTCTTAGCATCTATATTACTTATAGCATCTAATAATTTTTTATCGCAGCCTTTTCTTGGGGGATCTACAACTACCACGTCAGATTTTACACCTTTGTTTATTAAATCAGGAATGACTACTTCTGATTCACCAACAAAGAATTCAACATTATCTACATTGTTTTCTTTAGCATTTATCCATGCATTATCTATAGCTTGAGGTATTATCTCTACCCCGTAAACCTTCTTTGCTTTTTTTGATAAGAATAATGTTATAGTACCTGTTCCACAATATGCATCAAATACAGTTTCTTCTCCAGTTAATTCAGCATACTCTAATGCCTTTGAATATAACACTTCTGTTTGAATAGGATTAACCTGGAAGAATGATAATGGAGATATATTAAACCTAAACTCTCCTATATAATCTGATATTGTATCTTCTCCCCAAAGAGTTTTTGACTCAAGCCCTAATATAACATTAGTAGGTTTAGAATTTATATTTTGAATTATACTTTTAATGCCTGGTATGTTTTCGCTAATCATAGATACAAACTCATCTTTATATGGTAATTTATCTCCATTTGTAACTATAACAACCATAACTTCATTAGTTATAAATCCACGTCTTATCATTATATGTCTTAATATTCCACTATCATCATATTGGCCATCTACATTATATGGTTTTATATTATGTTTAATTATCCATTCTCTAGTTAATTCAACTACTTTATCCGCTATATCATCTTGAATAAGACAATTTTGCATATCTATTATTTCATGACTTCTCTCTGCAAAGAATCCTATCTTTATTTCTCCATTAACTAAACCTATAGGTAATTGCACCTTATTTCTATATCTCCAAGGTTCATTCATTCCTAATGGGTACATTACTAAATCAGGATTTAACTTTCCTATCTTATCTATACAATCTTTAACTCTCTCATATTTGAAATCTAATTGAGACTTATATGTACTATGCTGAAGCTTACATCCTCCACATCTCTTATATACATCACATTTTGGAGTACATCTTTCACTAGAAGATTCTAATACTTCTACCAACTTTCCATATGCATAACTTTTCTTAGCTTTAATTATTTTTACCTTTACTTTTTCACCAACTAAAGCTCCCTGAATAAATACAGGAAAAGTCCCATTAATTTTAGCAACTCCTTCGCCTTCATACCCTTGAGACATTATATCTAAAATATATTCCTTATTCTTCTCGATCATATATAAATTTCTCCTTTGAAAAAAGTGCAAAGCACTTTTATTAATGGCAAATTATAAACTTATAATTCTAAATCTAGTTAAAAAACTAATACTATAGTTTCTCTTTTTTAAAATTCATATCAATGAATTTCTTCCTTTAATCTTTCATTTATAATTTATAACTTAGAATTTTTAATTGAATTTATTTGCAATATTATTCTATCATATACTAATATCCTTCTCTACTCAATTTACACTATTCTAAATTTTGCATAAAAAAAATACACCCTACGGTGTATCTTTCGGAATCAGTTGCCACACTGTTACCATTTTAATCTCTCTCGAAATTTCAATGATATTAACATTATAGCCTAAAATTACACTTTAAATTGTTAACATTTTGTTAACTTTTTATATTTTTAATATTTTTGACGTTTAATCCTTCATTTTTAAATAACATTAACTCGATTTATGAAATATTTCATTCATTTTTTTGTTTTTATTTAGTATCCATATAAACTTAGTCCTTTAGTAAATAGATTATATAAAAGAATTGTTAATATAATTAGTCCTCCAATAAAAAGTAACTTACCTTGCTTTTCAACTACTGTTTTTTCTGTACAAACAAATTCATTATTACTTATCTCAAAATCAATATTATTTTCCTCAAGTTTTTTTATTATATTATCCTTACACTCTATAGTATTTTCAATAATCTTTTCTTTTAATTCTAAGGTATTTAAAGTTAAATATATCCATTCTTTATCGTTATATATAACTACCTTATTTTCTACTTCATAATGTCTCAAGTATTTGAAGTATTGTGCGGTTTCTAATAATAAAAGTCTTTTATTTGTTTTTATTAAAATCATTGCTGAACTCCAATCAAATATAGGATGCGCTATTGCACTTCCAGTACCAGCAACTATAATTCTAGTTGTATCAGCTTTATAATCACGTCCTATTATTTTTTCCTCTATATATTCATCTGATTCTAAAGATTTTCTTACTTCATCTAGTGCCTTATTTAATAGCTCTTTATAAATTATATTAACCTTTTTATTTTTTATTTTAGTTTCTATATTTTTATCAACTTTAACATTTTCAATATCTTTCATTTCTTCATCTGATACATATTCCACTTTATTATTCATATAAACTCTCCTTTACATATTCATTATTTATCAATTCTCTTACCCTCTTTTTAAGCCTACTTATCCGTTTATACATTACATTTTCACTTACTTTATATTCATTACATAATTCAACCGTGGAATTATTTAGTATATATTTCTTAACAAATAACCTTTTCTCTTCATCATTAAGCTTACTTAAAGCTTCATTTATAACATTTATCTTATTATTATTAAAAAACTTTTCTTCTGAGCTTTCCTCATTTCCATAACCATCACTTATATCATCATAAGAATAATGTTTTTTTAACTTTCTTTTATAATCTAATGCTTTATTTTTTGCTATAGTTGCAACCCAGGTTTTAAAAGATGCTTTATATTCAAAACTACTACATTTATCTAAAATTATCATTATGACATCATCATAACATTCTTCTATATATTCTTTTTCATATGGTTCATTCAAAACATAAGTTATTACTTTTAATATCAATGTTGAATAATCATCTATAAATGTTTCTAGTGCCTCTTTCTCTCTATCAATAAGTCGTTGTATTAACCTTTTTACCGTCATTAATTCTTTCCCCCTTTGCCTTTCATCTATATAGACGCATCCTTTTTCTAATTCTGACATAAAAGCATAAAAAAAAGAAGTACAGAAACCTCTGTACTTCTTCTCTTATATAAATTATTCTATTACACTTACTTTTAATAGGTTAGTTGATCCAACTTGACCCATTCCAGCAGCTATAACAATTGTATCACCTTTTGTAGCGAATCCATTTTCTATTGCTAATTCTGTAGCTCTTTCTAATCTTTCGTCCATAACCTTCTTATGCTCAGCAACTATTGGATATACACCAAAGTTGAATGCTAAGCTCTTAGCAACTAATTCTGTTTCAGTTACAGCAACTATAGCACAGTCTGGTCTGCATTGAGAAATTCTTCTTGCAGTAGCTCCGCTCTTAGTTGAACAAACTATTGAAGCAGCTTGTAATTCATTAGCAGCGTTGCAAGCAGCTCTTGAAATAACTCCAGATATAGCTGGGATGTGCTTCTTAGCTCTTGAAACAGCTGTCTCGTAGCTTAATTGTCTTTCAGTTTCAACAGCTATCTTAGCCATAGTTTGAACTGATTCAACTGGCCAATCTCCATTAGCTGATTCTCCTGATAACATGATAGCATCTGTACCATCTAAAATTGCATTAGCAACGTCAGAAACTTCTGCTCTTGTTGGTCTTGGATTTCTCATCATTGAGTCTAACATTTGAGTTGCAGTAACAACTATCTTTCCAGCATGGTTACATTTTTCAATCATCATCTTTTGAACTGCTGGTAATTTTTCGAATGGTATTTCAACCCCTAGATCTCCTCTAGCAACCATTATACCGTCTGAAACTTCGATAATTGAATCGATGTTATCAACACCTTCTTGGTTTTCTATTTTAGAGATTATTAGGATGTGCTCTCCACCATTTTCCTTTAATATTTCTCTTATAGTTTCTACGTCTGATGCTTTTCTTATGAATGATGCAGCAACAGCGTTAACTCCCATTTCACAACCGAATTTTAAGTCAGCTATATCTTTTTCAGTTAAAGCTGGTAATTTAATTGATACTCCTGGAACGTTAACTCCCTTATGAGTAGCAACAAATCCTGTATTTTGAACAACACAGTGTATTTTGTTTCCTTCGATTGATTCAACTGTTAATCCAACTAAACCGTCATCTATTAATATAGTATCTCCTGGTTTAACATCATTAGCTAATCCAGCATAAGTTACTGAACATTCTTGAGTGTTACCTATAACATCTCCACCTGCGTGTACAGTGAATTTATCTCCTGCTTTTAATTCAACCTTCTTAGGATCGAATTTACCAGTTCTTATTTCTGGCCCTTTAGTATCTAACATAACAGCAATTTCTTTATTGTGCTTCTTAGCTAATTCCTTAACTAAATTAATTCTCTCTGCATGTTCTGCATGATCACCATGTGAAAAGTTGTGTCTTGAAACGTTCATTCCTGCTTCAATTATTTGTGATAATACTTCTGGTTTTTCACTAGTTGGACCTATAGTACATATTATTTTAGTTTTTCTCATGTAAATAACACTCCTTCATGATTTAGTTTTTATATCTATTAACAATGTTTGTTACTTTGATATTTCCTCTGAAATAGAGAATAATTTTTCATCAAATTTTCTACCTAAAGCTAAAGCTTCATCTATATCTTGGTCAAAGATTTGATTTTCTTTTATTCCAATAACTCTTGAAGTTTTTCCTTCTAGTAAAACTTCAACAGCTTTTGATCCCATTCTTGAAGCTAAAACTCTATCAAATGCTGATGGAGATCCACCTCTTTGAATGTGACCTAATATAGTTGCTCTTGTTTCAATTCCTGTTTGCGCTTCAACGTATTTAGCTAAGTCATAAGCTCCACCAATACCTTCTGCTAATAAAACTAAGTTATGGATTTTTCCAACTTCTTTACCTTCTTTAATTACTTCACATAATTCGTCTTTATCGAATCCTTTTTCTGGAGTTATTGTGTATTCAGCTCCACAAGCAACACCTGCATAAAGAGCTAAGTCTCCACAATTTCTTCCCATAACTTCTACGATAGAAACTCTTTCGTGAGAACTTGAAGTATCTCTTATTTTATCTACACCTTCTATAACAGTGTTTAAAGCTGTATCAAATCCTATTGTGTAATCTGTATAGCTTAAATCATTGTCAATAGTTCCTGGTAGACCTATAGTCTTAACACCTAGTTTAGATAGTAATTTAGCTCCCATGAAAGAACCATCTCCACCTATAACAACTAAAGCGTCAACACCATTTTGTGCTAATAATTCAGCAGCTTCTTTTCTTACTTCTTCTTGTTTAAATTCTAGACATCTAGCAGTTCTTAATATTGTACCACCTCTATGTATTATGTCTGATACTGATGATCTATCCATTTCAAATAATTCACCATTAATTAATCCTGCATATCCTCTTTGAACTCCAACTACTTCTAACCCATGATGTAGTGCAGTTCTAACAACAGCTCTTATTGCTGCATTCATTCCAGGTGCATCCCCACCACTAGTTAAAATAGCTATCTTTTTGATACTCATAAAATATTCCTCCTCGTCACCATGATGGTCTGTGCATGTCCCACCTAGTTTGAAATATTCCTCTATATTATTATTTTATTATTAACTTTTTATTACCTTTATTTATTTTACTTGCAAACATAAAGTAATGCAACTAAAATAACCATCTAATTTGTAGTTTTTTATCGATAGAATCTTGACTTCTATGTCTATTATACCCTAATTTTGACGAAATTATATACTATTTAAATACATATAACAGTATATATGACCACTATTTAGTTATTCATTTCCATTAATGTTAATTGTAAACTTTGTCATTTTAAATGTGCTATACTATTTCCATATTTTTATTATTTTTTGTAAATTTTCATAATAATAAAATAAGAGGTAATTTTTAGCCTCTTATTCTATTATTTTTATATTTTCTTCACCATATACTTTATATAGTTGATCTAATAATTCATTATTAATATTTACCCACATTTCTCTAGGCATTCTATAATTTTTTCTATCATCTGCTGTAAATACATATATAGCTGTATCCCCTTTATGTTGAGATGCTATATGTATCAAATTAGGTTTAGTTTGTTTTGCTTTTGCAAGATTTTCAACCCTTATAAATAATTTTGATGAATTTACTTTTTCTAAAGGTTCTATTGTTTCACATATAAGCTTAACTGGTTCGTCTTCCTTCATGCTTACTCTACCCTTAATAACAACCATACTATCTACTGTAATTAAGTCCCTTACTTTATCTAAAGTCTTAGGGAACACTATTACTTCTATGCTACCGCTTAAATCCTCTAGCTTTATAAAAGCCATAATTGTATTACTTCTGGTTACCTTTTGATTTACTTCAGAAATAATACCACCTAGTATTACTTTGTCTTCATCATGGATAGAATACTCATCATCATCAACCCCCTCTAAGTGAGCTTGTTGTGACTTATAAATTTTATCTACACTTATGGAAGTATACATTTTTAAGCTTTGGACATATTCATCTAATGGATGTCCTGTCAAATACATACCTGTCATTTCTTTTTCCATAGCTAATAAGTTATTCTTTGAAAATTCATTTATATTAGGATAATTTACTTCTGGCTCATTTATATTTTCTTCAACTAAACCAAAAAGACTTATCTGCCCCTCTATATTTCTCTTCTTTTCATTAGATACACTATCCATTACCTTTTCATATACAGCTAAAAGCTTTGATCTAAATATTTTGAACTCATCAAAGGCTCCAGCCTTTATTAAGCTTTCAACAGCTCTTTTATTAATAGCTGATAAATCTATCTTATTTATAAAATCTACTAAAGATTCAAATCTACCTTTATCACTTCTTGAAGCTACTATACTTTCAACTACATTAAATCCAACATTCTTTATTGCAGCCAATCCAAATCTTATAGTATCGCCTTTAACAGTAAACTTTGAGTAACTCTCATTTATTGCAGGGGGAAGTACTTGTATCCCTTGACTTTCTGCAAAATTTATATAATGAGCTACTTTTTCAGCAGTTCCCATAACCGAATTTAACATCGCTGCAATAGTCTCAACAGGATAATAATACATTAGATATGCAGTCTGATATCCAACTACTGCATACGCCGCAGCATGTGATTTATTAAAAGCATAAGACGCAAAATCCATCATTGAGTCAAATATTTTATTTGCAGCTTCTTCTGAAATTCCATTTCTTAAACATCCAGGAACCTCAACATTTCCTTCATCATCAACGATACCATATATGAAATTCTTTCTTTCCTGCTCCATAACACTATGCTTCTTCTTTGACATGGCTCTTCTAACCATATCACTTCTACCAAGAGAATACCCTCCCAGTTTTCTAACTATTTCCATAACTTGTTCTTGATATACCATTACTCCATACGTAACATCTAGAATACTTTCAAGTTCTGGAGTCTCATAATGTACACTATCTTTATTTTTCTTACCTTCTATGTATCTTGGAATTTCTGCCATAGGACCTGGTCTATATAGCGATATTCCGGCTATAATATCCTCAAGACAATCGGGCTTAAGCTCCTTCATGAAAGACACCATACCTGGCGATTCTAACTGGAATACACCTGCTGTCTTTCCTTCACCAATCATCTTGTAAACACCTTTATCATCAAAATCTATCTTATCTAAATCTATATCTATTCCCTGATTTATCTTAATCATCTTAACAGCGTCATTCATAACAGTTAAGGTTCTAAGTCCAAGGAAATCCATCTTTAATAATCCAAGCTCTTCAAGAGTTGTCATATCAAACTGAGTTACTATAGATTCATCATTTTTCTGTAAAGGTACATACTTTACAAGTGGTTTTGATGCTATAACCACACCAGCCGCATGAGTAGATGAGTGTCTAGGTAACCCCTCTAAGGTCTTACTAACATCTATTAAAGTTTTTACTCGCTCTTCTGTATCATAAGCTTTCTTAAGCTCTGGGTTTAACTCTAAAGACTTTTCAATAGTTATCCCAAGCATAGTAGGAATCATCTTAGCTATTCTATCAACCTCTGAGTATGAATAGTTCATAGCTCTTCCAACGTCCCTAATACAAACTCTTGGTGCCATAGTACCAAAAGTAATTATCTGAGATACATTTTTCTTTCCATATTTCTCAACAGTATAATCAATTACTTCTTGTCTTCTTTCATAACAAAAATCCGAATCAATATCCGGCATACTAACTCTTTCCGGATTTAAAAACCTTTCAAAGAGCAAGCTATATTTTATCGGATTTATTTTTGTTATACCTAAAGTATATGCCACTATTGATCCTGCCGCAGATCCTCTTCCTGGTCCTGTTGGAATTCCATTATCATTTGCATACTTTATAAAATCCCAAACTATTAAGAAGTAATCGACATATCCCATCTGATCTATTACTCCAAGTTCATAATTAAGACGTTCAACATAACTTAAAGCTTCCTCATTAGAATTACAAAACTCTCTTATAGCTTTAAGATCTATTGGCTTATCTCTAAAATCATTAAATACATCATATCTATCTATAAGACCAGCAAAACAAACCTCTTCTAAATATTCAAAATGAGTGTTGTATTCTTCTGGTACTGGGAAATTTGGAAGCTTAGAAACGTGAAATTCATAATCAAAATTACATTGTTCTGCAATCTTAACTGTATTTTCTAAAGCTTCAGGAGCGTATGAAAATAAATCATACATTTCCTCTTGGGACTTTAAATAAAATTGATCTGATGGATATCTCCTTCTGTTAACATCCTCAACAGTCTTTCCTGTTTGAATACACATTAATATATCATGTGCCTTCGAATCACTTTTATTTATGTAATGAACATCATTGGTAGCTACTAAAGGTATTCCCGTTTCTTTAGAAAGTTTAATATTAGTATCAATAACCTTTCTTTGTTCCTGCATTCCATGGTCTTGTATTTCTAAATAAAAGTCACCATTAAAAATATCTTTATAAAGTAATGCTACCTCTTTTGCCTTTTCATAATTTTCTTTTAAAATCCAGCTTTGAACTTCTCCTCCAAGACAAGCACTTAATGCTATAAGCCCTTCACTATGCTGTCTTAAAAAATCATGGTCAACTCTTGGCTTATAATAAAAACCATCTATAGATGCTGTGGATACTATATTCATAAGATTTTCATATCCAACTTCATCCTTAACTAATAAAACTAAATGATGTGTACTATTATCTTTATCATTTATCTTAATATCTTTAGACTTTGCTGCTACATAAACTTCACAACCTAGTATTGGCTTTATTCCCTGAGCTTTTGCTTCTTTATAAAAAGCGACACATCCATACATAACCCCATGGTCAGTAAGTGCTATACTCTCCATACCAAGTTCTTTAGCCCTTGAGATAATCTTCTTTATCTTAGCAGAACTATCTAGTAAGCTATACTCACTATGAAGATGTAGATGACAAAACTTTCTTTCTCCCAAAGTATCACCTCACTTTTAACAATATATATTCAACTTTTATACTATTTTTTGATGTTAATCACTTTTCCACTTTTGTATCAACAAAACTTTTAGCCTGCAACTAGGCATTTTTCACCCTTTGCGTCATCAAAGTTTTTCCCCTGCCACAGGCACTTTTCATCTTTTGAGTATAAAAACCTTAACCTAGCCGAAGGCTACATAAAATAGTCTACTGTCTTTGATATTTCTATATAAGGTTTAATAACCTTCTTTACTTTTTCAACATGATATTCATTTACATCATAAGAAAGGTAATCTTCTTTATTATCAAACTTAGTAATTAATGCAATATCATAGCTTCTTTCACTTCTTATATCATCTACACCAACTTCTAGATGTCTTAACTCAGAAATATTACCTTTCATACTTAAAAGAGTCTTCTTAACAAACTCTATATTATCATTAGTAGGTTGGTTTAACTTAAAAAATACTATATGTGTATACATCCTCTCACCCCTTTAAATAGTTAATAGTTAATAATTAAGAGTTAATGATAAAACTACTTCGTAGTTTCTTTAAAATAAAAAATCAATTTCAAAATTCAGCATTAGCTGAATTTATTCCTTAACTTTTAACTATTAATTCTTAACTCTTAATTGAATTAGTAGTTTCCAGATCTCACTTCTTCTGCTATTTTTTCTATTTTTCTTAATCTATGATTAATTCCTGATTTACCTACTGGTGGATCTAGCATTTCTCCTAATTCCTTTAATGACTCATCAGGATAACTTAATCTTAACTCTGCTACTTCTCTTAAGTTTTTAGGTAATCTTTGTAATCCTATTGTACTTTGAATAAGCTTTATACTTTCTACCTGTCTTACAGCTGCATTTACTGTTTTACTTAAGTTTGCAGTTTCGCAGTTAACTAATCTATTTACGTTATTTCTCATTTCTTTCATTATTCTTATGTTTTCAAGCTCTAATAATGAAGTATGAGCACCAACTATATTTAGAAGATCAACTATTTGTTCACCTTCCTTAATATAAATTATAAAACTGTTCTTTCTTTGAATCACTTTTGAGCTTAATCCAAAAGAGTTTATTAGCTTACATAATTGAACTGCATATTCTTCACTATGAGTAACAAACTCTAAGTGATATGTCTTTTCTGGGTTACTAATACTTCCCCCTCCGATAAATGCTCCTCTTATATATGCTCTCTTAAGCTCTTCTGTTTTAACCATCTCAGGTTCGATAGTATAATCTATAGTCAATACATCCTCAACTTCTTTAAAGATTCCTGTCTCTTTAAGTAAATCTCTTACTCCCATATATTCTTCTATAAGAACCATATAAATATTGTTCTTCTTTAGGGAATTACTTTTTTTAACTAGAAGTTTTGAGTGTATATCAAAATAATCTTTTAATATCGTAAATATATGTCTTGCTGATGCTGGATTTTCTGTAGTTATTTTAAAACTAAGGCCTTTACCACTGAATCCAATAGTTCCACTTACCTTCATTATTGCTGATATTTCAGCTAAAGCCTCTTCTTTAGATATGTCTATATACCTACATATTTCTCCTTTAACTTTTGATGAAAACGACATACTTCTATTTCTCCTAACTATGTTTAAATATATATTTTATTATATCATAAACTGAGCCAACTGTGTCATAGAAAAACAGTAAGTATTAAAGGATAAATATAACTTTCTTAGAGAAATGTACTTAGATTAATTTAAAAATAAAATTATTATAATATATTTAAAATAAAAATATGCCTTCTACTGTTAATTTCGAAGGCATATTTTACTATAAAAGAACTTATTAATTCTAAAACATATTAACTACTTCTTATTTCTTTCTCTCATTTTTTGTAGTGAATAAGCATATTCAATAATTTTTTCTTTATCCAACTTTAATTCTTTTTCTATTACTGTTTTCATTATTATCTCAGCTAAATACTCTGAATCATGTTTCACATAACCCTTAGTTATCTTTACTAAATTATCTTCAACTATTTCAACACCTAAGCTCTTTATTTTATCTCTATCTAATTCAACTAGCTTAGATCCTTCTTTTAAGTATCTTGATTCAATATCTTCTGGAATAATTCCATTATTAGCTATAACATATTGAACACATTTCTTTCCACCATAATTTATTAAAGTCCTTAAATGATCTGATGCAGCAAAATCATCTGTTTCTCCTGGTTGAGTCATTATATTTGATATATATATTTTTATTGCATCGCTATTACATATAGTATCTGCTATATCAGTTACTAACATGTTAGGAATTATACTTGTATAAAGACTTCCAGGTCCCATTATAATAGCATCTGCTTCTTCTATTGCCTTAAGCGCGTCTACTAAAGGCTTAGCATTTTTAGGATTTATCATAAGTTTCTTTATCTTAGATTTTCTTGCTATAGCTTCATCAGGTATTCTTGATTCTCCATCAATCTTATCACCATTCTCTAATATAGCTACAAGCTTCATATCATCTAGAGTTACAGGTAATACTTTACCAGTAACAGCAAGTACTGAACTCATTCTTTGGACAGCCTCTTCAAAATTATCACTTATCCCAGCCATTGCAGCCAAAAATAAATTACCAAAGCTTTGTCCTTCAAGACTTCCTTCTTTAAATCTATATTGTAATAACTTTTCCATTATTGGTTCAGTATCAGCTAGTGCTAATATACAGTTACGTATATCTCCCGGAGGAAGCATTCCAAAGTCTTCTCTTATCTTACCAGAACCTCCACCATCATCTCCAACAGTTACTATTGCAGTTATATTGTTAGTATATTTCTTAAGCCCTCTAAGCATAGTTGAAAGACCTGTTCCTCCACCAACAACCACTATCTTTGGTCCGCTCACTAAAAGTCTCTCATCGTCTATTAAATCTTCTACATCTTTATCATTAATAGTTATATTTATCTTGTCACTATTAATTAATCTTAATATCGACTTAAGCCCCTCAGATATAGATATAACTATAACTACTATTCCTAGTAAGGCTAAAAATATAAACACCATTTTACTAGTTAAGTCATATCCTTTATGAATAAATATTTCTCCTACCCCTAATGAAAGTAGCATAGTTCCGACAAAACCAAGTAACACCCATCTTTTTATCCTTGCTCCTGGCTTCATCAAGTAATCAAGTATCATAACTTTTTATCTCCCTTATGAACATCCTCTTTAATATCCCTATGCTCAACATACACATTATAGTTACTCTCATGTAACTTTTCATATATAGAATTTGCTATGGCTACAGATCTATGTCTTCCCCCTGTACATCCTATCGATACTATAAGCTGACGTTTTCCTTCTTTATTGTAGTTTGGTATTAAAAATTGTAACATATCTATAGTTTTTTCTAAAAATACCTTTGTTTCCTCTTGTTGTAATACATAATCTTTAACTGGTTCATCATTACCTGAATAAGGCTTTAACTCTGGAATATAAAAAGGATTAGGTATAAATCTTACGTCAAATACTAAATCTGAATCAACAGGTATTCCATACTTAAATCCAAAGCTTAATACAGTTATTGATAATTGCTTTTGTGGAGCTTCTACATCTCCAAAATTCTTAAGCATTTCTTCTCTTAAATCCTTTATAGCATACTTAGATGTATCAATTATTATATCAGCCTTTTCTTTTACTTCCTTTAACTTTTCCCTTTCAAGTTCTATTCCAGTTATCACTCTTCCACCTGGTGATAATGGATGACTTCTTCTCTTTTCTTTAAACCTCTTAACAAGAACTTCATCAGATGTGTCTAAAAATAGTATTTCATATTTAAATTGTTCCTTAGATAATTCCTTTAAGCTATCAAATAAATCATCGAAGAATATTCCTCCACGTATATCTATAACTAATGCTACCTTATCAATTTTCCCATCACTTTGCTTGCACACATCGGCAAACTTTGTTATTAGTGTTGGTGGAAGGTTATCCACACAAAAATATCCCATATCTTCTAAACTATTAGTTGCTTCTGATTTTCCTGCACCTGATAATCCAGTTACTATAATAAACCTCATCTTTTACCTCCACTTTATTTTAGTTAAGAGTTAACGATTAAGAATTAAGATTTATCTATAAAATTACTATTTAATCCTTAAAACTTAATTTATAAATACAAATATTAATCTATCTTAACTACAATTATTTTACTATTAAATTATATCATAATATAGCATATAAACAATTTTATATATTAACATAAACATACTTATATTACTTTATGTAACGCCCAAATCATCAATCATATACTATAAAAAATTATAGAATGATTCATTGTGAAAGCTAAGATAATATTTTAATTTACCTATTTCAACATATTCAATAGGTAAATTATAAAATACAAAAGGTTTATCTTGCTTTAAACTAAGATAAACCTTTATTTTATAAATTTAAATTATAGATCTTCTCCGATTATTCTTACTTCAGTGTGAAGTTCTACTCCAAATTGTCTCTTAACTTCATCCTGAATATGATGTATTAAATCTAATATATCTTTAGCAGTGGCTCCGCCTTTATTTATAACAAATCCCGAATGCTTCTCTGATACTGCTGCACCACCAATACTACATCCTTTTAATCCTGCATCTTGTATCAATTTACCTGCAAAATATCCTTCTGGACGCTTAAATGTACTTCCTGCTGATGGATACTCAAGCGGTTGCTTTGACTCTCTTTTCCCTGTTAAGTCATCAACTAAATCCTTTATAGACTTTATAGTTCCTTTTTCAAGCTTAAAAGTTGCAGATAAAACTACATATCCTTTTTTCATAACTATAGATGATCTATACCCTAACTCTAATTCTTCATTGGTTAAAGTAATCACTTCACCATTCTCATCTATAACATTTGCACTTTCAATAATTTGTGACATTTCTCCATTATAAGCACCTGCATTCATAAACACAGCTCCACCTACAGTTCCAGGAATACCACAAGCAAACTCAAAACCTGTTAGTGAATTTTCAACAGCTTTATCTGAAACTTGCTTTAACATAGCTCCACATTCTGCTTCAATTCTTTCTCCGTCTACAGTTATATTGCTTACCTTAGTTAAAGATATAACTACGCCCCTAAATCCACCATCTTTAACTAATAAGTTTGATCCGTTTCCTATAACATAAAAAGGTATATTATTTTCCTTACAAATAGTAACTGTCTTTACTATTTGCTCCTTATTTCTAGGAGTTACTAATATATCAGCAGGTCCACCTACTTTAAAATTAACATATTGGCTTAATTTCTCATCTATTTTAACGTCTTCATCACTATAAAAAGTAGTAAATAAATTAACATAATTATTATACTTATTCATTATTGACTCCTTACTTTTCAATATTCTTCATAGTTAAATAGTATAAATTAAATACTAATATTTAACAAGTGCTTTAGAGTATATTCTATTTATTTCCATTAAAGTGGTTATATATACTTTCAGCAGCTTTTTTATCTATCGATGGTGTTTCTAGAATTTCTTCAAGAGTAGCTTCTTTTATTTTATCTACACTTCCAAACTTCATAAGTAAAGCTCTTCTTCGTTTTTCACCTACATATGGTATATCATCTAATATTGAATGTAGAGTTCTCTTATCTCTTAAACTTCTATGATAAGTAATTGCAAATCTATGAACTTCATCTTGAATTCTTCTTATCATCTGCATTAAATTTGATGATCTATTAATAATTAATTCTGTATTATTATATACAATTCCTCTTGTTTGGTGTTTGTCATCCTTAACCAATCCACAAACAGGTATGTCTATATTAAGCTCTTTTAATACTTCAATGGCAACATTTACTTGCCCTTTTCCCCCATCCATCATGATTAAATCTGGGAATACAGAAAATTTTCCAGCAGAAAATTTTATTTTACTTTCTTGTATAGCCTTTATTTCTTCTAACCCATGAGTAAATCTTCTTGTAAGTATCTCTCTCATACTATCATAGTCATTTGCACCTTTTACTGTCTTTATTTTAAATCTTCTATAATCACTATTTTTAGATCTACCTTCCTCAAAGACTATCATAGTTCCTACTGAGTCTACTCCTTGAATATTTGATATATCGTAAGCCTCAATTCTTGATGGCCAATTTTCTAAATCTAATAATTTTTGTAATTCCTCTAAAGAAATCCTATTTATTTCTTTTTCTCTAAAATACTTATCTTTAAACTTTTCTAAAGTTATCTTAGCGTTATTCTTAACCATTTCAAGCATTTCTTTTTTCATTCCCTTTTGAGGAACCTTAACAAATACCCTTGATCCTCTTTTTATAGATAAATATTCTTCTATTAATTCTTCATCCTGTATAGCTGGTACATATATTGTCCTCGGAACCTTGGCTGTTCCTGAATAAAATGAAGTTATAAACTCTTGCAGAAGTTCTTCAAGACTTTCATTTGCTGTATTTTCAAATATAAAGTGTTCTCTTCCTAAAATCTTTCCATCACGAGAAAAGAATACTTGAATACAGCTATCTTTCTCATCTTGGTCTACATTGATAAAATCTTCATCACCTTCCATTGTCTTAAATATCTTTTGCTTTTCAACAATCGCGTCTATAGCTAAAATTTTATCTCTATATCCTGCTGCCTTTTCAAACTCTAAATTCATAGATGCTTCTTCCATCTTTGACTTAAGCTCTTTAATTACTACATTATCTTTTCCACTTAAGATATCTATAATATTATCTATCATCTTTCTGTATTCTGCTTTTGATATATGTCCACCACAAGGTCCCAGACACTTTTTAATATGATAGTTTAAACAAGGCCTATACTTCTCTCCATTTTCCTTTATAGAAAGCTTACAAGTTCTTATTGGAAATATCTTATTAATAAGATTTATAGTTTCATAAACCGCAGTTCCATTAGTATATGGA
The DNA here is from genome assembly GCF_014287825.1 of Clostridium hominis. Lineage (NCBI taxonomy): Bacteria > Bacillati > Bacillota > Clostridia > Eubacteriales > Clostridiaceae > Clostridium > Clostridium hominis. Next base: position 129,958 of record NZ_JACOOO010000037.1, read on the forward strand.
CCAAAGTACTTACTTCCATCCTTCGCATAATTTCTAGTTACAAAAACCTTAGGAAAATCATCTTGAAGCGTTACTTTTATAAATGGATAAAACTTATCATCCTTTAATAATATATTGTATCTAGGACTATACTTCTTAATTAAATTACATTCTAAAATTAAAGCTTCCATTTCAGAATCAGTTACTATGTACTCAAATTCAGCTATGTTTTTAACCATAACCCTAACCTTTTCAGAGTGATTTTTAGAATTTTGAAAATAACTTTTAACTCTATTCTTTAAAACCTTAGCTTTTCCAACATATATAACCTCTCCTAAAGAATTCTTCATCATATAAACACCAGGCTTATCAGGAAGATTCTTTAGATGATACTCAAAATCAAACATTTAATCACCTCCAAAATCAATTAAAAGTGACAAGTGACAAATTAAAAATTTAAGAATAAATTCAGCATAGCTGACTTTAAAACATAAATTTCCGAAACTATATATCAGCTTCTACCTTAACTTGTCATTTGCCACTTTTCACTTGTCACTGAACTAATATCCTAAAACTGCTTGTCGTACTACTTGGCTAGCTATTACTGCTGCTGATCCTGCACCACTTTCTCCATTTTCAACTATAACTGCTACTGCAATTTGTGGATCGTCCATAGGTGCTGCAGCAATAAACCATCCATGTGGTACTGCCTCTGTTCCATCAGGTAGATTATAATCTGCTGTACCAGTTTTACCACCAGCATTTGTTCCCTCAAAAGCTGGCCATCTGTGAGTATTATTATCTACAAGATATTTCATATAATCTTTTACTGTCGCAGCTACATCTGAAGGAATAGCTTGACGTATTTCTTCACTAGATATATTTCTAACAACATTTCCATTCTTATCTACTATACTATTTACTAGTTTTGGCTTCATTAGGACTCCATCATTTGCTACTGCTGCTGTAACTAATGCCATTTGTATTGGTGTTGATAATACTGAACCTTGCCCTATTCCACTTTGAGCCATATTACCTTTTTCATATTCTTTTAATGTTGGGAATTGGCTTGCTGTAGCTGTAAATCCTTCACCTTTAATTACTGAATTAAATCCAAAGCTTTCTGCTGTATCCTTTAATTTTTCATTTCCTAATTCCATACCTAAACTACCAAATACAACATTACTTGAAACTCTATAAGCCCTTCTTAAATCTATAATTCCATGAACTTCATAAGCAAAATTATTTAGCTCTGTTCCATCATCAAATGTTATTTTTCCTTCATCATCAAATTGTCTTTCTGCTATTCCTGGAATATTCTCTAGAGCACTTGATAATGTTACTGTTTTAAATACTGACCCCGGAGGATATACCCCATCTATAGCTCTATTTATAAGAGGAGTATCATCTCCACTTCCTGCATTAGCCTTCTCTATCTCTGCATCTAAATCATTAGGATTAAATGTTGGTTTAGATACCATAGCTAAAATTTCTCCTGTCTTAGGATTTATAGCTACTACAGATCCTTTATTATCTCCTAATGCATCATAAGCAACTTGTTGAAGTGCAGTATCTAAAGTTGTTACTATTCCATTACCTTCCTTACTATCTGATTTTCCAACAAGCATTCCAAAGTTCATATCATCAATAAATGTCTTGAAATTCTCCTTAAAGTTAAAACTACCTGTATTAGCCTTATCTTCTTTTAAATTTCTTATAAAATCTTTTGGATGAACAGTATCTAAAAAGTCATTTATTCCATTTCTAAATGTACTATAATTGCTTAATTCATTATCATAAGTTTCTTCTAAACCACTTAGTCCATATGTTTGATCTATATATCCCAATGGATGAACAAACAAGTTTCCATATAGATAATTTCTTTGTTGAGATTTTTCATCTATTCTTTCGCTTGTTGCTAATTCTGTTCCATTTCTATCGTAAATGCTACCTCTTAATATTTCATTTCTTTTTGCCCATAATCTAACATTTCCTGAGTCATTTGCTATATCAGGACCTTTAAACACTTGAAAATATGCTATATATGATATTAAAGCAATAAAACAAAATAAAAATATAGTCATAATATGTCTCACACTTTTACCTAAATCATTCATCCTTTACGCCTCCTCAGAAATTTTCTGCAATATTCCTAATGCAAAAAATGTAGTTAAAATCGAAGAACCACCGTAACTTATGATAGGTAAAGTTATACCTGTAAGTGGTATTACTGCAAATATTCCACCTATTATAACTAGTGTTTGACATGCTATCATTGTACTAAATCCTACTGCTATTAATTGTGAGAACTTATCATCAGTAACAAAAGCTGCTCTTATTCCCCTATAGAATAATAAGAAATAAAGTATCATAATACCTACAGCAAATATAATTCCAAATTCCTCACATATAACTGCATAAATAAAATCCGAATCATTAACAGGTATATACTCTGGATATCCCTGCCCTAGTCCAGTTCCAAATAGTCCTCCTGAAGCAATTCCATATAACCCCTGAACTATTTGCAGACCCTCATCATATCTATAAGCCCATGGATTTCTCCATACCATTACTCTTCTTTTTACGTGACCAAATAAAAAATACGCAGCAGTAGCTCCAACTGCTGATAATCCTAGACACGTAAATACATACTTCTTTTTACCTGTAGCTACATATAACATAGTTACTGATATACCGAAGAATATTAAGGCAGACCCTAAATCTGTTTGTAACACCATACAAGCAAGTGAGAACATACTCACCAATGCAGGTTGTAGCAATCCCATAAAGTCTTCCTTAAAGTTTTTCTTATCCTCATAAGTTGCTAAAGCTGAGGCTAGATATAAAACTAACGCTATCTTTCCAAACTCTGATGGCTGAAACATAAATGGACCTATTTCTATCCAGTTCTTTGCTCCACCTATATCTGGATTACCAAATATCAATGCTAATGGCATTAATATTAAAGTTATTATCATATATACTTTTTTATACTTAGCAAAACTTCTTAAATCAGGCAATATAGCTACTATCAATATGTACCCAATCAATCCTAGAGTAACCCATACTAACTGCTTTATTGCTAACATCTTATCTAATCTATACAAAGTTGCTATTCCTATGACAGCTAATGTACTTGCAAAAATAAGGATGAATTTATCCCCATCTGGATAAAATCTCCTTATTACAAAATGAGAGTATCCTATTAAGACACATAAAATAACTCCCATAATTATTGCAAATTTATCATAAGGTTGTTCTAAAAAACCTAGATTCACAAAAAGCAGTAAGCATAATAAGTATATTAATCTTAATAGCTTTTTTTCTCTTTTCAATACTTTCATTTAATTCACCCCTAAAGCTTATCTGCTCTTAGTACTGTAAAAATTGCACTTCCTATTTTTATTTCATCACCCGTTGTAAGTTTTATTTTTCCTTCAACCTTTTCCTCATTCACATATATACCATTTGTACTATTTAAGTCTTCAATATATAATGTATTGTTTTTTGCATACACTCTAGCATGATGTCCTGATACGAATGGTTCTGATAATATAATAGAATTATCGTCCATTCTACCTATTGTTACATCACCTCTTATTAACATTACTGATTCTTCTTCAAGGTCTTCATTTCCACCAGCTTTTGTAATTTCAAGACCATATTTATTTAAGTTTGGATTTGTATTTTTCTTTCCTCCTGTTTTAACATCCTTGTACATTATTTTTAATGCATAATATATTATTAAATATAGGATTATGATAAATACTATCCCTGATGCAAATGTAATCAGCTTACTTATATTCATTTGTCCACCTCATATTTTCTTATATTTACCATTATATATTAAATGTTATCTAAAAAAATAACAAGATATTGACCGCTATCTTAATATCTTTTTAAGATATTTTCCAGTGTAAGACTTATCTACCTTAGCAATCTCTTCAGGCGTACCTGTTGCAATTATAGTTCCACCCTTATCTCCACCTTCAGGACCAAGATCTACTATATAATCAGCACATTTTATCATATCTAAGTTATGCTCAATAACAACTACAGTATTACCTGCATCAACTAATCTTTGTAATATCTCAACTAACCTATTTACATCATCTACATGAAGTCCTGTAGTAGGTTCATCTAAAATATATAAAGTCTTTCCAGTACTTCTCTTAGACAGTTCAAATGCTAACTTAATTCTTTGTGCTTCACCACCAGATAATTGAGTTGAAGGTTGACCTAATCTTATATATCCTAACCCTACATCATATAAAGTTTGGATCTTATTCTTGATTCTAGGTATATTTTCAAAGAACTCTAAGGCTTCTTCCACTGTCATATTTAATATATCATCAATGTTTTTACCTTTATATTTTACCTCTAATGTCTCTCTATTATATCTCTTTCCTTTACAAACTTCGCAAGGAACATATACATCAGAAAGGAATTGCATTTCTATTTTAATTATTCCATCTCCTGTACAAGCCTCACATCTTCCACCTTTAACATTAAAGCTAAATCTCCCTGGCTTATAGCCTCTCATCTTAGCTTCTGTTGTTTGTGAGAATAATTCTCTTATTATATCAAAAGTCCCTGTATAAGTTGCTGGATTCGACCTAGGAGTTCTTCCTATAGGGCTTTGATCAATGTCTATAATCTTATCTATATTCTCAAATCCTGTTATTTCTTTATGTTGACCAACTGGATTTTTACTCTTATTTATTATTCTATTTAATCCTTTATATAATATTTCATTTACTAAGGTACTCTTTCCTGACCCTGAAACACCAGTTATCATAGTTAAAACTCCAAGAGGAATCTTAACCGATACATTCTTTAAGTTATTTTCCTTAGCGCCAGTTACGGTTATAAAGTTTCCATTACCCTCTCTTCTTACTTCTGGAACCTTAACTTCCTTTTTACCTGTTAAATATTGACCAGTTATAGACTCTTTACACTCTTTAATTACATCAACAGGTCCTGCTGCTATAATTTCTCCACCATGTTCTCCTGCTCTTGGTCCAATATCAACTATAAAATCAGCCTCTCTCATAGTATCTTCGTCATGTTCAACTACTATAACAGTATTCCCAACATCTCTTAAGTTCTTAAGAGTCTCAATAAGTCTATCATTATCTCTTTGGTGAAGCCCTATACTTGGTTCATCTAAAATATATAAAACTCCCATAAGCGCTGAACCTATTTGAGTAGCTAGTCTTATTCTTTGAGATTCTCCTCCAGATAAAGTTCCTGAACTTCTAGCTAGATTTAAGTAATCTAATCCCACATTTAATAGGAAATTTAACCTGCTTTTTATCTCTTTTAATACTTGCTCTGATATTACCTTTTCCTTATCAGATAGCTCTACTTTATTTATAAATTCAAGTTCTTCTTTTATTGACAATGTTGTGAATTCATAAATATTTTTATCACCAATAGTAACAGCTAAAGCTTCATTATTTAATCTAGCTCCCTTACATTTAGGACACTTATTATTGCTCATATACTGCTCAATTTCACCTTTGATAAGATCTGAGTTAGTTTCTCTATATCTTCTTTCTAAGGCATTTAACTCACCTTCATATGAATAAAGGTATTTAGATTTCACTCCATCCTTTACATATTCTACAGTTAACTTCTTTCCATTAGTTCCGTAAAGAATTAAATCTAATTCCTTTTTACTTAATTCCTTTACTGGTCTATTTAAATCTATATCATATTCTTTAGCTAAAGCTTTTAATATAGCAAAAGTCCATGAATCTTCCTTAAGTCTTCCTTCTCCCCAAGTTGCTATAGCGCCTTCCATAATGCTTAATTCTCTATTAGGAATTACTAGATTAGGATCAAGCTCTATTAAAGTTCCTAACCCATCACATCTATCACATTTTCCAAAAGGTGTATTAAAAGAGAATAGTCTTGGTTCTAGCTCATTAATACTAATACCGCAATCAGGACAAGCAAAATTCTCACTAAACAATATGTCTTTTCCGCCAATAATATTTATTACAACTAATCCATCAGCCAACTTAAAAGCGGCTTCTATTGAATCAGTTAATCTACCTTCAATTCCTTCTTTTATAATAAGTCTATCTACGACAGCTTCAATATTATGCTTTTTATTTTTCTCTAACTTTATCTCATCTTCTGCTAATTCATATATTTCACCATCAACTCTGGCTCTAACATATCCATTCTTTTTAATATTATCTAATAACTTTTCATGAGTTCCTTTTTTTCCTCTTACTATAGGAGCTAAAACTTGAATCTTAGTTTTTTCACCTAAATCCATAACTCTATCAACAATTTGATCCACAGTTTGTTGAGTTATAATTTTTCCACACTTAGGGCAATGTGGAATGCCTATTCTTGCATATAATAATCTTAAATAATCATATATCTCTGTTATAGTTCCAACAGTAGATCTTGGATTTTTACTTGTTGTCTTTTGATCTATAGAAATTGCAGGAGATAATCCTTCGATATAATCAACATCTGGCTTATTCATTTGTCCTAAAAATTGTCTTGCATATGCAGATAAAGATTCTACATATCTTCTTTGACCTTCAGCATATAAAGTATCAAATGCTAATGAAGACTTTCCAGAACCAGATAATCCAGTAAATACAATTAACTTATCTCTTGGTATCTCTAAAGAAACATTCTTTAAGTTATGTACTCTTGCGCCCTTTACAATAATTTTATCCTTCATAAACTACTCCAATCCACTTAGTATTAACTTCGTTAATAGATGAAAAGTTCCTCCGAAGTTCACTTCGTATATTACTTATTTTTTACATAATTTTCGACCTTTAGTCTCGAACTTGTGTTTGTATATAATTGTAGATATTTCCTCGGAAATTGTCAATCGTTATTTCTTTAGTTTCTCTATCATATCTCTAAGTTCTGCCGCTCTTTCAAATTGAAGATTCTTAGCCGCATCCATCATTTCATCAGTATATTGCTTAATTAATTTTTTCTTATCCTTAGCAGATAATTCAACTTTTTCACCTGTATTGTAGTCTGAGGATTCCTCTGCAACTTTAGTTGCTTCAATTACTTCTCTAACTTCCTTCATAATTGTCTTTGGGACTATTCCATGTTCCTCATTATATTGATTTTGTATTTCTCTTCTTCTATTAGTTTCTTTTATTGCTCTATCCATAGAACCAGTAATTCTATCAGCATACATTATTACTTTACTTTCAGAATTTCTTGCTGCTCTACCTATAGTTTGTATCATAGATGTTTCTGAACGTAAGAATCCTTCTTTATCAGCATCTAATATTGCAACCAATGCTACTTCTGGAATATCTAATCCTTCTCTTAAAAGGTTAATTCCGATTAGAACATCGACTTCCCCTAATCTTAGACTTCTAATTATTTTCATTCTTTCTATAGTCTCTATATCAGAGTGCATATAAGTTGTTTTTATACCTAATTCAGTTAAATACTTAGTTAAGTCTTCTGCCATTCTCTTCGTAAGTGTAGTTACAAGAGTTCTAAATCCTCTTTCAGTAGTTTTAATAATCTCTGCATATAAATCATCTATTTGGCCTGTAACAGGTCTTATTTCTACTACTGGATCTAGCAACCCTGTAGGTCTTATTATTTGCTCTGCAATATTAGTTGAATGATCTATCTCATATTGAGCTGGTGTAGCCGATACGAATACTACTTGATTTAGTTTCTTCTCAAACTCTTGAAATTTTAAAGGTCTATTATCATAAGCACACGGAAGTCTAAATCCATACTCTACTAATGAGTCCTTTCTTGATCTATCACCAGCATACATTGCTCTTACCTGAGGCAAAGTAACATGACTTTCATCTATAAACATTAAGAAATCATCTGGGAAGAAATCTAAAAGAGTCTTCGGTGCTGTTCCTGGGTCTCTTCCATCTAATATTCTTGAATAATTCTCTATTCCACTACAATATCCCATCTCTTTAATCATTTCTAAATCAAAGTTCGTTCTTTGTCTTAATCTTTGAGCTTCTAACAATTTGTCCTGCGATGTAAGTTCTTTAAGTCTTACTTCTAGTTCATCTTCAATTTTATGTATAGCCTTATCCACAGTCTCTTGTGAGGCAGCGAAGTGAGATGCAGGGAATATAGCTATATGCTCTCTTTCACCTAATATCTTACCTGTTAAGATATCAAACTCTCTAATTTTTTCAATCTCATCTCCAAAAAACTCTACTCTTATACCTTTTGTAGAAGATGATGCCGGCACAATATCTAAAGAGTCTCCTCTAACTCTAAAAGTCCCTCTAGAAAAATCTATATCATTACGTTCATATTGGATTTCTATTAGCTTTCTAATAATTTCATCTCTTTCTTTTTCCATTCCAACTCTAAGTGATATTGTAAGCTTTTTATATTCATCCGGATTACCTAATCCATAAATACACGATACTGAAGCTACTATTATTACATCTCTTCTTTCAAATAATGCAGATGTAGCAGAGTGTCTAAGCTTATCTATTTCATCATTAATAGAAGCATCTTTTTCAATAAATGTATCAGTTTGTGGTACATATGCTTCCGGTTGGTAGTAGTCATAGTACGAAACGAAATATTCTACTATGTTATTTGGGAAGAACTCCTTAAACTCAGAGCATAATTGTGCTGCTAGAGTTTTATTATGAGCCAAAACAATAGTAGGCTTTTGTACCTTTTCAATTATATTTGCCATAGTATATGTTTTTCCTGATCCAGTAACACCTAATAATGTTTGAAACTTCTCTCCAGATTCTATACCATTAGTTAAGCTTTCAATAGCCGTAGGTTGATCTCCCATAGGCTTAAACTTAGAATGTATCTTAAATTCTCCCATTACTTCAACTCCAAACTTTTTATAATCTAATATAACCATTTTACTTTTAATTTTTACCATATTCAAATGTTTTATAAGTGAGCCTCCAAATTTCATATTTGGCTAGGCGAACTTACTCCTACGAATGTATATGAATAGTGAGTTTCCTTTTAAATCTTTGATTTGGTTGCTCGAATTTATTTGTTTCATCAAACTTATATAGCAAAAGAAACTGCCTAAAGCAGTTTCTACATTAATTTTCAACTATTTACTTTTTATTTCTAAGCTCCTCTAGAACTTTCTTTAAATCATCTGCTCCTACTCCTAGTATGTCTTCTTGTTTTACCATTCTAGGTACTAATAAAATCCCTAATCCTTTATTTCTAGGTTGTACCAAATATTCAACAATGTTACCAGCATCTTTTTTTATCTTAATTCTTAACTTAAATATACTTTCTTTTGCAATTTTAAAAATATCTGTTTCTGAATTAACCTCTTCATCATTAATAGCTATAATCTTATCTCCCCTTCGTATCCCAGCTTCAAATGCCGGAGAACTAGGTGCTACTTCAAGAACTGAAATTCCTTCTTCATCACTAACATATATATATTCACCTTTTGCTTCTACTCTCTTTTGATATCTTAAAATACCTTCATAAGCAAGTGGTACATATATTATTGTTAATATTTGTCCTATTATTCCAAGGCTACTTAACTGAGCCACTCCTATTACTGATACTCCATAAATAAATGCTATTAATCCAGAACTTAATGACTTTTCTTTCTTTTTCTTAGTAAATGTAACAGCACTGTATCCTATAATCCCATAGAAAGGTATTGCTGCTATCATTGCTGTAGCTAGTATATTAATCATATTGGTATGATTAATAATTGGCCACCAATTAGGGGGATTCATTGCTGTTCCTGATGATATTTGCCCATTAAAAATCATAAAAATAGCTATAGGTAATGCCCAATATCTATTTAGTGAAAACCCACCTATTATTTTTCCTTCTTTACTTGTAAATACAGGAATTGCACCTCTACTTCCATCTATTATTATTAATACACCTTGAATAACATATATAACGCCTATAAATGTCATAAGAGATAGTATATCAACAGTAATAAATGATTTTTGATTTATCAAGTTAGCTAAAGCATTAAATATCAAGCTCAATATAGCTAATATAGTGCTTGAGTATGCAAAATCAACAAATTTAGGTTTATAAAATAACATTAATATAGAAATCATAAATACAAATTCTATACCTGAATTTTCATTAAAACTTATTCCTAATATACTTAATATTAAACTACCTAATGCCCCTGCAATTATACCTAGTACAATTTGAGATAATGTAAGTTCTAAGGGAGAGTCTAAACTCTCCCCAATAGTCATCTTTTGAACAATTGATATACGTCTATTTTTAAGATAAAACATTATTCCCATAATTATAAGCATAAGCAAATGTAAGGGTTCAACTATAGCTGTCGCTACGGATTTCAAAGTATATATTATTAAATCCATACTAGTCTCCTATTTACTTTACTTTTCTCTTATTATCTCTAAAGCCTTTTGGAATTGTGGGTCTATATCTCTGCTATACTCTGCTTCTAATACTTCTTGTGGAATTTCTACAGTTATCTCTGGAGCTATTCCAGTTCCATGTATATTTTCTCCATTAGGAGTATAATATTTAGAAGTTGTAACCTTTAATCCACCTTCATTATCAGGTAAGCTTATAAGTTGTTGAACTATACCCTTACCAAAAGTATTTGTTCCAATTATCGTAGCAGCTTGATGATCTCTTAATGCACCTGTAACTACTTCTGATGCAGAAGCACTTCCGCCATCTACAAGTACCACTAATGGAGTTCCTAATAAATCGCCACCTTTTGATTTTGAAACTACCTTTTGATCATACTTATCAATTGTATAAGTTACTATTTCACCCTCTTTAATAAAATGAGATGCTATTTCAACACATTGATCTAAGTATCCACCTGGGTTTCCTCTTAAATCTAATATTAGTTTTTTCATTCCTTGTGCTTTTAATTCATTTATTTCATCTGTGAATTTCTGGCTTACTTCTTCATCACTAAATGTAGTGATTTGTACATATGCTGTAGACTCATCTAACATTTCGCCCTTCACTGATTCATTTTTAATTTCAGCTCTAACTATCTTAACCTCAATTGGCTCTCCACCATCTCTTTGAATAGTTAACGTTACTGGTTGACCTTCTTCTCCTCTTACTCTAGCTACTACCGCTTCAGTATTAAGATCAACTACTTCATAATCATCTACTTTTAATATTACATCTCCAGCCTTTAATCCTGCTTCTTCTGCAGGTGACCCTTCGATTGGTGCAATTATTGTAACTTTATTATCCCTAACTCCTAATTGAGCTCCTATCCCATAAAAACTTCCTTGACTAGACTCCATAAAAGTATCAAATTCTTCTTGAGTCATATAAACAGTATATGGATCTTGAACAGCTGATGCCATACCCTTCATGGCTCCTTCTAATAATTTTTGATCATCTATATCGCCATCATATTTTGAATAAATAAGATCTCTTAATGTAAATAAATACTTATATTTTGAAGTATCTCCTACACTAGATAAATCTTCAATAGCTTTCTGAGGTGCACCCTTAAAAATCACTCCATTAATAGCTAATTTATTCCCTAAGTATAGTAATGCTCCATGTGATGCTACTAATGCCACAATTATTAATACTATCCTTAATGCCTTTTTTCCACCTTTTTTAGAGTTATTTTCACCTCTGCTCAAATCCTCCATACCTTATACTTCCTTTCGAAATTGATTTTGAAAATCACTAATATTTTATATTAAAATATTGATATGATGCATCCACTAATGCAGACACATCATATCAATAAAAAATTCCTAGAAAACTAGACTATATTAAACTATTAAGAACTTTCTTAAAGCTGCAATACTTCCTATTGCACCTACAACTACACCACCAAGTATAAATCCACCTAACATAGTAGTTAATACAAATGCCGGGGTAACCAAGTTAATTAAGAACATTGATGATACTATCCACTTAAATACTCCATTATACGCAAAGTATAAAAGAACACTTGATAAGCCTGCTCCTACTGAACCGATTATAATACCTTCAATAACAAAAGGCCATCTAATAAACCAATCTGTAGCTCCAACAAACTTCATTATTCCTACTTCTCTTCTTCTAGAGTAAACAGTTAATTTAATAGTATTCATTATTAGGAATACAGATACTCCTATAAATATTATAAATAATCCTATCCCTACTATTTGAACAACATTAACAAATGAACTTATCTTTTCAATTTGTTCCTTTTGGTTTCTTATACTTTCTACTCCGCTCATTTTTTCTACCGCTTTACTTACAACGTCAGCATAACTTGGGTCATCTAAAGTAACTATGAACGAACTTGGTAATGGGTTGTTTGTTAAGTCATACCCTTCTAGTATGCCCTTATTTTCAGCTAAATTATCCTGTAAGTTTAAAAAAGCTTCATCTTTTGATTCATATGTAACAGCTTTTACACCACTTTGTTCATTAAGCTTAACTTCAATTTCTCTTTGATCTACCATTTTTATGTCATCATTTAAGTATACTCTTATTTCTACTTGAGATGCTATGTCTTCAATACTTTTATTAAAATTTAATGCTAATAAAGTAAATGTTCCAAATATAAAGAATGTTATTAAAACAGTTAGCATTGCAGCAAAACTAATAGTTCTATTTCTTTTTATACTTTTTAGGGCATCTACTATAAAATAGTTAACAGTATTAATCTTCATTTTCGTACATCCCCCTTGAATCATCTCTTACAATATTTCCACTTTCTATAGCTATAACTCTCTTCTTCATAGTATCTACTATGTCTTTTGCGTGAGTAGCCATTACTATAGTAGTTCCTGCAGTATTTATATCCTTAAGAAGATCCATTATTTCCTTAGCTGTTTCTGGATCTAAGTTTCCTGTAGGCTCATCGGCAATTAATACTGATGGGTTATTAACAATAGCTCTCGCTAATGAAACTCTTTGTTGTTCTCCTCCTGATAACTCATTAGGGAACATTTTATATTTATGAGATAATCCAACTAGAGATAATACTGTTGGTACTCTTTTTCTTATTTCTCTTGGTGATGCTTCTACTACTCTCATAGCAAAGGCTACATTTTCATAAACATTTAAGTTAGGAATTAGTCTAAAGTCTTGGAATACCATCCCTATCTTTCTTCTGTAATATGGAACTTGCTTTCTTGTAACATCAGCTAATTTTTTATCTGCTACTATTACATCTCCTGTTGTAGGTTCAACTTCCTTAAGTAACATCTTTATAAAAGTTGATTTACCTGATCCTGAAGGGCCAACTAAAAATACAAATTCACCTGTATCTATTTTAACATTTACATCCGATAGTGCTTTTACATTGTTATTGTATATCTTCGATACGCCTTTAAACTCTATCATATCTACACCTCTCCTCCACATGTTTACCTTATACTATAGGCTTATTATATCATAATAGCATTATTCCACCAAGTTTTAAAGTTTTTCCAGTTAATTTACTTTAATTATAAGATTTAAATCCTTCACCTAGAACTTCTGTAGATTCATTTACTGTTATGAATGCTTCTGGATTTTTTTCTCTGATGAATTTTTTTAATGTTATAAATTGTTTAGTATCTAAAACTGTGTATATAATCTTAACATCACTTCCTGTAAATCCACCTTGTGCATTTAGTACTGTACATCCTCTATTTATATCCTTAGTTATATAATCTAAAACTAATTTCTCCTTATTAGTTATGACAAATACTTGCTTGCAAGTATTAAATCCATCTATAAACTTATCTATTAATATCCCAATCATAACTACACTGAAGAAACCAAATAATCCTTTATCAACACCAAAGGCTCCAATAGCCATTAAACAAACTAATGAATCTGTAATAAGAACTGCACTTCCTACACCTATTGCTGTATATTTGCTTATTATAGCCGCTATTATGCTAGTTCCTCCTGTTGATGCTCCCTCATTAAATACAATAGCTGCTCCCATAGCTAAAATCCCTGATCCAAAAAAGCTAGCTAAGAATAAATTCTCTGTTAAAATTCCTGGAGTAAAAAAGTTTTCAATAATGTACATAAATACAGAAAGCATTATAGTTGCATAAATACTTTTAGCTCCAAATGATTTTCCTAAAACAAGAAACGCTAATCCAAATAATAATATATTAAGTACAAATACAACTAAACTCGTACTAATTCCTGTAACACTATTAACTACAAGTCCTATACCAGATACCCCTCCAGAAGCAATATCATTTGGAAAGAAGAAATATTCTAATGCTATAGCTGTTAACGCTATTCCAATAGTTATAAGTAAATACTCCTTAAATTTTTTCATCTGTAACCACCCATCCCATCATTAATTATTCATCTCTTACTCTTCATCAATACCTTTAAAACCTTCTCCCATAACCTCATGAACTTCCCCCACAGTTATGAAAGCATATTTATCAACATCTGATATGAACCTTTTTAATTTTATAAATTCATTTCTACCTAATATAGCATACAAAAGGGTAGTATCTTTCCCAGAAAATCCACCTACTCCATGTATAAAAGTACAACCTCTTTCAAGCTCTTCTAATATAAACTTACTTATCTCTTCATTTTTAGGACTTATTATTGTTACTTCTTTACATACATTGAAACCAGCTATAACTTTATCAATTGCAAAGCCATTTATTATTACAGCTAATAATGAATATAGTCCTGCATTTATACCAAAAGTAATTGCTCCTAATAATGTTACGAAAAAGTCTACCATTAGTAAGCCCTTCCCTATATCAATATGCATAAATTTATTAAGTATCTTTGCAATAATATCTGTTCCACCGGTTGATGCATTTGCATTAAATACTATAGCCATACCTAATGCAGAAATGATAGTTCCAAAAGCTGTAGCTAACATTAAATCGTTAGTTATATTAAAAGGAACAAACTTTTCTAAAAAATATATAAATCCTGACAATACTAAGCTTGCATATATACTCTTACCACCAAACTTACTTCCTATAATCAAAAACGCAACTACATATAATATAGCATCCATTATAAGCATAATAATTCCTATTGGTATATATGGCAAATAATTATTTATAACTATCGCTAATCCAGTTATCCCACCTGCTGTAATATTATTAGGCTCAAAAAAATAAACAACTGATATTGCTACTAATAATACTCCAATAGTTATTAATCCAAAATCTTTTATTTTATCCTTGCTCATAATTCCTCTCCTTCTCAACTAATTCATTTTTATTAGTTTTACTCATTTATACCCCATTTATCCAAAATATTCTAAAATAAGATAACAGTCAAGTTATATTATTTAATAATTTAATAATTTTTCTCTTTATAATTTGTAATTAAAGGAAAATAATTACTAAGCTTTTATCGCTTATTTTCTAAATATTAAATTATATTAATAATTTTTCAACTACAAAAGACTGCGATTATAAACCGCAGTCTTTTGTTATAAATATCTATTTTTTTAAAGCAATTGCCTTTTTAACTTTAGTTACTATCTCTTCTGACGTTAAGTTATAAGCCTTTAATAATTCGTCTGGTTTACCACTTTCTCCAAAAGTATCTTTAATTCCAACTCTTAAAACTGGAACTGGATAATTTTCAGCTAAAACCTCAGCTACAGCTGATCCTAGTCCACCAATTATGCTATGTTCTTCTGCAGTAACTACTGCGCCAGTTTCTTTTGCAGCTTTTATTATTAATTCTTCATCAATAGGTTTTAAAGTATGGATATTTACAACTTTAACATTGATGCCTTCTTTAGTTAATAACTCTTTTGCCTCTATAGCTGTATCAACCATTATCCCTGTAGCAAATATAGTTGCATCAGTACCTTCTGAAACTACTACACCTTTGCCTAGCTCAAACTTATAAGTAGCTTCATCATTAATAACATTAACTGCAGCTCTACCTAATCTTACATAACAAGGTCCATTATATTCTGCTATAGCTCTAATAGCAGCTTTAGTTTCAACATCATCACTTGGAGATATAACTACCATATTTGGTATACTTCTCATTAATGATAAATCTTCAACTGATTGGTGAGATGCACCATCTTCACCAACTGTTAATCCAGCATGTGTAGCACATACTTTAACATTTAGTTTTGGATAACATATTGAGTTTCTGATTTGCTCAAAAGCTCTTCCTGCTGCGAACATAGCAAAAGTACTTACAAATGGTACTTTTCCACAAGTTGATAAACCTGCAGCTACTCCCATCATATTTCCTTCAGCTATCCCCATATTTAAAAATCTTTCTGGACAAACAGCTTTAAAATCAGCAGTTTTAGTTGACTTAGAAAGGTCTGCATCTAATACTACTATGTTACTGTTTGTATTTGCTAATTCAGCTAATGCTTTACCGTAAGATTCTCTTGTTGCTATCTTCTTGTTCATATTATCTGTCCCCTCCAATTTCAGCTAAAGCTTTTTCACATTGCTCTTTGCTTGGTGCAGTTCCATGCCATCCAGCTTCATTTTCCATAAATGATACACCTTTACCTTTAATAGTTTTACAAATTATTGCAGTAGGTTGACCCTTGTGATTCTTAGCCTTTTCTATAGCCTCTATTATTTCATCAATGTTATGACCATCAATAATCATTACATTCCATCCAAAAGCTTCAAACTTTTTATCTATAGGAGTTGGATTCATTACCTTTGTAATATCCCCATCTATTTGTAATCCGTTAAAATCTATAAATGCAGTTAAGTTGTCTAGTTTATAGTGAGCTCCACACATAGCAGCTTCCCAAACTTGACCCTCTTCTAATTCTCCATCACCTAAAAGAGTATATACTCTGTAATCTTTATTATCTAATTTTCCTGCTAAAGCCATACCAACAGCTGTAGATATTCCTTGACCTAATGATCCTGTAGACATATCTATTCCTGGTAAGCACTTCATGCTTGGATGTCCTTGTAATCTTGAACCAAATTTTCTTAATGTCTTTAATTCTTCTACATCAAAAAATCCTTTTCTTGCTAATGCGCTATATAAAACTGGTGCTGCATGACCTTTTGATAATACAAATCTATCTCTATTAGGATTTTTATCATCAGCTGGATCTATATTCATTTCTTTAAAGAAAAGAGTTGTTACTATATCTGCTGCTGATAATGACCCACCTGGGTGCCCTGATGCAGATTCTGTTAACATAGTTACTATGTCTGCTCTTATATTTTTAGCCATTAATTTTAATTCTTCGGTATTCATAATTTTGAACATCCTCCTTTATGTATATAAAAGTATAAATCTATTATATGTAAAATCTTTAAAAATATTTTACCATAAATACTAATCACTGTATACTATATAATTTCAAAAAGTATACATTATTTGTTCATGATTCTTATATTGTATATCACTTTGTGCTATTAATTAATCATTTTCTCTATTAAAATATACAATTATCACTTATATAAATCTATTATCTATAATTTTATAAAACAAAAGCAGAGCAATTATGCTCCGCTCAAAATTTAATAAATAATAAAGTATTAAATCAATCCTATGCTAATAAGTAATGCTCTATCTACCTTTTTCATATCAGCATCTGTCATATGCCCTATTTTCTCTTTCAGCCTTCTTTTATCTAATGTTCTGACTTGCTCTAGCAATACAACCGAGTCTCTATTTAATCCATACTCTTCAGATGAAATTTCAACATGGGTTGGAAGTTTAGCCTTATTAATTTGAGATGTAATAGCAGCTACAATAACTGTTGGGCTATATTTATTCCCAATATCATTTTGTATTATTATCACCGGTCTAATTCCACCTTGCTCAGAGCCAATAACAGGGCTTAAATCTGCATAAAAAATATCCCCTCTTTTTACAACCATAGTCGTCATTAAATTCACACTCCGCAAAGCCATTTCTCATATTCATTAATACTGTCAAATTGATAATGTAAGGTTTCAGGTGACGACTCAAATAATTCAGAAATCTCTAAATTAATATTAGACATCTCAATATATCCATTTTTCATTAATTCATAAAATTCTATATTATTTTCGCCTTCGTTATATCTTATTAAATCTTTGCCGATAAATTTCCTATTTTTTTTAAATTGTAACTTATTTTTATTTTTTGATTTATTACTAAATAATTTTGACATATTTCGCCTCCTAAGAGTGCATATTTTCTACTATAAGAAAATTATATTGCAAAATATGTCAATTTGTAAATAGAAATGTCTTTATTTTTATAAATAATTTCTTACATTTACCATTTTTCCATCTTTAATATAAATTCTAGGAACTCTTCTCCCTATCATACACAGTATTTCATAATTAATAGTATCTAGTATTTCAGCCATATCATCAGCATTATTCTTTATTCCATTATCTTCGCCTAATAATATGACTTCATCTCCAACATTAACTGGACCTATATCTGTAACATCTACCATGCATTGATCCATACATATCTTCCCTACTACTGGAGCTAACTTACCATTTATTATTACTTGAGCTTTTCCGTAAAGCCCTCTAATATATCCATCTGCATATCCTATAGGTAAAGTAGCTATTACGCTATCTCTTTCAGTCCTAAACTTTCTTCCATACCCTATGTACTCACCTTTTGGAAGTTCCTTTACATGAATAACCTGACATTTTAATGATAATGCTGGCATTAATTTTAACTTATCTTTATTTATATAATCTGATGGATAATAACCATAAAGTATTATCCCAGGTCTTATTGCATTATAATGCGCATCTTCTATATCAATAATAGATGCACTATTTGAAATATGTTTTACTCCTAAGTTTACTTCTCTTTTCTCTATCTCATTTATAAAGGAATTAAATTTTTCTATTTGATTATGTGCATAGCTTTTATCTTCTTCATCTGCATTTGAAAAATGTGTAAATACTCCTGTGATTTTTAAGTTGATTAATTTACTAATTTCTACAACTTCTTCAACACTTTTTTTATTAGGTAAAAATCCTATCCTACCCATACCAGTATCAACAGCTATATGAATTTTTGCTATCTTTCCTAAAGCCTCTGCCTTTTTAGATAATTCTTTAGCATAATCTAAAGAGTAAACAGTTTGTTCTATATCATTATTTATTAACATTTCTGCAAATGATACATCAGTATATCCTAATATTAAAATAGGTACTTTTATCCCTGCTTCTCTTAGCTCTAAAGCCTCGCTTAACGTAGCTACAGCTAGTTTGTCAGCTCCACTTTCTACAAGAATAGGGGCTACATCTATAGCCCCATGTCCATAAGCATTAGCTTTAACAACTGCTATAATTTCTTCAGCATTAATATTTTTCTTTATTTCATTTATATTATTTATAATGTTATCTAAATTTACTTCTGCCCATACTGGTCTAATATTTACATCCATTTTATCAACACCTCATATTTATTATATCAAACTATAATAAACTATCATCTATTTGTTTTACTTTTTTAAAATCCTTAAATATTATTCTTAGTGTATCTTCACCATCTTTGTTATACACAATTATTCCTATAGGCGTTCTATTCTTTTTATCTACAAACAATCTAGCTATATTTAAATGTTCATTATCTAAAAACAATTCTAAATCAACTTGTATATAAACTGTATCTCCCCATTCTTCTTGATCTTGTTTTAATGAATCACTTTTAATTGGGAATGATAATATTTTATTCATAAACGCTAAAGGATGTAATACATCTAAACTTTTATCTATTACATAGTCTGAGTTAGATATATTATCTATAACTTGGATACCATCGTTTTTGTAGACTTTAACTATATCTTCTCCAAACTCTACCCTTACGCCTTTATCCTTCGAATAATACTGTACTGTATCTTCTCTTTCTTCGCCTCTGCTGTTTTTAATTATATATTCTACATTGGCTTCATAGCACTTTATATCTTTTAAAGATTTTATAATTTCCTCATTTGTTGGAAGCATAACTCCTCTAAAGACAATAACTAATAATATTGAAATAAAAGGAATACATAATAATACTGCGATAATAATTTTTTTCTTCATAAATCCTCCACTTACTAATATTTCATTATTACTAATATTAAGTAATCTTCAGATTTATTCGTATTTTACATTATTATATTATGAATAATAGTTGAAATACCTTCTATTATTTCACTTGCAGTTATAGAATACTTACTTTTACTTACTATTTCTCCAGCTTTCCCATGAACATATGCACCAATTAATGCACTTTCAAGAGGACTGTGTTTCTGTGCTAATAATGATACTATCATTCCAGTCAAACAATCGCCAGAGCCACCAGAGGCCATTTTACTATTACCAGTGGTATTTATATATACTTTTTCACCATCTGTAATAACCGTATTATAACCTTTAAGTAAAACTATACTTTCATATTTCTTAGCATATTCTTTAGCAATATTTATTCTATCGCTTTCTACTTCTAAGATACTCCTACCAACAAGCCTAGCCATCTCTCCAGGATGAGGTGTTAAAATCATTCTCCCTTTTAATCTATCTAAGATTTCAGGCCTTCTTGATAATATATTTATCCCTTCAGCATCTATAACTAAATGACAATTACCTTTTTTAGAAATATATAATAGAAAATCTTCATATTCCCTACTACTTTGCAATCCAGGTCCATATGCTATAGCATTTGCTGTTGTTATTAACTTCTCCACCTTTTCTTCTTCATTAAAATTAGAAGTCATGGCTTCTATTAACATTCCGCTTAATATATCTTGTATATCTTTAGGAGTTACTAATGTAGTTAATCCTGCTCCGGTCTTTAAACAAGCTTTTGTAGCTAAATAAGCTGCACCTGTAAATCCTTTGCTCCCAGCAAAAATTACTGCTCTCCCATAATCACCTTTATGTCCATATATTTCTCTTTTTCTTATAATCTCTTTATAAGAATAATCTTCTAGGATAGTTATTCCTTCATTTATACTATCTTTTACTTCATCAGGAATTCCAATTGGAACTACCTCAAGATCACCTAGATATTTAAATGAATTGTAGTTTATAAATCCTAATTTTACTACTTCAAAAGTATATGTAGTTTTTGCTTTAATAGCCCCTCCCATTGGATTTCCAGTGTTACAATCTAATCCTGAAGGAACATCTATAGCTATTATATCTTTTTTACTATCATTCATAGCTTCTATTACTTCTTTATAAAATTCATTTAATTCTTTATTTATGCCTACGCCAAATATGCTATCCACAATTATTTCATTAGAATTTATTACTTCTTTTAAGTTATGTATATCACTTATGTCTTTTATAAAAGATATTTTACAGTTCATATTGTCAATTATGTCGTAATTAATATTAAAATCATTACTATAATTTTCTCTAGGACTTATAATAACAAAATGAACTTCCTTTTTAGCTAATACAAGTTTTCTACCAATAGCAAGTCCATCTCCACCATTATTTCCAGTACCACAAACAACTGTAAAACTTTTACCTAAATCTTTAATTCTTGAAAATACCTCATTTGCTGCATTTTCCATTAGAACAATACTTGGAATACCTACTATTTCAATAGCTTTTTGATCTACTATTCTACAGCCATTTCTACTCATAACATACATCTATCTAACCTCCATAGTAACAAATGCAATTGCACAAGTTTTATTATGTGATATAGATATATGAAATATAACTTCTTCATATTCTAGAAACTCCTTTACCTTATCAGAAATATTAACTATAGGCTTTCCAAGTTCATCTCTAAGAACCTCTAAGTCATTAAAGGCAAAACCTCTAAACCCTCTTCCTATAGCTTTACTTATAGCCTCCTTAGCAGCAAAGTTCCCAGCTATACTTTCAGCCTTCATGGCTTTACTTTTAAACAACTCTATCTCTTTTCCTGTAAATGTCTTTTCTAAAAACTTAGGTGTTCTTTCTATGGCTTTCTTTATTCTTTCAATTTCTATAATATCTGTTCCAACTCCAAGTATCATGCTATCACCTCTTATGTATCTATTCTTCTATACATAATCATTATAACAATTACATACTTCCAACTAAAGATTCAACATCATTAAAATCTTCTATACATTCATCAACATATGATCCTATAACATCTATTAAATGAATAGGTGATACATTATTTTTGTATAATAGTTCTAATATACTTCTAACTTTATCTTCTTTTGTTGAAATTATATCTACTGAATCTCTTTCAATATTTACTAAAACATCTTCTCTTAAATCTTGTCTTTCAACCTCAATTCCAAAAGCTTGTCCAGTCTTTGTTTGACATTGAGTTAATCTGTAGAAGTACATAATCTTTTTTCCCTTATTTTCAATAGCTAAACTTAATGATTCTACTATCTTCATAGCAATACCTCCTTAACATATTTCATATTAATAAAGATATCACATTATTTTTTTAAATTATGTCAAAAATTGTTTCCTGTTTAACTAAAATTTCCTTACTAATTCTACATAAAATGTTGTTTTAGAATAATTAATATTACATTTTTCCATGTTATATGTAAATATAAAGCAATTTTTATTTATTTATTGTCGAATAACATAACAGATAAATTAAAAGACTGATAAAAAAAGATCTATAAACTACTTTTTTAGTAATTTATTCACTCTTTTTTTACAGCCTCTTTTATCAAATTTATTGAGTTTCTATATTCATATCTTCATCACTTCTATCAATTCTTCTATTACCGACAAATTTAAAATCCTCTGCAACTACTTCAGCTATATACTTCTTATTTCCAAGCTTATCTTCATAGCTTCCGGTTCTTAATCTACCACTTAAACTAATATAGCTTCCTTTTCTCATATACTTACATATTACTTCTGCTTTTCTACCCCAAATAGTGACTGGTATTAAATCAGATTTTCTTGTTCCATCAGCTGCTTTAAAATTTCTTTCAACTGCAACTATGAATCTAGTAAATACCTTCTCACCATCTTCTATAGTCTTTAGTTCAGGGTCTTTAATTAATTTTCCTACTAAAACTATTTTATTCATTTAATTCCACCTCCTGAATATTACTTCTTTGATTATGCCCAACTTAATTTATTCTATACATTACATGACTACTTTTTAGCTATTAATCTTTTACTAAAAAAGAACTATGCCACGCATAGTCCTTTAACTTATTTTATTCTCAAATTATTTTTTCGAATTACGAGGACAGAATTTATCTCTCCGCCTAAAATTAATATTATTGATGATATATAAAGCCAAGTCATCAATACAAAGACAGCCCCCAAGCTACCATATAGCCTTGAATAATTACTAAAGTTATTTATATAAAATGAAAACCCTAATGAAACTATAAGCCATCCTATTGTACTAACTATAGCTCCTGGGAATGCTTCCCTCCAGCTTATTCTTTTAGCCGGCGTATATCTATATATTCCTGCAAATATACAAATCATTATAGTTAAAACCATAATATATCTAATCAAATTCCACAGCTTTCCTATAAGTGCATTATACGGTATATATGAAATCAATAAATCACCTATTAGATTTCCAAATACTAATAATACTAATGCTACAACTATAGTAAATGCTAAGGCAAATGTACATATTAAAGCTATTATTGCTCTCTTTATAAACGATCTATTTTCTTTTAAATTATATGCCTTATTAATTCCTTTGGTAACAGCTCTAAAAGCAGAAGATGCTGCCCACATAGATAAGACTATAGATACTCCTAATAATCCTGTATATTGATTTTCTACAACCTCTACTATAATGGTAGATGTTAACTCAAAAACACTACTAGGAAGTATAGCACTTAACCCCTCAATTATTTGCATGGAATCCAACTTACTAAAACCTATTATTGTCATCAAAAATATTAAAAAAGGGAAAAATGATAATATTAAATAATATGCTAACTGTGCTCCTAATGCGAAGATATCATCATTCTTAACCTTAATAATAAAATATATCATAAAATCAAAGAAAGACCTCTTCTTAATTCTGTTCTCTTTGGACATAAATTTCACCACATCTTTATAAATAATTTGTTATTCTATTATATAATAGTTTTTACCAAAATTTATTATACTTTTAATATTTTTATTTTTCTATCTTAATTATTTAATAACTATGTTGTATAATTCAATTAAATAACAATTTTCGGGGGTGTAATAATGTTACAAGTAATAGAAAACGATTTTTTAAAAATATCTTCATCAACACACGGAGGAGAACTTCACAGTATACAAAGCAAGAAAACTAATACTGAGTACTTATGGAATGGAAATCCTGACTTTTGGAAGTACCATGCTCCAATCCTTTTCCCTATAGTTGGTAAAGTTAAAGATGGTAAATATAAAGTTGATGGTAAAACATATGAACTTCCTCAACACGGTCTTGCTAGAGTTAGAGAATTCTCTCTTAAAAATTGTGAAGATAATAAACTAACTTATGAATTAATTTATTCAGAAGATACGCTTAAAGTTTATCCTTATAAATTTTCTTTATACATTTCATATGAATTAATAGATAATAACCTTAAAGTTTCTTATAAAGTAACTAACCTAGATGATAAAACTATTTATTTCTCAATAGGAGCTCATCCTGGATTCATGTGCCCTATAAAAGATAATGAAAGTCTTAATGATTACTACTTTGAATTTAATAAAAAAGAAACAGCAGATCTAATGACTTTAGATATGAATGTAGGATTAATATCTCATAATACTATTCCATATTTAAATAATGAGAATACTATACCACTTCATAAAGAATTATTTAAAAATGATGCATTAATATTTAAAAACTTAGACTCTAACTTAATTAGTATTAAGTCAAAAAATCATAATCAGTCACTATCAATGGATTTTACAGGTTTCCCTTATATGGGATTATGGGCTATGCCAACAGGATGCCCATTTGTTTGTATAGAACCTTGGTTTGGTCATGCTGATTTTGTAGACTTCGACGGAGAATTAAAAGATAAAGCAGGAATTCAATTACTTGAAATCGGAAAAGAGTTTAACTGCTCATACAGCATAATAGTAACAGAGTAAAAGCTCAAAGAAATTCAATTGAAAATTATAAATGCTAAATGATAAATTAAGGAGGAAACTGCTTAATCAGTTTCCTCCTTAATTTAGAATTGAAAATTTGTAATTGTAGATTAAATAAAGTGCTCCGCACTTATTTATATGATTCTAATTCCCACTCTTGTGGTAACATACTTCTATATTTAAAATTGTTGTATCTATTATCTACTAAAAGAACTCTTCCTTTATCTGTTTCTGTTCTTATAACTCT
The DNA here is from genome assembly GCF_014287825.1 of Clostridium hominis. Classification (NCBI taxonomy): domain Bacteria; kingdom Bacillati; phylum Bacillota; class Clostridia; order Eubacteriales; family Clostridiaceae; genus Clostridium; species Clostridium hominis. The sequence goes on from NZ_JACOOO010000037.1 coordinate 155,131, forward strand.
TCCTGCTGATTGCAACACCTTATTTATCCCTGGATAAGCATATGCATAATCAAATCCATTTATCCCAAAGTATTCTCGAATTATATCATTTTCTATAGATACCATAGGAAATCCTACTCCTACTATAATAGCCCCTATAAGTTTATCTCCAGGTAAATCAACCCCTTCTGAAAACATACCACCTACAACTGAAAAAGCTGCTACATTAGCTCCCCCTTCAAATTTATTCAAAAACTCCTCTTTATCACTCTCCGAAAGTCCTTCCCCTTGAACTATAGTGTTTTCTTCACCATAAATTTCGACATATCTTGAATAAACTTTCTTTAAGTATTCAAAGGAAGGTAGAAATATCATATAATTTCCTTTTAAATCATTTATAAAACCATTAATAATTGTGCATAACTTATCTATATTATTATATCTATTCACATATCTCATATCTAATGGGTATAAATATGTTGATAAATTCTCTTTTTTAAACGGAGAACTAAATTTAACTCTAAAACTTTCTTCATTTCCACCTAATAAATCTATATAATATTTAACCGGAGATAGAGTAGCTGAAAAAACTACTGTTGAACAAGAACCATTTATAACTTCACCTATATTTTTAGATGGATCTATACAAAATATCTTTATAGAAAACTCATTCTTATCCTTCTTTAATATTGTTGTATACTGTTCTGAATATAGTTCACTTAAAGCAACAAAACTTCTTACTTCATAATAAAAATCTAATATTTCTTCGTATCCATTAGTATTTTTACTTTTTACTAAGTACTCATCAGATTCAGCTATAAACAATCTAAGTAGTTTTATTAATTCTTTATATTTAACATTATGATATAAGACATTAAGATTTCTTTCTTCTAACTCTCTTCTTATTTCAATTAACTCTTTATTTATGCTATTAACTACCTTATATAGTTTAGGAACTCTCCCTTTTAATAACCTAGTTACTGATAATACCTTGCTCTTAAAAATCTCTCCACTATACATATCTCTAGCTCTGTTAACTAAATTATGAGCCTCATCAATTAAAATTATATTTTTAGAATTATCATCTTCAAAAATTCTTTTCAATTTTGCTCTAGGGTCAAAAGCATAATTATAATCACATATAATCCCATCACACCATAGTGATAAATCTAAAGACAATTCAAATGGACATACTTTATATTTCCTTGCATATTTCTCAATTACAGTTCTAGAAAATGTACTTTCTTCTTTTAATACTTCACTTATTACTGAATTAATCTTTGAGAAATAGTCTACTGCATACGGACAATCATCAGGGTTACATTTAACTTCATTATTTATACAAGCTTTCTCCTTTGCTGTAATAGTTATAAATCTAAACTTTAAACCGTTGTTAATAAGCCTTGTATAAGCTTCTTCTGCAACTACTCTGGTTATAGTTTTAGATGTTAAGTAAACTATTCGTTCCCCTCTTCCTTCTCCTAAATTCTTCACCGAAGGAAATATAGTGGAGATAGTCTTTCCTATACCTGTTGGAGCTTGAGCAAATAATAAACCGCCTTGCTTTATTGAACTATAGCAATTAACCGCTAACTCTCTTTGCCCTTTTCTATATGTTTCAAAAGGGAATTTCAAATCTTTTATGCTCTTATCTCTTTCAATCTTAAAATTTTCTCTTAATCTAACTGTATCTATATATTGGTCTACTATATTAAATACAAATTCTTTTAAAGACTCAAAAGAAAATACCTTTTGAAAACTCTTAACTTCATTTGTATTCAAATTATAATAACTTAATCTTATTGAAATATTATCTTCTTCATTATCCTTACAATAGAAATACCCATAAAACTTACTTTGTGCCCAGTGCAATGGATTATAATCTTCTTCTATATATAATAAATCTCTATAAGTAGATTTAATTTCTTCTATTATAATTTCATCATTTTCTTTTATTATTCCGTCCGCTCTACCTTCTACTAATAAAACAATATCTCCATAATCAAACTGCCCTTCCATCTTAACTTCTTTTTCATATTCCACATATATTTTAGCATTATCACTTTGAAGCTTTCCGTGAGCTATAGTTCCTTCTATAGCTCTTGTTCTAGATACATGTCTATCATCAAGACTTCCTTGCTGTAAAATATATTCAACTATTCCTCTTACAGATTCTCTAACTACTAAACTCATGTTTAATCCCTACCTAAATTTAATATATTTATTATATCAAATTTTGATTATAATCATAATAAAAGAACTGCCTAGTTAAGACAGTTCTTATTCTGAATGATACTCATTTACTATTTTTTGAACTAACTTCTTAATTGCGCTTGCTTGAGCAATTAATGTCATAACGACTACAAAAGTTCTTATACTATTTTCGTCTTTTTCATCTAAATCAAGTTCTTTTATTACTTCAGTTAATTTATCTTCGTCTAATGCTGGGGTATTTAAATACTCTTTAAAACTATTACTTTGGGTTTCGACAAAAATTTTATATGCCGTTTCCCAGGCAATAATATCATCTGATCTATCATTTATATCATTAAATGCTAGTCTAAATACCTTTTTTATTTCTTCAGTAGTAAGTACTGGTCTCATAAAACTCAATAATACAAGTTGAACCAAATGAATTTTAGTATATCCTCTTTTCTTACCATCTTCCGGCTTACTAATTACTTCACTTTTAATATAATTTTGTACTATATTATTAGTATATTTATCATCTACAAACTTATCATTTAAAAAATCTATAACTTGTGATAAGAAAAGGTCATACTTAGGTAAATCGTCATATGATATTGTCGAATCTTTAGAAATTTCTTCCGCCAATTCTTTTATATAGTTATCATCCATTTTATCAGCCATTTCTATTCACCTCACCTTTTATTTCTTTATTATATTATATAGTAAAAAAAAACTTATTACAAGTTACTTTTTCCTTTTTATGTAATTATTTTTGTTCAATTCAATATTTTCTTTTTATTCGTCACATTTTTTACCAATTTTTTTAAATTTTTTTTAATTTCTTATCAATTTTAAAACTTTTTCACTTCAAAACAAGTAGACAAGCCATTTTTCGTGGTATACTTTTATTACATATTTTTTAAAAACGCCCTTGACTTTTCAAAAATATGGTAGTATAGTTTATTTATGAATTTATTTAGAATTAATATTCTATATAAATATTTTTTTTTATGTTTTTGTATTGACTTTAAATTACAAATTTGTTAATATTAAACTGCAAAATGTCGAAACTTGTTAAGGAGGAATTTAAAATGAAATCAACTGGTGTTGTTAGAAGAGTAGATGAACTAGGAAGAATAGTTATTCCTATAGAATTAAGAAGAACTTTAGATATAGCTGAAAAAGATGCTTTAGAAATTTATGTAGATGGTGAGCAAATAATCTTAAAGAAATACGAGCCTGCTTGTATCTTCTGTGGAGATGCTAGAGACGTTGCTAACTACAAAGGAAAAAATATCTGTAAAAACTGCTTAAACGAGTTAAAGTCAGATAGATAGTTTATATACATACTTAAAAAGGAGCTATTGCTTAAATGCAATGCTCCTTTTTTTAATAAATTACGAAGTACTTTATTTAATGAAAAATTATAAATTCATAATTATAAATTAATGCGAAAACTACTCAGCTAGTTTCTTTTTTAAATTCCTCTCAAGGAATTTTCCCTTAATTTATCATTTATCATTTATCATTTAGAATTTATAATTTTAAGTTGAATTGTCGCTTTTATTCAATTTCTATCGCTACCTTATAAACATCCTTCTTAGGTAAGTCTCTCTCCTTAGATACAATTTTTATAGCTTCTTTTTTACTTATTCCAGTATATATAAGATTCTTCAAATGTTCTTCTATAGATATATTTGCAAAAGCCTCTTCTTTTTCAGCTTTAATCTCGCTATCTGTCTTCCCTTCAATAACCAATACAAACTCTCCTCTTGGCCTATTAGCTACAAACCAATTATATGCATCTTCTATTGTTCCTCTAAATATATCTTCATGCAACTTAGTTAATTCCCTACACACAGCAATTCTTCTATTCCCTAAGGATTTATTTAAGAAATCTAATGTATCTATAAGTCTATGTGGTGATTCATAAAATATAACTGTCTCCCTTTTATCTTTCACTTCTTCCATAAGAGCTTTTCTATCCTTATTTTCTCTTGGTATAAAGCCTCTGAATACAAATTTAGTGGTATCTAGTCCCGAATAAACTAAAGCTGTTGTAAAAGCTGTTGCTCCCGGTAATACTTCAAAAGGTATATCTTGTTCTATACACTTTTGTACTATTACACTTCCCGGATCTGATATTCCTGGTGTCCCAGCATCAGTAACTAAAGCAATATTTTTACCGTCTTTTAATTTATCTATTATATCATCACTCTTGCCTTGCTCATTATGCTGATGGTAGCTAAATAAAGGTTTTTTAATATTAAAGTGATTAAGTAGTTTTAAAGTTTGCCTTGTATCTTCAGCCGCTATTTCATCAGAATTTTCTAATGCTTCTAAAGCTCTTAACGTAATATCTTTTAAGTTGCCTATCGGCGTTGGTACTAAAAATATTTTTCCTAAAGTCATTTTAAAGTCTCCCATAAATTTTATCTATTTCTTCACTATAATTTCCGTTTTCGTTATATACATACAACGGCTCTTCCCATTTTAAGAAAGCTCCACCATCTCTTTGTCCTTCAACTAAAACTATATTAGGTGCTTTCTTAGCACTTGGATGAATCATTTTAACCCTTTTAGGTTCTATATTATACTTTCTCATTAATCCAAATATATCTGCTAATCTCTCTGGTCTATGTACAATAAACATTCTACCATTATCAGCTAATAACCTTCTAGCTGATACTATAACATCTTCTAAGTTACAAAGTATTTCATGTCTAGCTATAGCAAGTTTATCATTAGAATTTAAAATTCCAGCATTATTAAGCTTGTATGGTGGATTAACAGTAATAACATCAAATCTACCTAATTCACTAACAAGCTTTTTATCTTTTAAATCAGCGCACTTAAACCTTACTATATCATCAGTATTATTTAATTTTGAACTTCTATTGGCCATCTCAACCATATCTTCCTGGATTTCTACACCCCACACTTCTTTAGGACTATACTTTCCATAAAGTAAGAAGGGAACTATTCCTGTTCCTGTACATAAATCTAAAACTCTATGCTTCTTTTTTACATTAGCGAAATCTGATAAAAGTACAGCATCTACACCAAATCTAAATCCTGATTGCTTTTGAATCAACATTAACCCATTTAACTGTAAATCATCAATACTCTCATCTATATTTATATTAACGTCCATATTAATCCTCCAAATATCTTTACTACTATTATGCACAAAAAAGACTAGGAATTAAACCCTAGTCTTAAAATACATATTAAAGTACTCTTCTAGCTGTATAGAATGATGTTACAGGTGATACCTTAACCGAATCTCCTGGTTGAGGAGCATGTATGTAACTTCCTCCTCCAACATATATTCCTACGTGATCTCCACTATAAGTAAATACTAAATCCCCTGGTTGAAGTTCATCATAAGATACTGCTGTTCCAACTCCCATTTGGCTATAAGTTGTTCTTGTAATATTTATCCCTGCAGCATTACTAAATACAAAGCTTGTAAATCCTGAACAGTCAAAGCTTGTTGGACCTGTAGCTCCCCAAACGTAAGGCGATCCAATATATCCATAAGCAAAGTCAACTACAGCATTTCCTGTTGCAGAAACTTCACCTCTATTAGGCTTATTAGCTGCAGCTTGTTCAGCTTCAATCTCAGCAACTCTAGTCTTAGCTGTCTCAATATATTCATTAATTTCTTCTTCAACTATACTACTCTTAATTTGGTTATCTCTAATATTTCTTAACTGGCTAATTGCACTTTGTAAAGCATCAAGTGAACTTGATGAATCTTGAATTACACTAATTTGATGTTGAATTAGCTTTCTTTCAGATACAGCTAAATAATCTCTTTCAAATACAGCTTGTTCAGCTTGTGCTTCTGCAACTAATCTTTTTTGTTCTGCTTCCTTAGCTTGGAATTCTTCCAAAGTCTTAGAAGTTTCCTCATTAATTTTAGTTAACTCAGCACTTTTCTCATCAAGTGATTTAATCTTATTATCAAGTTTTTCTTGCTTATCGTTAAGTTCTTTAACCATTTTCTTATCGATGTTAACTAATCTTGTTGTTGCTTCTAACTTAGTTAATAAATCATTAAAGCTATCTGCACTAAATATAAGTGTTAAATAACTTGCTTGTCCACCTGACTTGTATAGTTCTCTAACTCTTTTACCTAATACTTCTTCAGTTTTCTTTATTTCTTCTTTAGCAGTTTCAATTTCTTTTTCAGTGTTTGTAACTTCAACTTTAATGTCATCCATTTGTTTTTGGTTACTTTCAATCGTTTCCAGTAATGGTTCAATCTGCCCATTTAATGCGTATATTTCCCCATTTATTTCATCTATCTTTTGAGTTAATCTGTCATATTCTTGTTGATTTTCTATTACTTCTTGATCTGGTGTTGCGAAAGCCGGCATACTAAAGCTTGCTATAATTGTCGTGGCCAATATCGCAGATAAAATTTTCTTTCTCATCTTTGCTTGGTCGTAAGACCTTCCCCCTTTCCTTTTGTAACACATTACCATTATAACACTTATGGAAAGTTAGGACAATGGTAATTTTTCTTATTTAGTCATAATACGCAATTATAATGTATACAATACATAAAATTTAACATACTTACACTTGTATGAAAACAACTTGTCACTTTATTTATATTACTAATTAGTATTATTTATTATAATAATTTATAAATATATTATAAAAAAAATATTGACACATCACTACATAAGATTTATAATAATTATGTGCTACGGGGTGTAGCGCAGATGGGAGCGCGCGTGGTTTGGGACCATGAGGTCGCAGGTTCGATCCCTGTCACCCCGACCAAGGTAGGTAATAAACCTACCTTTTTTTATATTCAAAATTAATATATAACTATACATAACTTTAAATATATTTACTTACGAGGTGATACTTTGAATAATATTAAAGCTGCAATTTTTGATCTTGATGGAACTTTAGTGGATTCTATGTGGGTTTGGGAGCAAATAGACATAGATTTTCTTAAATCTAAAGGATATACTCCACCTAAAGATTTAAAAGATGATATAACTCATTTAACATTCAACCAAACTGCAGAATATTTTAAAAATAGATTTAATTTGTCTGATTCTATTGATGAAATTACTGATACTTGGCATAACATGGCATATAGTTTTTACTCATCTAAGGTAAAGCTTAAGCCAGGCGTAATTTCTTTCCTCAATAAATTAAAATCATTAGATATAAAAATCGGACTAGCTACCAGTAATTCAATTCCTTTATTAGAGGCTACCTTAAAGAATAATGGTATTTATCATTTATTTGATGCTATAACAGTTACTGAGGAAGTAAAAAAGAGTAAAGAAAACCCCGATGTATATCTTTTATGTGCTAATAAACTTAATGTACCTCCTGAAAATTGTATAGTTTTCGAGGACATAATAGCTGCTGTAAAAGGAGCTAAATTAGCAGGCATGAAAGTTATAGGTGTATACGATAAAGCTTCTGAAGACCAAGAAGAGCTTTTATCTAAAGCTTGCGATAAATATATCTATGATTACAACGAATTACTTTAATCATACATAAGTTTTATTATTTCTAAAGTTAATAACATAATAAAAGAACTGTAATAGTTACAGTTCTTTTATTATGTCTTTATATATTAGAATCTTTTTACTTCATACTTATCTTCTAATTCTTTTATTACAGTCATAAATTTGTTTTCTTGAGCTTGTTGAGTAAGTCTTCCAACAACTTCTTGTTTAACTGCTTCGAAAGGCATAACATCTGCACCCTTTTTAGACTCTACTTTTATTAAGTGATATCCAAATTGAGTTTTAACTGGTTCACTTACTACTCCAGTTTCTAATTCAAATGCAGCATTTTCAAATTCAGGAACCATCATTCCTCTACCAAACTCACCTAAGCTTCCACCTTGCTCTTTTGATGGGCATGAAGAATATTGATTTGCAGCTTCTTCAAAAGTTAATTCATTATTATCAATCTTAGCTTTTACTTCTGAACATAATTCTTCATTATCAACTAATATATGCTTAGCAGATACAGCTTCTTTTCCTTTGAACATATCTTTATTAGCTTCATAATATTTCTTTGCATCATCTTCAGTTACAGTAATTTCTGATAATACCTTATTAACTGTAGCTTGAGTTAATAAATCTTTCTCAACTTGCTTTACTTGAGCTTTAAATTCTTCAGTTTTATCTAATTCCATTTCTAGTCCTAATTTGTTCATTAATTCAAATTGAACCATTTGTTCTAATAATTGCTTTTTACCCATATCAGAAGAAAAATATCCTCTTTTATCTTCAGGGTATCTCATTATTATATTATTTAAATCATTTTCTGTTATTTCATTTCCTGAAATTATTGCTAATACTTTGTTTTCCATCACATTAACTCCTTTTCATCTTTATATTTAAAATTATAACAGATTTTCCAATGTTGTATACATAAATAAATTTATTATTGTAAATACAAAAATTAAATTATATAATAATTATTATTATTAAATAATATTTTATACTTAGGAGGTATATATGATTGAAATAAATTCTATAGTTCCTAACTTTTCACTTATCGGGTCTGATAAAAAAGAACACTCTTTAAGTGAATATAAAGGAAAAAAGATAATACTGTATTTTTATCCTAGAGATAACACTCCTGGATGTTCTACTGAAGCTTGTGACTTTAGAGATAATAACTCTATTATAGAAGACATGAACACAATAGTTATTGGTGTAAGTAGAGATTCTCTAAAAAGTCATGATAAGTTTATTGAAAAATTCAATTTGCCATTCTTACTTTTAAGTGATGAAGATGAAACTCTTTGTAACCTATTTGGAGTTATTAAAGAAAAAAATATGTATGGAAAAAAAGTAATGGGAATAGAAAGAAGTACATTTATTATTAACGAAGAAGGTGTTCTAGTAAAAGAATACAGAAAAGTTAAAGTAAAAGGTCACATAGATACTATTTTAGAAGATTTAAAAAATATGTAACAAAAAAGCACTAACAAAAGTTAGTGCTTTTTTCCTGGTGGCTCGACCAGGAATCGAACCAGGGACACGAGGATTTTCAGTCCTCTGCTCTACCGACTGAGCTATCGAGCCACATTACCTAGCAACGTCCTACTCTCCCACACAGTCTCCCGTGCAGTACCATTGGCGCTGTAGAGCTTAACTTTCCTGTTCGGAATGGGAAGGAGTGTTTCCTCTACGCCATCATCACTAGATGTATTCAGAGTGTTCTCTGAAAATTGCACATGAATTTTATATTTTTTATTGGTCAAGCCCTCGACCTATTAGTATCAGTCAGCTAAATATGTTACCACACTTACACCTCTGACCTATCAACCTTGTGTTCTTCAAGGGGTCTTACTAGCTTATGCTATGGGAAATCTCATCTTGAGGTAGGCTTCACGCTTAGATGCTTTCAGCGTTTATCCCTTCC